>CAYYNB010000004.1:0-59038 GCA_964472565.1 uncultured Anaerolineaceae bacterium
CGCGGGGTGGGCGATAAAATTGCGCCACTGATGGGTGCTCCGGCGGGGAGTGTGCTGGTTCACGAAAATTCCAGCATCGCCAGCAGCATTCTGTACAGCGCACTCGATTTTTCTGATACGCGCCGGAATAAGGTTGTGATCTCCGATCAGGACTTTCCTTCGGATGTTTACACCCTGCGGGCTATGCTGCCGCCGCATATGGAAATCCAAATTATACACAGTCACGATGGTATCAGCATCGATACCGATGAACTACTTGATGCTATCGATGAACGGACACGGCTGGTGTCGGTGAGCCATGTATTGTTCCGAAGCGCGTATATTATGCCGGCTGATGCTATTGTCCAGAAGGCGCATCAGGTGGGCGCGCAAGTGCTGCTCAACGGTTATCACAGTGTGGGCATTATTCCGCTGGATGTCATGGCGATGAATGTTGATTTTTATATCGGCGGCACGCTCAAATGGATGTGTGGCGGCCCCGGCGGGGTGTTTATGTATGTGCGGCCTGATCTGCTCACAACGCTGCATCCCAAAATTACCGGATGGTTTGCACACCAACAGCCGTTTGGGTTTGATCTTGAACACTTTGTGCTACGTGAAGATGTCTACCGGCTGGCGAACGGCACACCCGGCATTGCGTCGCTGTATGCGATTCAGCCCGGCGTAGAGATCATTGCCCAGGTTGGGGTCGAACGTATCCGCGAAAATTCGCTGAAACAAACGGCGCTGGTGATCGATCTGGCTGATCAAGGGGGTTATGAAGTGAATTCGCCGCGCGATCCGTCTACACGGGCGGGCACGATCACAGTTCGCCCAGAACACGCCTATGAGGTGTCCAGAGAACTCCTGGCACGGAACTTGGTGATTGATTATCGCGAGGGGGCCGGAATCCGTGTTGCGCCGCACTTCTACAACACGGATGACGAGGTGCGACTCGTAATGAAAACCATCGCGGAGATTTTGGCGGATGGGAGTTGGGAAAAACACACCCAAAATCGCAGCTTTGTGACTTAGGCTGCGCCACTATTTTCTTTACCCCTTCCCTGAGGGAAGGGGAGCCAAATGGGATAAATGGGATAGCCTTAGTTGGGGAAGCGGTGATCTGGCAGGACCAGATCATCGCACATCCACACCCAAAAATTGGCAGAGTTTCACCACCGTAAACCGGTTGCGGAGATAATGACCGTACAACAGCGCCGGTTGAACCATATGCTCCTCTAAGCCCAACGAACGCCAATCGGTAGGCGCGCCCACCTGTTCCAGCAATTCGATAATGGTTTCGGAGGGCAGTACAGTTTGCGCGATGGCTTGAATCTCCGGCCAGTTGTCCACGATGCGCTGCTGTAACTGTCGATATTCCGTTTCGGTCAGGTTCAAAAATGGACGCTGGACCTTGATGATCTGGTCGGCACCGGGGCCATACGCCAGCCTAATCTGTTCCACTTCGCGCTCATAACCTGGATACGGTGTATTCTGGATGAGGCGGCGGACATCGGCCTGTGTCAGGCTGCGCACCTGATCATACAGTTTGGCGATGAGAGAGGTGGCATAACCGACTTTGGAACCATGCAAAATGGCGGGCTTGTTTTCCTTGAGAAGCTGCATTTCCCAGTAGTGGGAACAATGGTGCTCGGCTCCTGACGCGGGACGCGAATCGCCCATGTCGGACATGCACAGGCCGGTTTCCAGCAAGGCATCCATCAGATAATGAATCCCCTGCTCGGAGCGGCGGGCGATTTCATCCGCTGCCTCGAAACACGTCACCATCGCGTGGCGGACCCGCTGCTCAATGGCGGCATTATAGGGTTCATTCCACAGTAATTTTCCTAGCTGCCAATCGGCGAGGGCGGTAGTTTTGCCCAAGACATCGCCAAAACCTGCCGCTGAGAGCTTGCCCGGCGCGGCGGCCATCGTTGGGAGATCGGCAAAAATTGCCAGCGGGCCTTGCGCGATATAGGTATCTTTGACGCCTTTGATCACGAGCGGCGCGACGGTGGAAAGAAAACCATCGACGGAAGCCGCCGTCGGAGTCGAGATAAAGGGGTTGCGGGTGCGGAAAGAAATATAACGTGTGATGTCGGTGATCGTGCCGCTGCCGATGGCGACAAAAATCTGATCACCGGGAGGCGATTGGATCAAGGCCTGCAACAGATATTTTTCATCGGCGATGATTTCCTCACCTGCGAGTACGATGCTGGTGAAAGGAAGGCCCGCCGCTTGAAAAGCCCGTTCGATTTGCTCACCTAACGCGGCGCGGGTGTTGGTGTCTGAGATGAGGGTGAAGTGGTGATCGGCAAACGATTTAGCATATTCGGTCAGGTGCGCAACGGCATGCTGATCTACTTCAATATGAACAGCCATAACTTGTCATCCTTTATAGGAGATGGTGTAAAACTTGCGGGATAGCCCCAATATTTTCAAGGACAAAATCCGGCGGTTGGATCATGCGGGCGACATCTTCGCGGGTGGATGCGCCAGTGAGCACCACCGCTGTGAGCATCCCCGCTTGTTGGCCCATCAGCATATCAGTTTCCAACCGATCACCGACCATCAGACAGGATTCAGCCGGACAACCCAGGCGGCTGAGGGCAACCTGCATAATCAGGTTGGATGGTTTGCCCGCGAGTAATTCCAGCTTGCGCCCGCTGATATGCTCCAGGGCGGCAATGGTCGCGCCCGCGTCGGGAATGCCGCCACCGGGCATGGGACAGGTTTTGTCGGCGTTGGTGGCGAAAAAACGCGCGCCATTCATGAGCGCTTGATAAGCGGTATTGATCTTCCGGTAGTCGATGGTGCGGTCAAAGGCGACCACCACCGCATCAACGCCGGAGGGGTGGATCACTTCTTTGGAGTCCTGGTCCAGAAATTCAGGTAAAATTTTTAACCCATGACTTTGAAGTTCGTCCCGCAAGGCCTGTTCGCCGATGACGTACAGGGCTAGATCGGGGAAATGATGGGCGAGATGATAACCCAAGACATAGCCGGATGTGATGACATCATCGGGGGAAGCCGGAATGCCTAAATACGTTAGTTTTTCGGCGTAAACGGTGCGCGGCTGTAAGGGCTTATTGCTCACAAACAACACTTTTTTGCCGAGCTGGCGAAGGTGAGCAATGGTCTGGACCGCACCGGGAAGCGCGGATTCACCTAAATAAACTGTCCCATCGAGATCAAATACAAAACCATCAAGCATCATATACCTGCTGTGGGTTGCTGTGTCGCCTGGATCATAATTATCATCTTAGCATACCAGCATAACAAGGGAAAACCTATGCCGAATTTCATCTGTATGACGTGTGGTGTGCAGTATGCGGAAAGCGCAAATCCCCCGGCGCATTGTCTTATTTGTGAAGACGAACGCCAGTATGTGAAATTGTCCGGACAGCAGTGGACGACACTCGATGACTTGAGGAAGCACCATCATAATGAGATACGCACGATTGAACCGGGGCTGACAGGAATTGCTACGGTTCCCAGTTTTACGATAGGGCAGCGTCCGCTGTTTGTCCAAACGCCTCAAGGGAATGTGCTATGGGATTGCAACAGCCTGATTGATGAGGTTACGATAGCGGCCTTGAATGCAAAGGGTGGGGTGCAGGCGATTGCTATTTCGCACCCACACTTTTATGACTCGATGGTGGAGTGGAGCAAGGCGTTTCAGGATGCACCGATTTATTTGCACCGCGATAATGAACCCTGGGTGATGCGGCCTGATAAACGGATTGTCTATTGGGAGACAGAAACCTATCCGCTGCTGCCCGACGTCACCTTGATTCGGTGCGGCGGGCATTTCCCCGGATCGAGCGTTTTGCATTGGGGGTCGGGGGCCGAGGGGAAGGGTGTGTTGATGACCGGGGATACGATTATGGTGGTGGCGGATACCCGCTGGGTTACATTTATGTACAGCTATCCGAACAGTATCCCGCTTAATCGGGCGGCTGTCGAGCGGATTGTCAACGCGGTAGAACCGTATGCCTATGATCGTCTATACAGCGCGTGGTGGGAGAAAGTGGTGCAAACGGAGGCGAAAAACGTGGTCAGACGTTCCGCTGAGCGGTATATTCGCGCAATAAGTGTATAAACTGAGGGGCATAAACCCTCAAAAATACCGAGGTGTTTATGTCCCAACTGCTCCTTTGTTTAGTTCTTATCACAGCTCATTTGTCCCTTACCCCTACGATTTCTGATCCTGATGAGTTTATTATTTTCACCTGGAACGGGACACTCTATGCAAATTCTGTCCAGACTGGCGCGGTTACTTCGCTCGGGGCAGGAGGGGTAGAAGAGGTCGGGTATGATGTTTATTCAGTAGAAGCGGCTCCCATTGAACCGGCATTCGATGGCTACGGATTTCATCATGGGGTGTGGTCAACGGATCGCACCCGGTTTGCGTACCTGGAAATTGCGCCACCGCATTACCGCGTGCGAATGCAAACGACAGCAGGCGATACCCAACTGCTGCTGGAAGATCAACTCAGCGCCGCACGGGGGTATCTGGATCCGGCAGCCTGGACACGGGAAGGTGAACTGGTGTTGGTGGAGCGGCGGCTGCTGAACCATCTCCAAACGGCTAATGTCTGGCGGATTGACCCTGTAACACTCACCTTAAACTACGATGCATTGGTGTCATTGGATCGCCTCAGCGGGCGCAGCGCGTTATTACCCGATGGTGTCACGGTTTTTCTAGGCTACCAGATGGCGCAGCAGGTTGGTTATTTATTTGACATTACCAGCGGACAGGCGCGGCTGTTTCCGGTTCAACTGGGGCTGCCGGAAGGACACGGATTTGAGTACCATCCATTACAGGTGTTAGGCGCGGTTCAAGCGGATGGGCTGCCAAGCCAGTTACAAACGATACCTGCGATTCAACCGCTGCCCTTTTTGCACTGGCCGCTGCCGGATGAAGCCCGCAGTGTCACCTGCTACCCGGATTCTACATGGACGACGGCCAACTTCGAGGTCACATGTCCGGGATTGTCGTCACCCCGTAACTATGTGGGGCACGAAGGGACCGACATCGGCGGTAAACCGGATGGACTCCCACTCGGAACCGCTGTATATCCGAGCGCGCCGGGTGTGGTGATGGCTACCTACCGGGAATGTTTAAACGATAATCCTTCATGCAATTATGCCTATGGTAACACGGTGACTCTGGAACACATTCTGATTGTCAACGGCCAAACACAAGTGTGGTATACCGGGTATGGGCATTTACAAACGGTGTTGGTAGCAGATTTCGCTTATCTGGATGATGTAACCGAAGCACTGGCACTTTCCGGGGCTACGGGAGATGGCGGCGCGCATCTTCATTTTGAAGTACGAAATTCTGATGATTGGGTTAATCCGTGGGATAACCAGGCCGGGCACAGTCTTTGGTTGGGCAGTAACATTCATCCTGAAGCAACGGTGGGCCTTGATACCGACGAGCTGATGCCTGATGTGTTGGCGGTATGCACCAGTTTTGCTGGGAATAACATTCGCAGCGGGCCTGGAACCACGTATGGGGTTGTGGGGAAAACGGTAGAGGATAGCACTTATTCTGTCGTGAAAATCACCTATGTGGACAGCGGTGAAGCGCTCGGCGACTGGTATCATGTGCTGTTCGAGGGGGGCAATGGATGGCTGTGGTCCGGGTTATTGAACTGCCCATGAAATTATGGGAAACGCGCGCAGTTTTCTGTGCTGCGCGCGTTTTGAATGCACCCTTATGCCTGCGGAATACCTTTCAGGCATTCCCATTGGGAGCTGCGTGATACGTTGACCCATAAGGGCAGACTGAAATAGTTATGCTTTTCGTGACGCCAACCTGGGCCTTGCGCCACTTCTCCGGTCAGCAGATTACGCCATTCGCCCGCTGGCAAATAGTAGGATACGTCGCTAGCTGGGCTGAATACGGGCGCAACCAGCAGGGCTGAGCCGAGCATATACTGGGTATCGAGGTAACGGCAGGTCGGATCGTCGGGGAATTCCAGAATCATTGCCCGCAGCATGGGCCACCCGTGATTGTGTGCTTCGGAAGCCGCATCCATGAGGTAGGGCATGATGTGGGTTTTCAGGCGGTTGAAGAAGCGCAGTACGTCTATCGCTTCGTCGCCAAAGAGCCAGGGCATGCGCACGCTGTCGTTGCCATGCAGACGGCTGTGGGATGACAGCAGGCCAAAAGCGACCCAGCGCTTGTACAGATCGGGCGTGGCGGTGCCGATAAAGCCGCTGATGTCGTGGCTCCAATAGCCGAAGCCGCTCAAGCAGAGAGACAACCCCCCGCGCAGCGTTTCGGCCATCGAGGGATAAGTCGAGCAGTTGTCACCGCCCCAATGTACGGGGTATTTCTGGTTGCCTGTCGTGGCGGAACGAGCGAACAGCACCGCTTCGCCTTCCCCTTTTTCCTGGCGCAGCAGATCAAACACGGTCTGGTTATACAGATAGGTGTAGTAGTTGTGCATCCGTTCGGGATCGGAACCGTCGAAGTATTTGACCTCGGTGGGAATGCGCTCGCCAAAGTCGGTTTTGAACGCATCAACGCCCATATCGATCAGGGCTTTTAGCTTGCCTGCAAACCACGCCCGCGCATCAGGGTTGGTGAAGTCTACAAACGCCAGCCCGGGCTGCCAGTGATCGATCTGGTAAACATCCCCTTCAGGAGTATGCAGCAAATAGCCCAACGCTGCACCTTCGGCAAACAGCGGGGATGCTTCGGCGATGTAGGGGTTGATCCAGACGCAAATTTTGATGCCACGCTCTTTGATGCGGCGCAGCATCCCAGCGGGATCGGGGAAATAGCGCTGATCCCACAGGAAACTGCACCAGGTGAGTTCTTTCATCCAGAAACAGTCGAAATGGAAAACACTGATTGGGATGCCGAGCTGTTCCATACGTTCGATATTGGCAAGAATATCCTGCTCGTTGTAGTTGGTGGTAAACGAGGTGGAAAGCCACAGACCGAAAGACCATTCGGGAAGCTGCGCAGGGCGGCCACTCAGAGCGGTGTATTGATCCAGCGCGTCCTTCATGGTGGGGCCGCCGAAGATGTAATAATCCAGGCTGTGACCTTCGACACTGAACTGCGTCCGTTGGGTGTTGTGGGAGGCGATTTCATACGAGACGCGCCCTGGATGGTTGACCAGCACGCCATAACCCTGGCTGGTTATGTAGAACGGCACATTTTTATAAGCCAGTTCGGAGTCGGTGCCGCCGTCATCGTTCCAGATGTCGAGCGACTGCCCATTTTTGACTAATGGGCCAAAGTGCTCACCCAACCCGTAGACGGTTTCACCCACCTGGAGAGATAACTGATCGCGCAGATAGGTTGTGCCTTGTTGGGTAAACAGCCCGACGGCATGGGGTTCGCTGGCCGTTAAAGGCTTGCCATCGCGCTCGAAAGCAAACTGCCATTCGCCATCCACAGCCGCGACCACTGACAGATTGCCACTCTTCAGCCAGATATGGCTCTCGTCGCGTCCGGTGGATACGGTGGGGTGCGCATCTTGCAGATCGAAGGCGGGGAGGCGTTCGCGCAGACCTTTGAAGTGTGTCAGTTGAACGCGGATGACATTGGGCATGGGAGACGAAAAACGAGCGGTGATGCTGGTTCCATGCAGATAATTCCAGCGGGCCTGAATCGTGTGGTCGTAGCCCGTGATCGTGATCGAGTCCGGCTCGACCACCGTATCGACTATCGTTGCTGGATAGATAGCTTCTGTACCGGGCAATAATTCCCAGTGACCTCGGTTAAATTTCATAGCGCTAACCTCTGTGTAGACAAAACCGACCTCAAACTTAATAGGGCGTCCCTATTTGGCGGCTCCCGCGCGCACTTTTTAGAGACGACAAGGACCAGAACTGGCGCGTATGACCAATGGACAGGGCAGCAGCACTTGAGAATTGGCCCGAACCTGTCCTTCTAACTGCTGAATGAGTAACTCGACTCCCAGACGACCCATTTGAGCATTGGGCGGCTCGACGGTAGTGACTGGGGGAGACATCAACTCGGCTACGCCAGCGGACGAACCAATGACAACCAGCGAAAACTGGTCGGGAATGCGCCATCCCCGGTCAGTAATCGCTTGCATGACACCGGGAACCGCACGGTCATTGATTGTCACCATGGCGGTGAGATTGGGATCGGCGGCCAAGAGACTTTCAAAAATTTCGTAGCCAGCCGAAGCAGAGGCATGACAGCACTGGGTTACAGGATGCAGCCCGGCGGCTTGAATGGCCTGCTCATAACTTTGCTGGGTACGAACCACCGGGCCATAACCTGACTCAAAGACCGATTGAGACTGGTTCAAAAAGGCGATATGGGTGTGCTGAAGTTCGGTGAGGTAATTAACCGTTTCGGCTGCGGCCTGCTCAAAGTTGGAATCAACATAGGAGATTCCGGTGGTGTCGTCATTACGCCCAATGAGGCTGAAAGGAAGCCCCATTTCGCGCCAAAGCTGGATCCGCTCGTCGTGAAGATAAACTTCCATTGCTACCACACCATCCACCAGCCCCTGCTGGGTGGACTGCCGCAGTTCTTCGATGTTGTGTAGTTCCGAAGTCCACAACACCATTTGATAACCATATTCCCGCGCGGTATTCGCCGCGCTGGTAATGAATTCAATTTCTGTCAGCCCGACACCTCGTTCGGGAACCGGAAAGTGAAAGGCAATAATCCGGCTACGTTTGCTGGCAAGCCCACGCGCCAGGGCGTTGGGCTGGTAGCCGAGTTCATCCATCGCGGCGAAGATGCGCGCGCGGGTTTCTTCGGAGATCGGGCGGGTGCCGTTGATAGCATAGGAAACGGTGCTGGCGGCCACACCCGCGCGTTTGGCAACATCAATAATGGTAGGCATAACTGGCTCAATAAATTAATCCGGAAAATTTTATCGAAACGCATAGTCGAAACGTTTCAATCACATCTTGGCATAGATTGCTCGATTTTGTCAAGAACTGTATCAGCCAATCTATGCCATCAGGAAAATTAATGTAATTCGATCACCGTATCGAACGGATTGCGCTTGTCTTCCGGGATGGTGATGAGCGTTGATGTGCCGCGCCGCTCCAGCGATAAGGGTGTGCCATCGAGCAGATGCGCCGATTGGATGTGATCGGGCACGTGTTCCAGGGGCACACTGTCGCTCAGGTAATGGAGGACGTGGATATAGTGGGCCTCGTTCCCCGTCGTGCTGACTGATTCCGGTGTGGGAGGAATGATCCCGGCGCGAGTGCCGTAAATTGAAGACCCATACTGCTGCAACCAGCGGCCTACTTCGTGCAAGCGCTGCGCGTGAATGGGGAAAATCTCACCTTCGGCGGTGGGGCCAACGTTCAGCAGCAGGTTGGCCCCTGCGCTGGCACTGCGGACCAGCAAATGGACCAGATGACGCGCGGATTTATGATTTTGATCGGCTTGATGATAACCCCAACTGCTGTTGATCGTCATGCCGACTTCGAGCGGTTTGTCAGAAATCTGAGCCACATTAAATCCAGAGGTATTCATCCCCGGAAGGTCTTGTTCAAAGCCCTGAATATCTTCGCCGGGCAGCGGCTCGGTATGGCGGTTATTGAGCACAACCGCATGGGGTTGGAGTGTGTGGATCATGTCGTACAGTTTCTCATATTCGAAGGAACCGCCGGGTTTGAAGTATGCGCTGTTTTCGTCCAGGGGAAAGGCCGGCCAGTCGCCATCGAACCACATACAGGCGATCTCACCGAAATTGGTACACAGTTCGCGGACCTGTCCATGCAGAAAGTCGATGTAGTCGGACCAGGCCAGGCCGCTTTCGGCACGATAACGGTAGGCCGGGTGCTGCCAGTCGAGCAGCGAACTATAAAATCCCAGTTTGACATCTCCGCGCCGCGCGCAGGCATTTGCCAGTTCGTCTAACGGATCGCGACCAAAGGGTGTATTGGTCACTTTGTAGTCGCTGAGGGCGGTGTTATACATGCTGAAGCCGTCGTGGTGGCGGCTGGTGATCACCATGTATTTTTGCCCGGCATCGGCGGCGATGCTCACCCATTGATCGGCGTTGAAACGGATTGGATTAAACTGCTGGGCCAGCGGGCGATAGTCGGCGTGGGGAATGTGCTCAATATGCATGACCCATTCGCCGCGCCCCAGGATGGAATACAGGCCCCAATGGATAAACATGCCAAAACGACGATCCTGAAACTGTTCTAAGCCCTGGGCTGATACTTGTTTTGCCATTTTGTCCTCTCTGACTTAGGCTGCGCCAATATTTTCTTTACCCCATCCCCCCTTGCCCCTTCCCGAAGGGAAGGGGAGTCAAACCCACAGAATGTGGGGAATTATTTTCTTGGATCGGCCTTAAATAGCGCGTGTGCTTTCACGGATAATCAGTTTGGGCGGCAGGACTCGCTGATAAATTGGCGTGGTGGGATTTTCGATGAGCGAAATGATGTACTCGACCGCAAGCTGCGCCATGAGTTGGAAGTCCTGCCGGATCGTCGTGAGCGCGGGAACCAGATGAGCGGATTCGGGAACGTCGTCAAACCCGACGATAGAGACGTCGTCCGGGACGAGCAACCCATGTTGGCGCAGCGCGGTGTGCGCACCCAGCGCCATTGAGTCATTTCCGGCGAAGACGGCGGTAAACTGTGCGCCCTGATCTAATAACTGGCACATCGCTTGATAGCCGCCTTCGATGGTGAAGTTTCCATCCACGCTCAGACTGGACTCTAAACCGTTGTTTGCCAGGGTAATTTGCCAACCCTCGTGACGATCCGCCGCATCATAGTTCAGCAGTGGGCCGGTAATTTCGGCAATCTGGCGATGCCCCAGATCGATCAGATATTGGGTTGCCAGCCGCGCCCCTTGAACCTGATCGTAGATCACAGAGGGGAGGTTAGCCCCCAACTTCGCCCCGATTTGTACAAAGGGGATACCGCGTGTCAGTTCCACCAGTTCATCATAATCATCGACAATCGGGACCAGAGGGATGAGAACCAGCCCATCGATAAAACGGGATGAGGCACTTTCCAGCGTATGGGCGAACTCGTCGTTATCGATGGCCGAAATGATGAAGTGATAACCGGATTGATGGGCAGAACGCGCCATGTCATACAAAACCCGGTTGAAGCCGAAATAGGGCATAACCACTTCGATGGTATGCGAACGGTTGGTTTGCAGCATTTGCGCGGCGCGGTTGGGGTGATAATCCAACGCGCTGATGGCTTTTAAGACCCGATTACGTGTGGCCGGTGCAACACTGGTGCTGTCGTTGATCACACGAGAAACGGTCTGGTAAGAAACCCCTGCCTCGCGAGCTACATCACGTAAAGTTGCTCTTGGTTTAGAGTTCATAAGGAAATTGCCCATCTAAAGGCATCATTTGTGCGAGTTCATACTTATTATATGTGACTTGTCACAAAGGTTCAAGCGCCTGATTGGTATTTAAGGTTGAATTCAATTTAAACGAATTTTTGAAATATGCTTGAATTTTGACTCTAAACCGTGATATAACTATTGTGAACAGTCACATTCAAGTCTACATTCTAGAAAACATATTCGATCAACCACTCTCCGCGTGTCTCAGAGAAAGGATTCGTCTACTGGATTCACATCTGCAAAGCATCTCACTTATCTGCTTGATTGGCAAACAAATAGATGTTAGGAGGCTCAACACATGAAATACCGGATTACGCTTTTGGTTGTACTCTTTGCAATGCTTCTCGGAGCGTTGGGGTCTGTTTCCGCTCAGGATGCTCCCAAATATGGTGAAGCGCCGATGTTGGCGGAACGTGTCGCCGCGGGTGAACTGCCCCCCGTTGAAGAACGCCTGCCCGAAAATCCTCGCCAACTGGCCCTTGCGTGGTCTGAAACCGGAACTTATGGTGGTGAACTGCGCGTCCCATTTGGGGGCGACAGCCCATTCTGGGGCGGCCAGATGGTGTTCTATTCGGCGTGGCGCGGCAGCCTCGTAAACTGGAATGCCGACTTTTCGAACTGGGAACCCAACCTGGCGGAAAGCGTTGACGTGAGCGATGATGCGACCAGCTACACTTTCCATCTGCGGAAGGGTATCAAATGGTCGGACGGCGTTCCGTTCACCGCGGATGATGTTGTATTTTACATCGATGACATCATGAAAAACGAAGAAATCAACGCCGGTAATTTCCCCGAAGGCTGGCTGCTGCCCGGTGATGTGCCGCCAACCATTGAGAAGATCGACGATTATACCTTTACGATCACCTTCGACGTGCCCTACGGCATGTTCCTGATCAACATGGCGGGCTGGGATGGCTGGCAGATGACGACGGCCCCCAAGCACTATCTCCAGCAGTTCCATATCAAGTACAATCCTGATGGTATCGATGCACTGATTGCTGAAACTGAAGGCGCGAGCGATTGGGTTACGCTCTTCCAGTTGCATTCGGCGGTTGGCCCCGGCGCGGACCAAGCAGTGGCCATGCGCGATGTGAACTATCCGACGTTGTTCCCCTGGGTTGTCACCCAACCGTTGGGCAGCGGTACACAGTTTATCGCGGAACGCAACCCCTATTTCTACTGCGTGGACAGCGCTGGCAACCAGCTCCCCTATATTGACCGGATTGTTGAAACCGCTTATCAGGATGAACAAACCCTGCTGCTCGATGTGCTGGCGGGTAAGTTCGACACTATGCCCAATCCGGCCAACGAAAACCGTTCGCTGTTTTTCGATGATCCAGAAACGTCAGGCTTGAAAGTTTACGTTCTGCCACGTGAAGGCGGCGGTGTGGTGTCGATCCAGTTCAACATGACGCACCCCGAAATGGGCGAACTTTTCAGCCAGAAAGATTTCCGGATTGGCATGTCGCATGCCATTAACCGCCAGGAAATTGTCGATATTGTGTACTTCGGAGAAGGCACACTGCGGCAGATTTCACCCAATGCAGACTCGCCGCTCTACAACGAGCAGATGAGCACCCAGTATCTGGAATACAATGTCGATGTGGCGAATGAATACCTGGATAAGGTGCTGCCCGACAAAGACAGCGACGGCTGGCGTTTGGGACCTGATGGCGAAAAACTGTCGATAGTCTTTACCATCCAGACGGGCGACTACGGCCTGCGTTTCACCGATGTGGCTGAACTGCTCAAGGGTTACTTTGCAGAAGTTGGCGTGGACATCATTGTTGATGTGGTTGACAACCAGGTTTGGACCGACCGTTCAGCCGACAATACCATCGAAGCCACCGTGTATACGGGCGAAGGCGGCATGGGTATGTCAGCGATCCTTGATCCTCGTTATTATGTACCGAGTAGCCGTTCGCAAATCTATGGTAACGCGTGGGCGATCTGGTACCGTGAAAAAGACAATCCCGCTGGCATTGAACCGCCGCAGTACATCAAGGATCAACTGGCGCTGATGGAGTCCGTGCTCCAGGCTCCGACCTATGAAGAGCGTATGGACTTGATGCGGCAGGTTATTCAGGCGGGCGCGGAGGAGTTCTGGGTACTGGGTATTGCCAGCCCGCCGACCACCTACCGTCCGTTAAACGCGGCTATCGGCAATGTGCCCGAAAGCTGGGTGGATGGTTGGCCCGTTGGTGGTGTGTCGATTGCCTTCCCAGAGCAGTGGTATTTCAAGCAATAAGCCACGGCGTTTTGACGGGTAAGGGAATTTAGAACAATTTGGGGCGGGGAAAATCCGCCCCAAAAATTAATAGGAGGTGATATGACTAAATTTATTCTCAAACGACTGTTGTACATGATTCCGATGCTGTTTGTTGTGTCACTGCTGGTCTTTGTCACGATTCAACTTCCAGAGGGTGACTATGTAACCGCAATGATTGAACAAATGCGGAACCAGCAGGGCACCAACTGGTCCCCCCAGTTTGAAGATGCCATGCGGGAACGGTATGGATTAAACGAGTCGGTGCTGACGCAGTACCTTAAGTGGATTGAAAATATTGTACTCCACGGCGATTTTGGCTATTCCTTCCAAAATAATGGCCCCTCGCAGCAGATCATGTGGGACCGGCTGGGGATGACTTTGGTGGTCACGTTTTCCAGTTTCATCTTTAGCTGGATGGTGGCGCTGCCTATCGGAATCTATTCGGCGGTGAAGCAATACAGCATCGGCGATTATATTTTCAGCCTTATCGGATTCATCGGTATGGCGACCCCCGGCTTTTTGATCGCGCTGATTGCGATGTATCTCGCTTTTACCCATTGGGGCGATAGTCTGAGCGGCTTGTTTTCCGTCGAATATGAACACGCTCCCTGGAGTTTGAACAAATTTATTGACCTGCTCAAGCATCTCTGGATTCCGATGATTATTGTGGGAACTGCCGGAACTGCCGGGTTGATCCGTATTATGCGCGCGAACCTACTGGATGAACTCAACAAACCGTATGTGGAAACGGCCCGCGCCAAAGGTTTGCCGGAATGGCGGCTGCTGATGAAATATCCCGTTCGCCATGCACTGAATCCCTTTGTGAGCACGATTGGCTGGACGCTGCCCGCGCTGGTGGCCGGTGAGGCCATCGTGGCGATTGTGTTGAACTTGCCGACAACTGGCCCTGTGCTGCTGCAAGCGCTCAAAGTGCAGGATATGTATGTCGCTGCCGGGTTCCTGTTGGTGTTGAGTTTATTGACGATGACCGGAACGCTATTGTCGGATATTTTGCTGGCGTGGCTTGATCCGCGCATCCGGTATGAGTAGGTGGAGACAAAATCGGTATGGCTAATATCACCACTACCCAAACGGGTTTACAGCCGGATGTCGTTCAGGCTGTGAGCACGGAGATTCCTCAAGTTGATGTCGCTTCCCAATGGCGGCTGATGTGGTGGAAGTTCCGCAAGCATCGTTTAGCGATGGTCAGCCTGATCATTGTATTGATGCTGTACACTATTGCGATCTTTGCCGGATTCTTCGCTCCACAATCCAAAACAACCTACAGTAAATCCTATACACAGGCTCCGCCACAGGCTATTCACTGGTTTGATGATGGGAAATTCGGCCCTTACGTGTATGGGTACAAACAAGAGACCGATCCGCTCACCCTGAAGCGCACCTATGTGGTCGATAAAAGTAAAAAATATCCTTTGGGATTTTTCGTAAAAGGCGACGACTATTCGATTGGACTCAGCGGAACATCAATTGAGTGGGTTGATAAGCTGCACTTTAACGCCAGCATACACTTTTTCGGCGCAAAGAATCACGGCGATCCGTTTTATCTGGCGGGGGCAGATGACCTGGGACGTGATGTGTGGAGCCGGATGATTTATGCCTCGCAAATCTCATTGTCGGTGGGATTAGTTGGTGTTTTCCTGAGCCTGAGCCTGGGAATTATTCTGGGAGGGCTTTCTGGTCTGATCGGGGGCTGGGTTGATAACCTGATCCAGCGTTGGATCGAACTTTTGCGCTCGATTCCAGACATCCCGTTGTGGATGGCGCTGGCGACGGCTGTGCCGCCCCGTTGGGACCCGGTTGTGGTTTATTTTGGTATTACCGTGATCCTCTCGTTTCTGGGGTGGACGGGGATGGCCCGCGTTGTGCGGGGGCGATTCCTGGCACTGCGCGAAGAGGACTTCATTTTGGCAGCCGAATTAGATGGTGTGCCGCGCCGCCGGATTATCATCAAACATATGGTCCCGTCTTTCCTGAGCCATATCATTGCTTCGGTGACACTGGCGATTCCCGGCATGATTCTGGGCGAAACGGCATTAAGTTTTCTCGGCCTGGGATTACAAGCTCCGGTGGTGAGCTGGGGTGTGATGCTCAAGGATGCACAGAGTATCCGCGTGATTTCGAATATGCCCTGGATGCTGCTGCCCGGCGCGGCGGTGTCGATTACAGTCCTGGTATTTAATTTCCTGGGCGATGGCCTGCGCGATGCGGCTGACCCCTATCATTGATGAGATTTAGATATGAACACTGAACAGTTACTATTAGAAGTGCAAGATTTGAAGCTGCACTTTTTCACCAATGAAGGTGTGGTCAAGGCCGTAAATGGCGCAAGCTATACGGTTCAGCGCGGCAAAACGCTTTGTATTGTAGGAGAAAGCGGCTGCGGTAAAAGTGTCGCGGCGCGTGCTATCCTACAAATCGTTCACCAACCCGGCAAAATCATCGACGGGAAAATTTTCTATCACAGACCTCTGGCGAGTGGCAGAACCGAAACGGTGGACATTACCCGGCTTCGCCCACGCGGCGCGGCCATTCGGATGCTTCGCGGCAACGAGATCGCTATGATCTTTCAGGAGCCGATGACTTCGCTCAGCCCGCTGTATACGGTGGGGAACCAGATCATCGAAGCGATCCGGCTGCACAACCGGATTTCGAAAGAAGATGCCCACGAGCGCGCAGTTGAAATGCTGGCGAAAGTCGGAATCCCCAAACCGGAAGCACGCATTGACGAATATCCATTTCGTCTGAGCGGCGGGATGCGGCAGCGATGCATGATTGCGATGGCACTGTCGTGCAATCCTAAGCTGCTGATTGCGGATGAGCCGACTACTGCCCTGGATGTCACCACACAAGCTCAAATTCTGGACTTGATGCTGCAACTTCAGAACGAATTTGGAATGTCCATCTTATTCATCACCCATGACCTGGGTGTGGTGGCGGAAATTGCCGATGATGTGGCGGTGATGTATATGGGGATGGTGGTCGAACGCGGGGATGCGGATACGATTTTTAACACGCCCAAACACCCCTATACGATTTCACTGCTGAAGTCGATTCCTAAGATTGGACCCACCCGCCAACGACTCGATCCGATTCGAGGGATGGTGCCGTCGCCCTTCGAGACGCTAAATGGCTGTCCATTCCATCCGCGCTGCGACCAGATGGTGAAGGGATTGTGTGATAAGGTTGTCCCAACTACCGTTGCTTTGAGCGAAAACCATGAGATACGGTGCCTGCTCTACGATAAAGCTCATCTAGCAAAACAATCGATGGAGGAGATGCACCATGACTAATTTGGCTGCGAGCGAAAAAAATCTGCTGGAAGTGCGTAACCTGAAGATGTGGTTCGCCAAACGGAGCGGATTCATGGGGCGGGATGTCAGCTATGTCAAAGCGGTGGATGATGTGAACTTTTACATTCAGCGCGGCGAGACTCTGGGATTAGTGGGGGAAAGCGGCTGCGGTAAAACGACGATTGGGCGCTGTATTGTCCGCGCTTACCAACCGACTGCCGGGGAAATTCTTTATTATGCGGATGGGGAGGCCAGCCAAGGCGCGGTTGATCTGGCCCAGCTTGAACACAAAAAACTGCGGCGTTATCGGCAGGAAATCCGCATGATCTTTCAGGACCCCTATTCATCGCTCAACCCGCGTATGACGGTTTTTGAGATTGTGGCCGAAGTGTTAAAAGTGAATCAACTGGCTACGGGGCACGACCTGGAAGAGCGGGTTGCACAACTTCTTCAGCGGGTCGGTTTGCGGCCAGAGTACATGCGCCGTTATCCGCATGCGTTTAGCGGCGGCGAACGGCAGCGGATTGTCATTGCGCGCGCACTGGCAACGAATCCGCGTTTGATTGTGGCGGATGAAGCTATTTCGGCCCTGGATGTGTCTATTCGCGCCCAGATTTTGAATTTATTGGAAGACCTTCAGGAGGAACTGGGCCTGACGTATTTGTTTATTGCGCATGATTTGAGCGTTGTCCGCCATATTTGCGATAGGGTCAATGTGATGTATGTAGGAAAACTGGTCGAATCGGCAGAAGCAACTTCCCTTTACACACAGCCTAAACACCCTTACACTGAGGCGTTGATGTCGGCAGTACCGATTCATAATCCGCGTTCGCGCGGCAGCAAACAGCGTATCCGGTTGGAAGGGGACGTCGCCGATCCTGCCAACCCGCCGAGTGGATGTTACTTTCATCCGCGCTGCCGGTATGCACAAGAACGGTGCGCCCACGAAGAACCGGCCCTGCGCCTGATTGAAAGTGACAACCCTCAGCCGCATTTTGCCGCCTGTCATTTTGCCGAAGAACTCCATTTACAGGGGGCAGTAGCAGAAATGGTCGCTGCTGAAAAGTAGAGGAATATCGTGATGACGTTTGAAACGCAGATCGAAAATCTTTTGGGGCAAATGACCCTGGCCGAAAAGGTCGGGCAGATGTGCCAACTGCCCATCTTTTTGCCTGACCTGGAAGAACGAATCCGAAGCGGGCAGGCCGGGTCCATCATTTGCTCTGGCGCACCGGTACCGGGCGACACGCCGCAAGACCCCGTTTTGGCCCCTCATCTGAATCATTTACAGCAGATTGCTGTCGAAGAGTCCCGGTTGGGCATTCCAATCCTGTTTGGGCGGGATGTCATTCACGGTTATAAGACCATTGCGCCAATTCCGCTGGGAATGGCAGCGAGTTGGTCGCCTGAAGTTATCCGCGCAGTGGAACAGATGGCGGCCCGTGAAGCGTCGGCGGATGGTATTCGCTGGATTTTGGGGCCCGTTCTGGATATTGCGCGCGATCCCCGCTGGGGGCGGATTGCGGAAGGATTTGGCGAAGACCCTTATCTTTGCTCGAAGCTGGCCGAGGCAAGTGTGGCCGGTTTTCAAGAGAAAAATTTAGCCCTAGCGTGTGCCAAACATTATGTTGGGTATGGGGCCGCTGAGGGTGGGCGCGATTATAACAGCGCGGAAATTACATTTACTACGCTGAGAAACATTTATCTGCCGCCGTTCCAGGCGGCGGTGCGCGCTGGTGTAGGGTCGATTATGCCCGCCTTTATTGATATTGGGGGCGTTCCGATGTCGGCTAACCGCAAACTGATCACCGATGTGCTCAAAAATGAGTGGGGATTCGACGGTTTTACGATCAGCGATTGGGCGGCGATTGATGAACTGCGTTTTCATGGCGCAGCCGCTGACCGCACCGCCTGCGCCCGGATCGCGGCGCTGGCCGGCATGGATATGGATATGGCCTCCGAGGTTTATCTTGAAGAACTGGAAGCTCTGATTCAAGATGGCAGCCTGCCGGAACGTGTGGTTGATGAGGCTGTCCGGCGTATTTTACGAGCCAAGTTCCGGCTGGCGCTTTTCGAGCAGCCTTATACGGATACGAACCGTCCATCTGTTCACCTGCATCCCGATCATGTGCAGGTGGTGCGGGATGCGGCGGCGCATTCGATGGTCCTGTTGAAGAATGACGGGGTTTTGCCGCTACCCAAATCGAAAATAACCATTGGTGTGTTTGGCCCTCTCGCCAAAGTTCGGGAGACCCTGTTTGGGGCCTGGACGCTGGATGGTGTCGAAACGGCGGTGGTGCCGGTGTTCGATGCAATTTGTGCCAAAGTCATGGATGATGTTGAAGTTGTAGGGGCTGATTTGGTTGATGATGCGCTCAAGTTTGCGTCACGCTGCGATGTGGTGATTGCCGTTATGGGCGAAGGTATTTCACGTTCGGGCGAAAATAACTGCGTGACCACGTTGGATTTACCGCCTGGACAGCAGGTCTTTTTAGAAGCGCTGCATGCTATTCAGGTTCCGCTTGTGGCGGTGATTCTGGCGGGGCGTCCCCTGGCATTAGAATGGCTGCACCAGCATGCGGCGGCGGTGGTCATGGCGTGGCACCCCGGTACCGAGGGCGGGCATGCGATTGCCGATGTCCTGTTTGGGGATGTGAATCCGAGCGGCAAGCTGCCGGTGACGTTTCCGCGTCACGTGGGGCAGGTGCCGCTGCATTATAATCACCGGGCTACGGGGCGGCCTTTACCTCCCAATGATCGCCATTACTCGCGGTATCAGGATTTATTGGACAGCCCGCTCTATCCTTTCGGTTATGGGTTGAGCTTTACTCAATTCGAATATAAAAATCTGCAAATCGCGATGGAGTCACCCGAACTGGTCCGGATCAGCGCGGATATTACCAATACCGGATCGCGTAACGGAGACGAGATCGTGCAGCTTTATATACGCGATGTGGCCGCCAGTATCAGCCGCCCGGTCAAAGAACTGAAGGGATTTAGCCGCCTGTCACTTGTGCCCGGTGAAACACAAACCGTCCAGTTCCAGCTCAGTCAGGATGATCTTGGTTTTTATAATCAGGATGGGGATTGGACGTTTGAGGCCGGGGAATTTCAGGTTTGGGTGGCTTCGAATGCCGCTGATGGTTTGGCAGGCCAGTTTGTGATATGACTGCCGAGATTAATTTAGCTTAGACCAGGAGTTATGGCGCGTAATGATAAAATATCCGCCTATTAATCCGAAATTTCCTCATTTTTGGCATGGCAGTGATTACAACCCCGACCAGTGGACACCGGATGTCTGGCTGGAAGATATGCGCCTGATGAAACTGGCGCACTGTAATACCGCGTCAGTCGGCATCTTTTCCTGGACGGCGCTGGAACCGGCTGAGGGGTGTTTCAACTTTGACTGGCTGGATCAGATCATGGATCTGCTGGCGAACAATGGAATTTATGCTGTGCTGGCGACTCCCAGCGGCGCTAAACCGGCGTGGCTTGCGGCGCAGTATCCCGAAGTGCTGCGTGTCAGGCCTGATCAAGGACGTAATCTGCACGGGGGGAGACATAATCACTGCATGACTTCCCCCGTGTACCGGGCCAAAACCCGCCTGATCAATGAAAAGCTGGCCGAACGTTACAAGGATCATCCTGCGCTTTTGATCTGGCATATCTCGAATGAATACAGCGGGGAATGTTTTTGTGAATTATGCTGTGCCGCCTTTCGTGATTGGCTCAAGCGCAAATATGGGACGCTTGAGGCGCTGAACCAGGCGTGGTGGACCGCGTTCTGGAGCCATACCTATACGGACTGGTCGCAGATTCAGCCGCCCACTGAGATCGGGGAAACCAGCATTCATGGGCTGACCCTGGATTGGAAGCGCTTTGTCACCGATCAGACGCTCGATTTTATGCAGAATGAGATCGCGCCGCTGCGCGCGATCACCCCGCAGGTTCCGGTCACGACAAACTTTATGGGCGCGTTTCCGGGGTTGAATTATTGGAAACTGGCTCCGGCTTTGGATGTCATATCCTGGGACAGCTATCCCACATGGCATCAGGAACTGCCTGTTGATGAATGCGCTATGGTGACGGCTTTTATGCACGATATCAAGCGCAGTCTGAAGCAGGGCAAGCCGTTCATGCTGATGGAGAGTACCCCCAGCGTCACGAACTGGCATTTCCAGGCCAAACTCAAACGCCCCGGTATGCACCTGCTGTCATCGCTGCAAGCAGTGGCACATGGCGCGGACACCGTTCAGTATTTCCAGTGGCGTAAAAGCCGGGGCGGGTATGAGAAATTTCATGGCGCTGTCGTGGATCATGTGGGGCATGAGCAGACGCGCGTGTTTGGTGATGTAACCGAGGTTGGGCAAACACTCGAAAAATTGGATGCGGTTGTTGGTTCAACGGTGCCCGCTCAGGTGGCCCTGATCTATGATTGGGAAAACCGCTGGGCCTTAGAAGAGGCGATGGGACCTAAACGGGGAGACAAGGGCTATTGGCCGGTTTGCCTGGAACATTACCGCCCCTTCTGGCAGCGCGGTATTCCGGTTGATGTGATCGATATGGACCAGGATTTGACCCCCTACACCCTGGTAATTGCGCCGATGCTCTATCTGGTCAGGCCGGGTGTCGCGGAACGCCTTAGTGCTTTTGTTGAGGCGGGGGGCACGTTGGTTGTGACCTATTGGTCCGGGATTGTGGACGAGAACGATCTTTGTTTCCTGGGTGGGTTCCCTGGCCCGCTGCGAAAACTGTTAGGCGTTTGGGCCGAAGAGATCGATGCATTGATGCCCGACGATCAAAATGGTGTTGTGTTTGTTCCAGAGAACTCGCTGGGCTTGTCGGGTGAATATGCGGCGGGGGATTTGTGCGATTTGATCCATGCCGAAGGCGCGGCGGTTTTGGCGACCTACCAATCCGATTTTTATGCGGGGCGTCCCGCGCTCACCGTGAATCAGGTGGGGCAGGGCAAGGCTTACTATATCGCTTCACATAATGAAGCGCGCTTTATGGCCGACTTTTATCACCGTCTGCAAGCGCAGTTGAAGATTCAACCCGCGCTGAAAACAGAACTGCCGCAGGGAGTCAGCGTACAAACGCGCACGGATGGCGAACGGAACTTCGTTTTTGTGATGAATTTTTCGGCTCAACCTGTCGAAATCAAGCTCAGTGCTCAGGCATACACTGATCTGGTTGCGGGGAGTTCTGTCAATACCTCCCTTAAACTGGGACCATATGGAGTCCGCATTCTGGCGACAAATAAGTAATGTGGATTGCTGGGGGGAATATGTCTCCCCCCAGCGTTTTACAGTTCGGAGTTGGATTTCAGGAAGTCGATCACTTCATCTACATACGTAAACGTCAGCCCGGTCACGGTATCGGCTGCGCCATAGTAGAGCGCAATCCGTCCGGTGTCTGCATCGGCCAGCGCCGCACAGGGGAACGTGACATTCGGTACATCCCCAACGCACTCGTACAACATCTGAGGTGACATCAGATACGGTTTGCTGCGATAGATCAGTTTCCATGGTTCGTCGATGTCCAACAGCGCGACACCCATGCTGTACACGAATCCATTGCATGAGGTGAGGACGCCGTGATAGAACAGCAGCCAGCCTTCTGTTGTTTCAATGGGAATGGGTCCCGCGCCGACTTTGGTACTCTGCCAGGTCCAGGGTTTGGGAGCCATCACAAAACGGTGTTTTCCCCAATGGACCATATCCGGGCTTTCGCTGTAGAACACATCTCCAAACGGCGTATGGCCTGTGTCGCTGGGACGGCTGAGCATGGCATACTTGCCGTTGATCTTACGTGGGAACAAAACGCCGTTTCGGTTGTAGGGCAGATAAGCATTTTCAACAAACGTATAGTCTTTGAAGTCGTAGGTATAGCCAATGCCGATGGTTGGCCCGTGATAGCCATTGCACCATGTGACATAGTAGCGGTCTTCCAACCAGCACACGCGGGGATCGTAGCGGTGGACAAATCCGGATAGTTCGGGATCGTTGAATTTCCACTCGATGGGGTCCGGGTCGATCTCCCATTTATAACCATCTTTGCTCCGGCCACTGTGAATTGTCATGTGGCGCTGGGTATCATCTACACGGAAGACGCCCGCATAGGCTCCCTGGTAAGGTACAACGGCGCTGTTGAAGATGCTGTTGGAGCGGGGGAGCAGATCACGCGGGATGATCGGGTTTTGGCTGTAGCGCCAAACCACAGCGTTCGATCCAGCCGGGCGATCCTCCCAGGGGATATTCGGTAAAGCATTCCCAATAATTGTTTTGGATTTTCCCATATCAGAGTTCCTTGACTTTTGAAAACCGGTGACACTCCCCACGCCTAAAGGCGGGGGCTTCTGACGGACGCCTGGGCCTGACTGCGCCCTACGTTATCCGGCACGGGTGTGTCCCACCCGGCTCGACTCAAAATGTTCAAAGCGGCGTTGTGGTCCCGGTCAAGCGACAGACCACACACGCATTCTACCCAACGAGTTGAAAGGTCGAAGTTTTGAAACAGCGCACCACAGGCCGAACACGATTGGGACGTATAGGCGGGGTTGACGAAGGCGATCTCACGACCAGCGTTTGCAGCTTTGTACGTGAGATACTGCCGGAACATCGACCACCCGCTGTCCAGAATGCTCTTGCTCAGGTGTTTGTTCCGAACCATGTTCGTGACGCGCAACTCTTCCAGCGCGATCCCATCATACTGCCGTACCAGGGAGGTACTCAACTTGTGCAGGTAGTCCTGTCGTTGGTTGGCAACGTGTTCATGCTGGCGCTGCACGGCACGCAGCGCCTTGCGACGGTTCTGGCTGCCATATTGGGCGCGGGCCAGTTTCCGCTGCAAAATGCGCAGTTTCGCCTGGCCTGTCCGGTAGTAGTGGGGGGTTTCGATCTTTTCCCCGCTGGACAAGGTTGCCAGCGCCGAAAGACCGACATCAATTCCAACCACTTGCCCCGTAGCGGGCAAGCAGGCGGCATCCGGCACTTCACAGGCAAAGCAGGCGTGCCACCGTCCCGCTTGGTGGACGATCCGCACCGTTTTAATCGTGCCTGCCAGGGGTCGATGCCAGCGCACTGCCACCCGCCCAATGCCGTACAACCGCAGCCGCCGCCCATCCACTTTCACGCCAAACCCATACTGCGGGAAAGTGAAGCTGTGGAAACGATTACGGCTCTTGAACCGTGGATAGCCGGGTTTCTCACCCGCCTTGACCCGGCGAAAGAATGCGTCAAAGGCCTTACCCAGGTCCGCCGCTACCGACTGCAAGGTCTGGGAAAAGACGGCTTGAGCCTGGGGAAACGTCTGACGATACAACCGCGCTTGTTTAATCTGGTCGTCCTTGCTGACACTGCGCCCTTCCAGTTCGTAGCTCCACTTCCGTTCGGACAGACACATGTTGTACCAGTGGCGGCAGACGTTCAGGACTTGAAACATCCGCTGCGCCTGAGCCGGTTTCGGGTACAAGCGGTACTGGAAGGTGGTGAGGTGCATTCAGACAATCCTCTGATTTTCAATGGACTGCTTGGATGATACCGCATGAATCTATCTAATGAAACTACGCCTTATATCCCCACACCTGAAGGTGGGGGGGTTACGGCGCTTGCTCGATAAGTTTGAGGTGTGCGGTCCGTCTGTTCAGGATGATGATAAGCAGCAGACATGGATCAGGATTATACCAGATTGCTGTTTCGGCATCAGGATGCGATAGTTCTTTCAGCTTACTGGTATATTGTTGCAGGCAGGTTGATGATGTTTTGTACGGTTGTGGGCGCAAGGCCCAATTTTGTCAAAATGGCTCCTATCATCCTGGAGCTTAAGCGGCGTGGACTTCCGCAAATTCTGGTTCACACCGGGCAGCACTACGACGATAAAATGTCGGCTGTGTTTTTTGAAGAGCTGGGGATGCCGAACCCGGATGAGTTACTTGGAGTCGGTTCGACATCGCATGCCCAACAAACGGCTCACATCCTGGCTAAATTTGAAGCAGTCTGCCTTAAGCACCGACCTCAGTTGGTTATTGTTGCCGGAGATGTGAACTCAACGCTGGCGTGTGCGCTGGCAGCGGTCAAGCTGAATATTCCGGTAGCGCATGTTGAGGCGGGTTTGCGGTCCGGGGATCGGTCCATGCCCGAAGAGATTAACCGCATCCTGACCGATCACATGGCTGAAATACTCTTTACCACCGAACCCAGCGCTAACGAAAACCTTCAACGCGAAGGGATAGATGCCCGGCGGGTTCACTTTGTGGGAAACACGATGATCGACTCGCTGCGGACACATCTCAACGCGGCCCTTAAGCGTCAACCCTGGCGCTTGTTTGGGTGTGAACCACACCACTATGGCGTAGTGACTTTCCACCGTCCATCGAATGTGGATGATCCCGCTGTGGTGCGCATGCTAGCGGCGGCGTTAGGTGAGATCGCGCCCACCCTGCCGCTTATTTTCCCGATCCATCCCCGCACCCAGGCTCAATCCAATGGCGTGTGGGAAGCTATCCCAGGTGTCCGGTTAGTCGAACCATTAGGGTATCGGGATTTTCTGGGGCTGGTGGCTCAGGCGAACGTGGTGATCACCGACTCCGGCGGCATTCAGGAAGAGACAACTGTGCTTGGAATCCCGTGTGTTACGGTGCGCCAGACGACGGAACGCCCAGTTACGGTCACACAAGGCACCAATCGACTGGTGAGGCTGGAAACAAACGAGATCATCGCGGCGTGTTTAAACCCGGTGAAATCCACTGGGGCTATTCCCTTGTTATGGGATGGTCACGCCGCGCCGCGCCTTGTAGATGTTGTAGAAGCTTTCGTGGGCAGGCGGTGAGACACTGCTCGATCACCGCCTGCGGGATTATTCAATAGCGCCAAGAAGGGCGCGCGCGGTTTCGACATCACCATGTTGAACTGCGGCAAAAACTTCATCCAGTTGGGTGTTGATTTCAACACTGCCACTGTGTTCTTTTCGCAGTTTAAACAGTTGCAATGGAAGCTGTAAATCGGCGGCGGTGAACGCAAATTCAGCATCAAGCTGCGCGCGGCGGGTTTCCTGAAGAATTTCCAGGTATTGATAGCCGAATTCTTCAGTCGGTTCGATGATCGTGCCTTCGCCGTAGTCATTCCAGGTGACTAACTGGATTACGTCCACCTGCTGGTTGAGCGCCGTTTGCAGTGTCAACTGGAATGTGTCGCCATTCTGCGCATCCAGATAGCCATAACTGTCCCGCACACCGGCTTCCTCGTAAATATCATAAAAGCCTGGCCACGCGCCGCCCACCTGGTAATCCCACCGTCCGGCTTTGCGGTAAAAGTCGGTCAGATAAGCCTCAAGCGCGGCCTGATTCATGTCAATCCCATACATGGGCGGCCAGGGGTAGCTGGATAACTGTCCGGATACCATATGTTTGTCGAGCGTCACCAAAAGTGGCGACGGTTCCACCACCGAAAACAGCGTTTCCCAGTCTGTTGAACTTTTGAAATACTGCGGTCCAAAGGTGAACAGAATGGGCTGCCCATCGACTTTCAGATAAGCCTCATCACTGAACCAGCGTTCCTGCATATAGCGCATGACGTTCTGCCCGTGTGAGTGCGCGTCATCCGCCGACAGGAGCCCGTCATCTACCATATGTTTGATCGACTGATCTTCATAACAAATTACAAAGGTTAAGCCCGCTTTTTTGATATAGTCAAAGAGCTTGTTGGTGCTGTTGTTCAGCGCCGCATAATCGCGAAAATCGTCCATGCCGTACCAATCGACAATCACGCCGTCAATACCGCTGAGTTTCATCAGCAGCACCTGGTATTCGAGCAGGGCATCGTCGCTGGAATCATATGGCCCGGTCAGCGGCGTGAAGTGAGAAGCGATCTGCTTTTGAGCCGGATCAAAATGATTCATGGTCCAGTGCCAGCCCCAGTACCCGCTCACATCGGGTGTTTGATACCAGGGCATGTAGTGAGCCAGCAGCAGCGGGCGCTCGGTCATGTTATCCTGTCCATTCGCAGCATCCATCGACGAAAGAATACATGCTCCGATTATGATCGTGAGCAGGAACAGCCGCTTGAACATTGATCTACCCTCCGTAGGCGCGGAATGCTGTTTGCACCTCGTCGAGCGCTGCCCCTATGATGTCGATGTCGTCCAGGTTGTTCGATCCCAGCCCCAGTTTCGCCGCCAGTTGGAGATGATTCAGGCAGTGCTGGAACGGCGTCTGCGAGAAAGAAGCCGCCATCGGATCAAAGCCCATGACTGCTGCCGCGACGGCATCGGTGGCGACCATGTTTTTCCCCGCGACGAGGGTATTGGCGATTTTCTGGTTGAAATCGCCGTTCCAGGGGCCTTCGCTGCCTTCCGCCGTTTTGATGCCGTCGATCAGCGCAAAATGGATCGGGCGGGCGCGCACGAGGTCCATGATCACGCTGGGAATGCGCACCTGAGCCTGTTTTCCGTAGCCGTGTAAAGCCGAACGGTTGCTATCTGCCGGAGTCAGCATGTACAGGGAGGCCGGGAGTGTGCCCACCAGATTTTTCATAGACAGGGTTACACCCGCTGTCGCATGGCATTTCAGCTTGGCAACTGACATGAACACATCCACATCTTTTAGAATCGGGTGCATCTTAAACTGGTCATACACCAGCCAGTTTTCCCCAACGGGCACATCCACAAATGGCTCCTTGAGGCGCGGATTATTCAGATCGATCAGTTTGACCTGTTCAAAATCCTCAGCGATCTCCGCGCTTCCCCACTGGGTCCAGCAATTCTGGTCGGCAATCGCTTCGACAATATAAACCTCGGCGGCTCCCGCTTCCAGCACGGCTTCGACCAGGGCACGCGTCACTTCGGGATGGGTGACCATCGTTTCGACGGCGGGTTGTTCTAGCTGCTGCTCGACCCATGTGCCGCCGGTCAGGTTGATCTTGATCGCTACCCGGTTCCCGGGCTGGACGACATCGCCCAGCCCGCCCAGTTGCTCGATCAGCGTGAACACCCGCTCGCGCACCACCTCACGCTCATACGAGTTGGCCTGGGCGAGCGCGACCTGATATTTTTTGCCGGTATGTTTGTTTGCCTGGGTACGCGGGGCTGTTTCGGTGGGCGCGCCGACCAGGACGCTCCCCGCAAATGCGCCTGTGCCCTTCAGAAAGGTGCGCCGGGTTAACTGCTTGTGCATCGTTATTTTTCCTCCGTAGCTGAAGTAAACACGACGCGTTGCACCGTGCTGACATCCATCGCGCCCGTTTTGACGAAAATGATTCCTCCCTTGTTTTCGATCTCGCCCTGCTCGCCGTTGAGCGTGACGCCGGTGATGGTCCCCTCGCCGCCGATCAGCCGGATTTCAACCGGGCGCTGCTGGGGGGCATTGGCATACATGCCAACGGCGGGCGCGATTTCGACTACCGCACCGCTGTGCGTAATCGTTGTTTCGCGCACCGCGCCGGATTGATATGCTATCGTTTCCCCGTCATCCTCAACCAGCGTCAAACGATCCTCCTGCTGCGTCCCGTAGACTTTGAGGATCAGCCGGTTGTCGGTGCTGCCATCGGCCCGCTGGCCGAGCATGTTGAGCGTTTGCTCGTCCACGTCCATTACGGGGATCACCGCCCCGGCACGTACCAACAGTGGAACGCGAAACACACCATCGACGGTCACGGGCAGTTTGAACCATTCCCCCCGGCTGTCAAAATAGTCGTTGGTGTAGTAGTTGTACCATCCTCCGGCGGGCAGATAGACCTGGACAGTAGCGCTGGTATTGCTCGTCACGGCGGCCATCATCAGGTCCGGCCCGATCATTTTCTGACTGCCAAGCGAACGTACATTGGGGTCGGTTTGGTAGTAATATACCAGCGGTGCAAAAACGGGATCGCCATTTCGATAGGCGCGGTGGGCCAGCGTATACAGGTAGGGGCTGAGTTCGTAGCGCAGCCGGATATTCGTCCGGTTACTCTGGACATCTCCGGTCAGCGCGGGCGACGTTTCGTAGAGATTCTGCACATTGAATGCATGGGGACGCAGCGGCACATCCAGCAGCGCCGCGTTTGCCAGCCAGATCGTATACACTTCGTCCTGAGTCGCACCCGCTCGTGCCGCATCCCGGTAGAATCCGCCGACATCCGCCCCAAAATAGTCTATCCCACTGAGCGACATCTGCATTTGCACATCCATTTGGGTCGTCAGGCTGTCGAGATTCGATCCAATATCGCCTGACCACATCGCCACGCCGTAACGTTGGCTGCCGGATGTGCCGGATCGAGAGAGGATAAACGGGCGTCGTTCGACTCCGTTCCGCTGGTAGCCTTCCCAGATGCTTTGGGACCACAGCAGGTTATAGATGTTGTGAATATCGGCGTGGCTGTGCCGTTTGAACTCAGGAAAGCCATAGTACCAGGCTGCCTCATTGAAGTCTTCCGGTTCTCCCAGATCGGTCCAGTGCGCGATCACGCCGTTCGTGATCAGGTGTTGGCGGCGGTTGTCGTGCCACCATGCCGCCGCAGCGGGATTCGTCCAATCCACCATGCCGCCGCGCCCCCACCATTCATCCATGCTCACCGGATCGCAGTGGATGTCGCCACACTTTCGCACGAGGACGCCTGCCGCCACCGCCTCGTCATATCCCGCCGCGCCTTCGCTGACGAACGGTTCCTCAATCGTCATGATGCCGAGGCCATATTGCGCGCGCAGTTGGGCGATAGTGGCCTGGGGATCGGGAAAATGGGTCTCATCCCAGGCCAACGATCCCATCTGGCTGTTCAGCTTGGGACTGATCCCCCCGAACCACAGCAAATCCAGCACAAACCCATCCACCGGAAAATCCGCATCGCGCAGGGCGGTGAGTTCGGCTTCCAGTTCATCCCAGCTTTCGTACCCGTATTCCGATACCCACAGGCCAAACATCTGTTTGGGCGGGACCGGAGGAAAGCCAGTCAGTTCCATATAATCATGGCGCAGATCGGGCAGGTCCGGCCCGGTCATCAGATACCAGTGCAGCGGAGTCTGCGATACTTTCACCGTGAACAGATCGTCTTTGAAGCTCCAAAACTGCTGGTAAACGGAATCCAGAAACAGCGCGTAGCTATCTGTGTTTTCGCCCAGCGCATAGAGAATCGGGAATTGGGCATTCTCTACGTTGCCCCCGTTGAAACTCGCCAGTTCATTGCCATACAGATTCAGCACGGACCGGTTTTGGTCGAATAAATTCGCCCCACCGCGCCGCTGGAACTGTTCCCCCAGACCATACAGATCGGTGGTGCCTTCCTGCGTGAAGGCGAGGCCCTTGAGTTCTGCTTCTGTGGTCAGCGGGCACAGCGTCGTGAGCAGCACTTCCTGGGTGAGATCAATGACGGTGACACACAGCGTATCGGGATCAACCTCGATCCGCATGCCGGGGGTTTGGATCACGTGGTCGGAGGGCAACTGAACCTCGGATGGTCCGGGATAATCCGTCTTCAGGACCATCGGTGATGTCCAGATCGGTTCGTCAGCGGGTTGTTCCTGGCTTAATTCAAAATGGGCCAGATCATCATCCAGCAGTTCCACCGTGAGATAGTAACCATCAGCACTAAAAGTTGTGCGGTAGATGCCGCCCGCGTGGGCCGTGTGAGCAGGTAAAGGGGCAAGCATGGTGATGAGCAGCAGTCCGATCAAGAGGCTAAACAACGGCTTAGAACGCATCGCCAGTACTCCTAAAATTATATTTCCGGGCGGAACTAGATGCCCCGCCCTAAACACATCATTACGGTGTATTTTCCCGTTCACCGACCTTAACTGTCAACAAGTTGAGGTAATCGATCTGGGCTTCCCACTGCGTCGGGTGGACATGCTCACCATATGCTCCGTGCGCCCAGGACTGCACCGGTGGTGTGAAAACCAAAAAGCGCGGCACGCTGCCGTTCGCGGCATTGGCTGCTGGCACCGCTCCAAAGTACAGGTAAATATCACCGTAACGATAGGTGATCTGATCGTTGGCGGGGTTGTTCCACAGGATAACCTGCGTGGGTCGGTAGGTATCCTTGATCACGTGCAGTCCCGCCTCACAGAGGATTTCGAACAGCGCGCCGCTTTGTGCCTGCGACATCGAAATCAGGTAGGGGGCAAGGGTTTGGGGATCAGACAAAATCGCTTCGATTTGACTAGACAGGATGTTACGGACCCCGGCATGCAGTTTGAAGAAGCGCAACATATGTAACAACGTTTCGCGCTTACGGTTACACCGCGACAGGCGGGGCTGTTCAACGATCAGGCGGAGTGTGGAAGCCGTTCCCATCTGAATCCCGCTGAGATGCTGCGTTTCGGTGGCGGCATCATAACGGCTCGTGACATGCCCGGCGCGCCCATCGATCTCGACGGTGAAGGCTGCGTTTTCGCTGATGCCGTGCAGATACAGGTCAAAAGTGCGGCGGGCCGGGATCAGGCTGGTATTGCCCTGGGCCGCTTCGATGCGGACTTCCAGTTGTGCTTCAGACCATTGTTGTGTGATGACCGTCTGGCAGAAATGCCCGTCGCGGTAGTAATTACTTTCGCCGTCGTCCTCATACAGCGTAAAGCGGTGATCTGCTCCCGCAAAAATGTGCAGATGCAGATTTTCAGGATTCCCAACGCCTCCCCAGCCGATTTTCGGCCCCATCGGGATAATCGCGCCCGCTTTGGCAAAAACCGGAATATCGCGCAACCGCCCGTATACCGGGTACCACGCCTTGCCCGCGAAATGTTCCCCGGTAAAAAAGTGATACCAGTCACCCTCTGGCAGCCAGATCACTTGGCGGCTGAGCTGGGTATCGGGGTCCGCTGGAGTCACAAACGGGGCGGCGATCAGTTCCGGGCCAAACTGGTACTGGTGCGGGCAGTGATAGGCCTCCTCATTTTCGGGATACTCGTAATACATCGGGCGGATCAGCGGCAGGCTGTCCTGCGCGGCCTGCTGGGCTGCTGTGTAGAGATACGGGATCAGCGCGTGGCGCAGTTGCAGCGTGTCGCGCAGCACATTCAACACTTCTGCATCGTCAAATATCCAGGGTCGTTCATCGTAAAAGTCGCCCTTAGTGACATGAATGCGCATAATCGGGCTGAAGACGCCGAACTGTACCCAGCGCGTGAAAAGTTCACTGTCTTCGGTGCCGCTCGTATGCCCGCCGATGTCGTGACTCCACCAGCCGTATGCCACGTTGGACGCCGTCGCGGTCATGTATGCTTCGAACTGGAGGGTATCCCATGTCCGGTAGCTGTCGCCGGAAAAACCAATCGGATAACGTTGGTGGCCTTCGTTGCCCCAGCGTGAAAAGATAAAAGGCCGCCGCGCCCCGTCGCGCCCCAGATCGTAAAAGTGCAGATGGTTGATCAGCCACAGCGGATCAAGACCCGGAATCGCGCATTTTTGCCCCTGCTGCCAATCCAGCCACCAGAAATCAATGCCCATCTGTTCGTTAGGGTGGTGCAGCACTTCAAAGTACGCTTTGGCGAATGCCGGGTCCGCAATATTGAAGCGGACCGGGTCTTTGCTCGCCGGATCGATGCCCATGCGCTGCGCCATTTCGGGATACGCATCTTCGTGACAGTGAATGCCCTCTGCCGGGTGAAGATTAAGCGCCGTTTTTAGCCCTTTGTCGTGCAAAAACTGGATAAATCCTTCGGGCTTGGGGAACAGTATGCGGTTCCAGGTATACCCCGTCCAACCGGTGCTGTCGTTGCCGGTTGCGGTGATATGCCAATCCATATCGATGATGCACACCGAAAAGGGGAGTTCGTACCGTTCGAAGTCATTGATCAGTTGGGTGAACTCTTGTTGTGTATAGGCCCAGTAGCGGCTCCACCAGTTGCCCAAAATCCACCGGGGGATCATCGGCATGGCCCCGCTGATCTGGCAGTAGTCGCGCAGACACGCCTTGTAGTCGTGCCCGTAGCCCAGGAAATACAGGTCTGTCCCGCCGGGAATGCGCGGCTCGACCCACCCGTCCTGGTTCAGAACCAGCGAAACCGAGTCATCCACCACCGACCACCCCGCCCGCGAGAGGAAACCCAAACCCAGCGGCGTATAGCCGTTGATAAAATCGAGCGTGCGTGTGGTTCCCAGCAAATTATCATCTGCCGGTGCGCCAGGAAACCACACCACGCCGTTTTCCTTCTGTGTAATCGACAGGTTATCCGCCGTGAATCCCGTCTGCCTTGTCTGGTAACGGAGTTGGAGGTAGCGCGTTTCGATGATGATCTGCTGTTCAGTTTGGCGCACATGATAGTCAGGAACAGGTTGTTCGCGGAACCAGAAAGCCTGACTTGCCCGGTCTTCAAACCGCCCTTCAGAATGGTATTCCAGCCGGATCAAGCGTTCGGTCAGGATGGTGAACCGTACATTGCCGCTTTGAACGACTGCGCCAGGGGCGGCGATGGGCTTCAGTGCCAGTTTGAAATGTTCAGGAATAACAACGCGCTCGCGTACAACGGCCATGAGAAATCTCCCCAAGAGTAAGCAGCAAATATACAAATGAATGCCTTGCGTGCAGGGTTTATCCTTTGACGCTGCCCAGAGTCAACCCCGCCTTCATATAGCGTTGCAGGAAGATGGCAATCACCAGCGGCGGCATCAGGGCGATGAACGCGGCGGCCATTTGCAGGTTAACCCCATAATAGTTGTTCGCCAGATAGTATAACCGCACGGTAATCGGTTGGCGCTGCGGCTCGGTGACAACCAGCAGTGGGAGGAGATAGTCCTTCCATAAATCCATAAACGTGAGGATACCCAGAATCAACAGGATTGAGCGCGACAGGGGAAGCACAATATAGAGCAGCACCTGTAACTGCGATGCGCCATCGATTCGCGCACTGTCGATAATTTCAGTGGGGATACGATCAAAGAAATTTTTGAGCACAAAAATCGCAAAGGCGCTGGTCGCATACGGCAGCCACAGCCCCCAATAGCCCCACTTTGATCCCAGCGTGAGCAGGTTCACATGCAAAATCGGGACATCTTTCAGCGTCACAAACAGGGGGACCAGATAGGCGATCCCCGGAATCATCAGCGTGAGGAAAAAGCCGATCATAATCAGCCGCATGCCAATCGGTTTTAGGCGCGACAGCGCATAAGCGGCCAGGCTGGAGACCAGCAGCCGCAGCAGAACCCCAACCGCCACAATTTTAAAGGAGTTCACAAAAAGATGCGGAATTTCAAAGTTTTTCCAGGCTTTGGAATAGTTTTCCCACTGCGGGTCTTTGGGGAAAATATTCAGGCCTGATTTAAAGATTTCCGTGCTGTTTTTGAGTCCTGATGTAAACGAATACACAAAGGGGAACAGCACCACCAGCGCCAGCATCAGCAGGATCGCCATAGCGGAGTAGTAATAGATTCGCCCCTTGGCCGTGCGCAGTTCAATATCCGACAACAGTCCGCGATTCATCTCAGGCTTCTCCGGCTAGTCATTGCGGTTAAAATGGTGGTTGGTGATCTGGTAGACCCCTGAAAAGACCATCAAAAACAAGACCAGCGCCACACTCCACGCCGATGCATATCCCATATCCATCCGCAGAAAGGCCCGGTTATAGATGTGCAGCACCGGCGTCAGGGTTTCGCGGCCCGGTCCACCTTTGGTCAGCAGGAACGGCTCGGTAAATACCTGCACGACCGCCAATACCTGGAGCACAAACAGGAGTGACATGGTGGGCGCGAGATGCGGGAGCGTGATATGGCGAATGCGTCTGAGCGGCGATGCGCCATCCAGTTCAGCGGCTTCGTACAGCTCCGTTGCTATCTCTTGCAGGCTCGATAAATAGATCAGCGTGGTTGCGCCGAAGGCTCCCCAGGTCATCACCAGCACAATCGCCGGTTTGACCAGGTCCGGGTCGCGCAGCCAGCGCTGCGCCTCAAGGCCAAATAACCCTAATAATTCGTTCAAAAAACCGGCGTCGGGATCGTAAATAAACCGCCAAACAATCACCGAGATCGACACGGGCACTACCGTCGGTAAAAAGTAGACAATATGAAAAAAGCCTTTGGCGATCCGCATTTCGCGGATCAGAATGGCAACCAGAACGGGTAACGCATACCCCATCAGCAGGCTCAGCGTGGCGAACTCAACACTGTTCCGCCAGATACTTTCCGAGGCTGGATCGTCTTCGATCTTTTGAAAGTTATCGAGATCGACCCACGTTGATTCGCCCCGCAGGTTGACTTCCTGAAAGCTCATCTCGAACGCCCGCCCAATCGGATACCACGCCACCAGGGCGAAGATCAACAGCGCCGGGAGCAAAAACAGGTAAGCCATGATCTGGTTCGATACGTGCATGCCAATACGACTGAGCAGCCGGTTATGGTTTACGGTGGAGGTTTTCAGCCGAGGTGCTGCTTTGATCATGGTGGGTTACTCCTGTTAAAAACAATCGGGTGGGATTTCCCCACCCGATGTCAGGGTTTAGTCGAGTACGAAGGCCTGGAAGTCTTCGGCCACTTCGCTGAGACGGCCCGCTACATCGACGCCTTCGTTGGCCAGCACTTCGCTGACCAGCACGCCGAGTTCGGCATAGTAATCTTGCGCTGCCGCTGACGGTTCAGCTTGCAGTTTGAGCGCGCCACTCTTGACGGCATCATTGAACAGAATGTAATTTTCAACAGGGAGTACATTGTACTGGGCGCGGAATTCTTCGATCTTGGCCTGGTAATCGCCTACATACAGTGGCAGCACCGGCTGTCCGACAGCGCGGCCCTGCTCCGAATCGGCCACAATCGAGGCTTCGATTTCTGCCGGGTCAAACTGACGCCACACCTGGAAGTAGAAAGCGGCTTCCTGTTCGTCCGCCGATGCGCTGGAGTCGATCATCCACAGGCTGCCGCCGGTCAGTGCGGTTGCACCATCCGGGCCAGCGGGCACCGGGGCATATCCGAACTTGTTCAGGTCGGCGTCGGGATACTGGTTTTTCATGAAGCTGAACTGGTCGCCCGCGTAAATAACCAGCGCCACGCGTTCCGAAACCAGCGCTTCGGTGATGCTCGCCCAGTCCAGGGTCGCGCCGGGCAGAACATCATATTCCCAGCGCAGATTATTGATATATTGCAGTGCGTCTACGGTTGCACCTTCACCGAATGCTGCCGTGTAGGTGCCGTCGCCATTGGGGGTGATAATATCGTTAGGCGTTGCGCCAAAACCATAAGCAATATTGGTATAGTGCCAGCCGGTTGCGCCGGAACCATCATTGATGAAGCCAAAACCGGCCACGCCGTTATCTTTATTCGTCAGGGCCACAGCCATTTCAGCCAGTTCGTCCCAGGTCGCAGGCGGCGCATCGAATCCTGCGGCATTCAGCATGTCAATGTTATAGGCGAGTCCGAGCGAATACGCGAAGTTGGGGATACCATAAATTTTGCCATCCTGGCTGGCAATACCCAGAACATTAGGATTGTAAATATCAGCAAGGCCCGTTGCTTCATAGTAGGGAGTTAAATCGGCAACCACATCCTGCCCAATAAATTTTTCGGGTTCAGTGAAATAGGTCAGGAACAGCGTTGGCAGTTGATCGCCGGCAATCATTGCGATATAGGCGGTGGGATCGTACTTTACTTCCAACCCTTCAATGCTGATGTTGGGATACATTTCCTGGAACTTTGCAACCTGAGCTTCCCAGACTGCCAGTTCAACCGTCTGGTCAGAAGCGGGCTTGTCGCTGACCGTGATATGAACGTCACGTCCACCGGCAATCTGTTCGGGCATTGTCACGACCTGGGGGACAACGGTTCCCTGGCGGCCATAGGCGGGAGTAAGGGGCAGACTGGCGACCGCAAAGACAACGACTAAAAGAAGGAACAGTTTCTTTTTCATTTTATTCTCCAGAATGACTAGCTTGAGATTTTGAGACGTCTCAAAAATAAGGTTATAATGAGTCTGGTGCTTTGTCAAGCAGCAAATTATGATTACAGTTTGGATGGAGGAGGGGTTATGGCAACCTTAAAAGAAGTGGCGGCGTTCGCCCGCGTACCTATGATCGAGGCTTTTCACGCCTTGAATCAAAGTCAGCCGGTGGCTGAAGAAACACGACAGCGTGTGTTACAGGCGGCTCAGGAACTAAACTACACGCTCAAGATTACGCAGGTCGATATTGCCGATTTAGCCAATGTTGCCAAAGGTACCGTGTCGTATGCGCTGAACAACAGCGATCTGATCAAACCGACGACGCGGCAAAAGGTGCTGGATGCGGCGCAGGCGCTCGGCTACCGCTTGAATATTACCGCCCGAAATCTCAAGATCAACCGCGCCGGGGTGGTGGGCTATTCCTGGCACGTGGCCGACGATCCCAGCGGGATGAATAATCTGCTGGACCGGTTTATCTATCGTGTCACGATGGCTGCCGAGGAACACGGCTTTCACCTGCTCACCTTTATCCAGCCGCAGCAGAATGCTGATCAGGTCTATGAAAACCTGATTTCAACCAGCCGGGTCGATGGCTTCATTTTTTCCGATGTGGGATACAACGATCCGCGTATCTCGCGCCTTTCGGCTATCAATGCCCCGTTTACAGCTTTTGGCGGCATGTATCTGGAAGAGGCTGATTTTGCTTACGTCGATGTAGACAGCAAGCGCGGTATTGAGATGGTGGTTAATCACTTACTCGACCAGGGTCACGAGCGAATCGGGCTGCTCACTCGCCATCCCGGTTTGCCTTTCGGTGATGCGCGTGAGGCGAGCTACCGTGAAACAATGCGGCGGGCTGGAATTGCTGTGCAAGCAGATTGGATCGGGTATACGCCCAATATTCTGCATTCCGCCTCGGACGCCGCTCATCAGGTGATGACTTCCAAACACCCGCCGACGGCCTTGATTTGCACTAACGATTTGATGGCGTTTGGAGCTAAATCCTATCTCGATGAAGTCGGTCTGCGAATTCCCGAAGAGGTAGCTTTAACGGGCTATGACGATGATCCCACCGCCGCTTTTCTTAACATTACCTCGGTTCGCCAGCCGATTGATGAACTTGCCAAAACCCTGTTTGAGATTTTGCTTGGAGAAATTAATGGCGATCCGGTTCCCGAACGGCAGGTCGTTTTTGAGCCGGAGTTAATTGTCCGCCAGAGCACACTACGGTAGCTTGTGGGCGCGGCAGCTAGCGCCCGATAAGCTCATCATCGAAATTATATACTCAGGCCTACCTGTGCTGTCACGCGCCGCTGGTGATAAGACCTGGAACCTCATAACAAACACCTCGCTGCCCCACGCCAGTATTGAAAGAATTGATTATGTATTATAATGAAAAATAAGCTTTTACTTAAGTCCGCGAAGGCTGTTTTAATGAAAAATCCATTTAAAAGCCTAGCATTCAAAATCGGCAGCATAATAATTTTAACCGAAATCATTATCCTGGGAGCAGCCAGTTTCTTTTATGCAAAACGATTTTCGGAACAAATTGATCGGCGTATCCAGGAACGTGTTGAACTTGTAGGGACTTTGGTTGAAAGCTCATTAGTGCGTTTGGTTTCCATTCGTGATGCGGAATCCATGCGCAAGCTTGTTGGGGAAGAAGTTGTTGACGCCTTAATTATTGATGCCAAACAGAATACGGTGGTTTTTGCATTTAATAGTTCACAGCGCGGACTTGATATTCAAAATGTACCGGGCATCGAGATAGCCTGGTTTGATACCCAAAACGTTCACAAAACGCTGAAGCTGACCGAGGAAGGCACTAATAATTTTATGATTAGTGTGACGCCATTAACCGATCCAATGGACAGCTCGTTGAGCTACTTTCTGTATATCAAAGCCAGCACCAACGAAGCCGAGGAAGAAAAAGCCTCGTTGATCCAGTTGTTGTTGCTCGGTTCAGTTGGCATCGTCCTGGCAACTTTTGGCGTGATTTTTTTCGCACTGCGATACATGGTTCTCATCAAAATTACGGGCATTCTGCGCGTTTTGCATCAGCTTGAGCACGGCGATTTGTCGGCTCGTATCCCTATCTCAGCCCGTGATGAGATAGGGATATTGCAATTGGGTGTGAACTCGATGGCGACCCAGCGCGAACAAACCGAGAACGAACTAACCCAACTTAACGAACAACTCGAAAATCGTGTAATGCTTCGTACCCGCGAACTCCAAACGGCGGCAGATGTGTCAAAGCAAATTACAACGATGCTGGACATCGATCAGCTACTGCAACATGTGGTTACATTGACCACCCAAAGTTTTGAACTGTACTATTCGTTTGTTTTTCGCTGGGACAGCTCTCAAGATGCCCTATTCATGGCCGCAGGATTTGGTGAAATGGGCATGCTGACTTTTGAGGAAACGCTTGGAGTCGTTGGGATTAACACCGCACCCAGCGTGATCGCGCTGGCGGCACGGACACGACAGGCCGTTATAGTCAACAATACATCCGAGTCTGAAGATTTTTTACCCCATCCCTATATGCCCAAAACTCGTTCGGAGTTGGCTCTACCGATCATGTGGGGAGATCGCCTGTTAGGAGTTTTTGACTTCCAGTCACAGAACATCAATTGGTTTGGTCCAAACGAACTCCGCGTGCTCCAGTCGTTGGTTGAACAAACGGCGGTGGCGATGCGCAACGCTGAACTTTTTGCCCAAGTGCAGGCCGCGCGTGAACAAGCGGAAATGGCAAATAAAGTCAAATCTCAATTTCTGGCAAACATGTCCCATGAACTGCGCACCCCGCTTAATGCCATTCTCAATTTCTCACAATTTATTTCAACCGGGATGGTGGGAACAGTTAATTCGGAACAAACCGATCTGCTCAACAAAATAACATTTAGTGGACGGCATTTGTTGAGCTTGATCAACGATGTGCTGGATATTTCCAAAATCGAGGCTGGAGCACTGCGGCTATTTATCGAGGATAATATCGATCTGGGCAAAGAATTTGATGCTGTTGCTGCTACTGCACGAGGATTGTTGGTTGACAGGCCTATTGAGCTGGTAACAGACGTGGAATCGAATATTCCTTTGCTTACGGGAGATCGGCGGCGTATCCGACAGATTATGCTCAATTTAGTTTCGAATGCCTGCAAGTTCACCGAGACTGGGAATATTACCCTTTTGCTCAAGCAACAAAACAACGAGGTTTTGTTTGTTGTAAAAGATACAGGACCAGGCATAGCCCCGGAAGATCAAGCCGCTGTGTTTGAAACTTTTCGACAAACAAAAGTTGGGATGCTTCAGCGTGAGGGTACAGGGTTGGGCTTGCCGATTTCGAAACGCCTGGCTGAAGCTCATGGTGGTCATTTATGGCTAGAAAGTATGCCTGGGTCTGGGACAACTTTCTACGTTAGTTTACCTATACGTTCGGATGAATTGGTCCATATGTTGAAGTCAAAAGATGGGGAGTAACTTTTACTTATGTCCAATGAGCCAGTGCTGTTATATGTTGAAGATGAACCATTAAGCCGTCAAGTCATGCAACTGCTGGTTGAACGGGGGTTGGGTTTTAAACATTTGACTATCTTTGATGATAGTGAGAATTTTTTATCCCGCCTTGAGGCGCTGTTTCCCCAACCCGATATTATTTTTCTGGATATTCATCTCCAACCCTTCAACGGCTTCGATATTCTCAAGATGCTTCGCAGTCATGAAGCCTATTGTAAAACAAGGGTAGTGGCAGTGACCGCCAGCGTGATGAATGAAGAAGTCGATATTCTCAAACAGGCAGGGTTTAATGGGGGTATTTCTAAACCCATTGACCAAGCCTTTTTTGCCGAATTTATCTACCTTATTATGCAAGGGCAGGAAATCTGGCATGTGACGTAAAGGCAGGTGTACCGATGGGCAAAGACGAGTCTATATCTGCGCTGATCGATAAATTAGATATTATTGATCTGGAAGTTCGGTTGGCTGCCCAGCGCAGATTGATTGAGCGAGGGCAGGAAGCCTTCGAGCCACTGGTTGAGGCGATGCGATGTGAGGAGGGCGCAAAGTGCTGGGTGGCTGCAAAGATCATTGTCGAAATAGACTCGTCCCGCGCTGTTTCTCCTCTACTAGAGGCTCTCACCAATTCCCCCCATCTTATTCTTCGTCAGACCGCTGCCCAACTGCTGGGAAAATTGGGTAGTTCTGAAGTGGTTCCCGCATTGATTAAGGCACTTGAGGATTGCACGGTTATGGTGCAGCTTTCTGCTGCCGAAGCCTTAGGCAATTTGGGTGATGTCCGGGCGGTTCCCTCACTGATCCGGGTTTTACAAAAAAGTGAATCGACTACCATCCAGCATACCGTTATCCGCGCTTTGGGCAATTTGGGCGATTCGCAAGCAATCGATGCCATTTTGCCGTTTGTGAACAGCGAAAATCACCATGTTCATTCACGGGCAGTGGACTCGCTCCATAAATTAAACCATCCCGATTATTAAAGAGGTGGTGTGATGATACAGGCTCTGATTATTGATAATGACGCAAGCAGTATTGAAGTTTTGCAAAGGTTGCTTATAGCGCAACATGTTGAGTGCATAACCCTCATGAATCCGTCACAACTAGAAATTATCCGAGAGAATTCGCATAAAGCTGATGTGATTTTTCTCGATCTGGAAATGCCGTATATCAACGGTTACGAAGTATTCAAAATTTTGCAAAGTGAGATCGGTTCGGCTGTACCTATCGTTGCCTATACAGTGCATACAAGTGAAATGAGCATCGTGCGTGATCTGGGTTTTCACAGTTTTCTGGGTAAGCCACTAGAAGCCTCGCGGTTTCCTGATCAATTGGCCCAGATATTGAGCGGAGAATCGATCTGGGAACCGTAAGTTCGGAGTATAGCGCGCTCTTAAATAACGATGGGGCGCAAGCGTAGTCAAGCGTAGTGCCGCTTCCTTACTTGTTTTTGTTGGCAACTCAAAGCTGACCGCAAAAAGCGATTTCTAAGGGAGAATGTCACTCATGAAAAAAACAACTGTATTATCCCTCTTGGCGCTGTGCCTTAGTTTTAGTGCCCCGGCGATCAGCCGCTCTGACATCGGAGAGGCGGTTGATGATCATGTGCTTAAGATTGTCCTTCTGCAAGAACCACTGACTTTAGATGCACAACAAATAACGGTTTCGCTTGAAGGGAGAATCGTATCCGATTTAGGTTCGACGCTTATCACCTTCAATCCCGAAACCGGTGAGATCTTGCCATATCTTGCTACAAGCTGGTCTGTCTCAGAAGATGGCTTGGTGTGGACTTTCCACCTGCGCGATGATGTGGTGTTTCACGATGGGACGCTTCTCACCGCAGCGGAATATGCCTGGACGCTCAACCGTATCTCGTCGCTGACAGGCCCTGACAGTTCTGTATCGAAAACAATCTTGCGCAATGTGATAGAAATAAGTGCCGTTGATCCATATACGCTTCAGTTCAAACTCAAATCACCGGATGCCACGTTGTTATATGGCTTGGGAAATACCTATCTTCAGCCCCTTTCACCTAAGGCGGTTGAGAGTGCTGGCGATAATTACGGACACCGGCCGGTGGGGGTTGGTCCTTTTCGGTTTAAGGAATGGGTGCCCGGCAAAAAAATCGTATTCGAACGCAATCCTGATTTTACCTGGGGGCCTTCCTTTACCAGTGGTGGACCGGCTAAACTCGACGGGATTGAATATATCATTATGTCGAACTATGACCTGGCTTTGGTTGAGCTTCTCGACGGTCAGGTAGATTTGATGCAAATCCAACATGAGGATGCTCGGCAAGTGCTTGACAGCGGGAACCTGACTTTGGCGAACATTTCTGTTTCAGGAAGTGGAATTTTTATCGCTTTAGATATGACTCAACCACCGATGGATGATATTCAAGTTCGTCAGGCGCTTAATTATGCTGTTGATCGGGAACAGCTTGTTTCGATAGTTGAGTACGGGTATGGTAAGCCATTGTATGGACCGGTTACATCGAATACGGGCGGATTCTGGCCGGGTGCAGAAGAAATTGGCTACCACTATGATTTGGAACAAGCCGAAGCTTTACTGAATGATGCGGGTTATGAACTTAACAGTGAAGGTTGGCTGGCGAAAGACGGTCAGGTTCTTTCATTAATCCTTGCCGGGATTCTTTATGCCCAAGTACCTCAAACATCCCAAATCATGACCGTACTATCGGATCAATTCCGGCAGATTGGAATCCAAATACAATTCCGGCATGTAGAATCTTCTGAGCAGCAAACAGCATTTACAGACCCTGCGACCTTTGATATGGTTGTAGCTTCTGCAACCTGGCCGGAAGCAACCTTTGTGCTTTTGAATATCTATTTGTCTACAGGGAGGTTTAATCGGGGCCATGTAAATGATCCTGAACTCGATCAAATGCTGCTGAACAGTCTGTCTTCGGTTGATTTTGAAATGGGCCGCCAGTTGTTGTGGGATGCCCAAAAAAGGATCGTAGAGCAGGCTTATAGCATTCCTTTGTATGGACTTTCTGAGCTTTTAGCCATCAACAACAGAGTGCAAAACTACATACATACTGGCTACGGGCGATGGTTGATTGATACCTCGATTGCAGATTAGCGAGGGACAAATAACGATCCCTCGGTAGTTCCCTGTGGCGCTGTTTTTTGCAGCAATTGATCCAGTCTGGCTGCGTTCATTTGGCCAGCAAAATAGTCCTGAAACACGGATGTGACCTGCTGCACAACAGACGGTGTTTCGTGTACAAATTCAAGCCGATAATGCCTAATGCCGCTGTCTATCATCTGATCCAGATAGCGGCTGGCGACTTGAGATTCAGCCCCAAATACGGTATTGCGGCAGCCGACATCAGCCATCACCGGGTGGATGCGTCCCTGTATATCTCGCAATGCAACGCGGTGTTTTTCGCACGGCTGACCACAGTTCAATTTGCTTGTGCCCTGTGACAAAAAGCGGCAAAAAACACAATGCTCGGTGTGGAAAACGGGCAGGTGCTGGAATGCAATAACCTCCACGCGTGCGCCGCCGATACCTTGTGCTAACTGGCAAATCTGGTCTGCGTTTAAGTCGTGCGTCGGGGTGATGCGGTCAATCCCCAGTTTAAAGTAGGTATCAGCGGTAATCCGGTTGGCTGCATTCAGACTAAAATCCCCGATCAGCGCATGTTGGTGGCGGCCTTGAAGGGCTTCCAATAGGCCGCCCGAACGAACTACAAGCTCACAGTCCAGGCGCAGCAAAAAATTCACCATTGGCCCTTCCTGCGGCTTCAACACGTGCGGGCTGGCAACACGGGGGGTGATCCCAGCCGCCTTGATTAGTTTAACCGCTGGACGCAAACCATATAGATCGAGATAGTCCAATGTGATGCTGGTCGGGTCCAACTCCAATGCGGCGTCTAACTGTGCTGGCGTGCGAACCAATAGATGTAACTGGACAGTATCTGATGGATCATTACTCTGCGGTACAACGGCTGACAGCGCCTTTTCCAGTATGTGGATCGGATCGTGAGTGATATAGGCAGGCGGTTGGGCCTGCTGTTCCATAAGTTGATGAACTGCTACCTGCCGCAAGCGGTTTAACAGAGAACTGGGAACAAACGGTTCGTCCACCATGTTCGTGTGCAGCGTTTCGAGCCGATAGCTTGTGTTTCCCAACCGCCCAAGCTGTTCTTGCAGGAACTCAACAGTCACTCCGCGATTGTGGGCAGGGGCAAGCGCATCATCCGATTTAATCGTGACCTGTAGTTCGGGGTTTTCGGCCAACTGCCACGTTATTTCCAGCGGCTGCCCTACTTCAGCGGCAACCCATACTTGAAGCGGCTGCTTGTGGACCGGCGTATTGGGCTGAATGAAAGGCTTCGCAGCCTTCGCGGTGTTTATATCAAACGTGCGCCAGACCCAATCACCGGGGCGAATGCGATCAAAGTTGATTTCATGGTTGCCAAAACGAAGTTCAAGCTGATCATCTATTTGCTCAACTGCATACAAATGACCGCCCTCTTCTTTGATCTCTGGACTGCGCCAAGCTGCGGCATCAAAAACAAGACCGTCACCCGCTTTGAGCGGCGCAATGGCATTACTATCTGTTGGTGTAATGAGTACCCGATCTTTGTTAACTTTCGTCACCTTGCCACATAACACGCCCCGGTGACGTGGAGAACGTCCTGAAACAACCGCCTGATGGTTGGTCCCGGATAAAAAAAACGGTCCTCTGCCTCTGGAATAAACCTGTTCCAGTTCGATTTCATCCTGGCGGGTTGGATTAAGGGGGCGTTTCTCCCAGGCAGCGTCAACGGCCCGTCGATAGGCATTGGTGGTTAGCGCAACGTACAACTCATCTTTGTATCGTCCCTCGATTTTGAGCGACGAAATTCCAATTTCGATAATTTCCGGGATCAGATGGAGGGCATATAGATCACCCGGCGACAGCAGATAACGGGCATCACCGAGCGGCATGTGATCGTCATCTACCAGCAGGTCATACGGCAGGCGGCAGGCTTGCGCACACTGTCCCCGGTTCGCACTGCGTCCCCCCCAGGCTTCGGAAGAAAAACATTGGCCCGAATACGACACACACAGCGCACCATGGACAAATATCTCCAGTTCACAGTCGGTCTGAGCGCGGATGGCACGAATGTCTTTTAATGAGATCTCTCGTGCCAGCAGCACTCGACTGATTCCGAAGCGCTGGGCCAGTGCGATGCCTTCGGCACTTGTGATGCTCATCTGGGTGCTGCCAAAAACTGGCATATCAGGCACGATTTGGCGGGCTAACTGAGCGATGCCAACATCTTGCACAATGATCGCATCCGCGCCTGCCGCTGCGATCTGTTCAAGCGTTTTGACGGCCTCACGCAGTTCGTGGTCAAAAACCAATGTATTAAAAGTTACATATCCCCTGACACCACGCAGATGCAGCGTGCGCAGCGCTTCCGGTAGTTCGTCTACGGCAAAACCGACCTTCGCACGAGCGGAAAATTGATTGAGGCCGAAATAAACGGCGTCGGCTCCGGCTTCAACTGCGGCATAAAGCTGCGGCCAATGGCCCGCTGGACTCATGATTTCAGGTTTTATGCTCATCATCTTTTACATCTACACCCCAATTTCCTGTTCCCTACCATACATCAAACACTGCCCATTTTCCATAGCGGTTATGTAGAAAAGGGCACGACAATCGAGACTGAGCGATGGGGAGTCAAACCAGATGAATGAGGTGCGCCAACGGACTATGAGGCCGTTGCACGCGAGATCAATACCAATCCTCGAAACAGATGTTGTGCCGTTCTCGGCTGTGTTTTCCATCCACTCCAACTGGTGTATTTATCTGATCAGTTTTTGTCAGCTTTTCGGTGATTGCGAGGGCCGCCATGATCTTTGACCGTTGCTACTTCTCCGCTCATCTTCTGGTGGTGCTGCTGCTCTCCTAACTCTGTCCCTGATTGCGCACAAAAAATGTCCGCAGCTTATCATGCTACGGACATTTGTTTAGGCTGCGCTATGCAAATAAATGCCCCTTTCCAAAGGAAAAGGGGCATGAACCATCGGGCCGTTCGCCGCGCGAGGTATATTCTTAGCGAACCACAACCAGATCAGCATGGAGTGTCGCCAACGAGTCATTGCCAACCCAGATGTCGAAGGCTTCCGCGTCCTGGATCCACTTGCCGGCGTTCGTGCTCCAGTGTCCCAGTTCGGATGGGCCGAGATGGAAAGTAACCGTTCTTGCCTCACCGGGATTGAGGGTGAGACGCTCAAAGCCCTTCAGTTCACGCATGGGACGCGAGTCGCTGCCAGCCTTCTGATGGATGTAGAGCTGCACGACTTCGTCACCCTCCACCGAGCCTGTGTTTGTCACATCGACTGTGATAGCAACTGAACTTCCGACCTTGACCTGGGGCGACGCAACTTTCAGATTTGTGATCGAGAAGGTTGTGTAACTGAGGCCAAAGCCAAAGGGATAGAGCGGTATTGGAAGACCATCCCAGTAGCGCGGGTTATACATCGGGCTACCTTCAGGCGAGTGTGTCAGGTTGCGCGCATAGTAGAGCGGCGCATGGCTGCCCTTGCGCGGGAAAGCGACGGGCAGCTTACCGCCCGGATTGACATCACCGAACAGGATGTCGGCAACGGCGTGCCCTCCTTCACTACCGGGTTCCCATGCCTCAAGAATCGCCGGTACGTTCTCGGCTGCCCAATTGATGCTCAGTGGACGACCATTCAGAAGAACAAGGACTACAGGCTTGCCAAGCGCTACAACGGCCTTAAGCAGATCATCCTGACGCCCTGGCAGGTCGAGCGAGGCACGTGAAGCGGCCTCGCCAGCCATGTTGGCACTCTCTCCGAGAACCATCACAACGATGTCTGCACCGCGTGCAGTCGCGACGGCGGTCTGGAAAGCGGCTTCTGCCTGTTCAGGTGTCTGTAGAACTTTCTTTTCGGGATTCAGCGCATCAAACCATGAGGGAATGTCACGCTCGATCTCGGGGCCGGGGGCGTATTCGACTTTCGCTTCTGGCAGCCGGGCACGGATACCTTCGAGAACTGTGACAGCAGCAGGTGTATGACCAAAGACCATCCATGAACCCTCTGTGGCTTCTTTCGAATCAGCCAGAGGGCCGATCACGGCTACATTCTTTAGATTCGTAGAAAGCGGCAGGAGCTGGCCTTCGTTTCGCAACAGCACCATCGAGCGCTGTGCAACAAGCCGTGCTTCCTTGCGATGCTCTGGTAATGCGAGCACCTGCTCCAGCTTCGTTTCGTCGGTGTACGGCTGCTCGAAAAGTCCCATGCGAACCTTGATCGCAAGAATGGACCGCACGGCTGCATCGATGACGGTTAGTTGCAATGTGCCATCTTCGACAAGCCCAGCAAGGTGTTCCAGGTAAGTATTGCTAGCCATGTCCATATCGAGGCCCGCACTCAGCGCCCGGAAGGCTGCATCACGCCCGTCGCGCGCAAAGCCCTGAGTAACGAGATTTCCAACAGCAAACGCATCGCTGACGACAAAACCCTTAAAACCCCACTCATCGCGCAGGACATTGCGCAGAAGGAAACTGTTCCCGCTCGCAGGGACATCGTTGAGGTCCATGTAGGCACTCATAAACGTCCCGACGCCCGCCTTCACTGCGGCCTCGAAGGGGGGAAAGTAAACATTGCGTAACTGGCTCTCAGGCAGATAAACCGGATCGTAGTCGCGCCCGCCGTCTGCCGCACCGTAGCCTGCGAAATGTTTGGCACAGGCCACGACATGATCAGGTGCGCCGAGATATGCCCCCTGGAAACCTCGTACCTGGGCAGACGCCATGGCTGCGCCCAGGAAGGGGTCTTCGCCGGCACCCTCAACGATACGTCCCCAGCGGGCGTCACGGGCAATGTCGAGCATCGGGCCAAAGGTCCAGTGCAGACCCGCCGCGCGGGCTTCCTTGGCGGCTACCGTTTGTGCTCGTTCGGCAACTGAGGGATCCCAGGATGAGGCCATTGCCAGCGGTACGGGAAAGATCGTGCGGTAGCCGTGGATCACATCGAGGGCGAAGAGGAGCGGGATTTTGGATGGACTCTCTTCGACAGCGATTTTTTGCAGTGCGTTAAATTTCTTCGTATCGTTGAGCCACAGGACCGAACCGGCCCCGCCGCTGCGGATAATGTCTTCGGGCTTTGGCCCTGGAATAAAATCTGCGCCGCCAACCTGAGTGAGCTGGCCGACCTTCTCCGCGAGGCTCATCCGTTCCAGCAGAGCCTCAACACGCGCCGCGACCTCGGCATCTGATAGGATGGTTGATCCTGTATTTGTATTCATATTATCTCCTTATGATGCCGGGGGACCGGCTTTGAGGACAGGCATGCTCTACACGAGGCGACTAGTTTTCTGTTGGGTTGACATTACCCATATCCATAATCATAATGACACTCAGTGCCATTGTCAACACTCCGTGCTATAATCTTATTTATGAGCGATTCAAACCAGAAAGATATGGAACAAAAAGCTAAACCGTTTGCCGAAGCGATGCCGTCTCCCCCGGCGAGTCTGAAGGCGCGCAAGCGGCAGGTCGTGCGAGATACCTTGAGCGCTGCTGCTGAAGAACTGTTTCTCGCACGCGGTTTCGAGGCGGTTACTGTTGAGGAGATCGCTCGGGCAGCTGGTGTTTCCCGGCGGACGTTCTTCCGCTACTATGAGTCCAAAGAAGACGTGATGGTTGAGCGTTCTGACCGGCTGGGGGAGCAGTTACTCGCTGATCTCGCTGCGCGCCCGCTCAGCGAACCTCCGCTGCTCGCGATCCGCAATGCGCTTGTGTCGGCTATAGAGTACGGTTTGGCGGAACCCGATCTCGTTCGCAGTACTATACGTCTCCTGCGCGAAACAAGCATTCTCAGGCGGGCTGTGATGGAGCGTCGTACTCGTATCGAGGAACGGGTAGCCGCCTTGATGGTCCAGCGGATGAATACCACAAGCGATGACAATACACCGATGCTGCTGGCCTTTCTCACTCGCGCCCTACACGATACGGCGTTTAACGCCTGGTACGATCACGAAACCGACGATATCGCCGGTCTTGTTGATAACCTGATTAGCCGACTGTGTGCCATCGTTGCGGATATGCCGACAGAATTTAACAGGCACAAATAAAGCAGTTGATTGAGTGCATTTTCTCCCTGGTCGAAACCTATCGCTAGCAAGAGTACTGCTTGCGTCAGGCATTAATGTTTTAGCGTACTACTCAAGCCGCTACTCCCTCTTATCGACAACCCTAAGCTCACCCCCTGTTTATCGCTTGAAGACAGATCGAGGATGTACTGTTCACAGGCTGTCTTTTATCTTTCACGCGGATGAGGTTTTAGGGGAGTACAAATTTCTCGGCGGCATGAACGCCTTCTACTAGCGATCAAGGTTAGATAGCGCAATAATATTGGGTAGACGGTGGGTATATTCAAATAGGAAATACTCTGCTGGTCAGCGCTCAGGCTGCGCCAACATTTTCTTTACCCCATCCCCCCTTTTCCCTTCCCTCAAGGGAGGGGAGTCAAACCGGATAGATACAGGGTAATTATTTTCTTGGAATGGCCTCAGCCCGTGAACCAATGCCCGTATTAAGAGGAGCGTGCATATGTTTCAATCACGTTCACATGGGACTCGGCGTTATCGCGGAGTGTATACCTGGATGCTATTCGTTTATGTGTTTTTGGGGTGGGGCGCTTCTGATAATGCTATTTTTATACGCGATGCAAGCCACGATCCGATCTGGCAAAACATAGTCCGGCGGATTGCCCGTTTTCGCACTATGTGGCTACTGATTGGTCTGGTTTTTGGAATCGTAGGGATCCTGTATGTTAATAATATCCTCTTTTTTTTCATACCTCCCCTGGTTATTTTTACTTTGGCGCTCGCACTAACTTTGGGGCCTATTATTGTGGTGGAGCGTACGAAATCGAGTTGGGAATTTTTGCTAACTGTCCCGTATGATATGAGGGCGATTTTGCTCGGAAAAGCCAGCGGGGCATTATGGCATATCCGGTTTCTGACCTATGCGATAGGCATCCTGTTGATGTGTGCGTCGGCAGTCGTGGGAACCAACAGTCTGACACTGATTCCAGTTAGTATTACGCAAACCGAAGGGTGGATTAAACTTGGCATGTGGGGTGTTTTATTTATCACACCTGTGTTGGGCAGCCTACTATTTATTCTGGACCGTATGCAGTATTATGCTTTGATGGCCGTGGCTGCGCTGGCATCGGGCACAACTGCCCGTTCGGTTCGCACTGTACTGTTAACGGCGATTGCTGTAGTTCTGCTTATTTGGCTGGTTGAGATTGCTGTTACACAGGCGTTTTTGACTCTTGAGCAAGGGAGAGATTGGCAACTGAATTTTACGAGCATTTTGTCGGTTGCAACTTTAGGCCCCATTGTAAGCTATATTTCCCAGATGGATTTGAGTCATGCCGCATTATTTATAGCCGGGACGCTCTTACTGCGTGAGGTGTTGATTGGCTGCTTGTGGCGTTGGACACTTCGCCGCGCACGGCATTGATCTGTTATTGATTACAGACAAATAATGTTTCAGAACGAAGTAGAAAAATTATCCTGGTGAACTAAAAGAATCTACTCTGTCGCGTGTTGGCGGCGAAGCCCTCAACACGACAAGCGCCCACAGTCTATTATTCTGTGGGCGTTTGTCAACGGTATATCCCACTTAGGGATAGACCAGAACCATTCCTATCACACGAAATTGATGGAACTGACTATGAATCTCGCAGCATCACCGTGAGCAGTCCGGTGTAGTAACCTGTCGAGGTGAATAAGCGGGCTGCTGAACCGATTTATCTACCATTGACTGGCGGTTCAGCTTGATCGCTTTGAGAATCCGCCTGATGAACTGACCATTGTGGCGGCTGGCTTGGGCTGCGAGTTCAGCTGTTTCGACCTGAGAACCCCTGGGCGCAAACAGTTCAACCGCCTCTTTGTATTCTGTAAATGAGCGCAGTATGGCCTGAGCGCGAATCCGTTCGCCTTCAGGATTTATTGGTGCAATCATGTTAGCCACCTTTCTGTGTTTCGCAACTGATGCCATAATCATACAAAAGGATAGAAGGTGTGTAATCTGCCAAAAGGGGTATTTTGATAAGCGCAAGGTGGTATATTAAGGGGGTGCTAATAAATGTGATTCGCTACCACTTTGCAACTCGTAGTCCAAAGCTGGCACTGTCGGCGTTAAAAGATGCACCGGCAATTAGCCGTACTCAGATAGAGCAAGCTGTGTTTGTTGAACTGTTCTTCGGTTACACCGGTGGGATAGTGCTTATGGGATTTCACCTTTACTTGAGGTTTTTTCTCTCATGAGGCACTATCTCCCCTTCTTTCGCAAAAGTTTGTATCAGTTCGGTTTCTTGGGATGGCCTTATCCATTGATCAGAGACACCAATTCCTTTTCAAGTTCCGGTACAGCCACGACGATAAGACGGTCCCCGGCTTTGATAGTGGTTTCACCATGAGGTACGATCAGTCTTCCGTCACGGCGCACGGATGCTACGATGCTGTCCGAAGGCCAGGGAATATCCCGAATTCGTTGACTTATGACAGAAGACTGATCGGTGACGGACACTTCAAAAACATGGGCGTTGGTCAGGCTGTTCAAACGAATCTGTTCTACAAGGTATTGGTGCTCGCGTTTCCGTGAGATGCCCAGATTGTAGGCCTGCACCAGATCGTGCCGCCGCAGAATGCCGACAAGCTCTCTCGTTCCTGGTTTTACGACTGGCAGCCGCCCGATACTGCGTTTTCCCATCAGGCGAATAGCTTTCCACAACACATCATCCGGGGTAGCAGTGATGACGTCTTGCGTACAAATATCGGCGACGCACTGATTTCGAGAGTGTCCGGCTTCATACGCTCGTTGGAGATCGGTCAGCGTAACAATGCCCACAAGCTGCCCTTCGATATTGATCACACATAATGACCGGGTATTATGGGCGCGAAATTGATCCCGCAGTTCCTGCAAGGATGCAGTTTCGGCAATGGTCGGCGCAGGTGTCGTCATGGCTTCGGCAACGGTGACACTCTGCATGATGTCCACATCGTGTCCGTGCTGTAAATGTATTCCCTTTCGCAGCAGACCCAGGACATAAATACCCGATGGTTCAAATCGCTCGGCCACCCAGATACACACAACGGTGGTCAGCATAATCGGCAGGATGAGCCGATAATCATTGGTTAGCTCAAACACAAGCAAAATGGCCGTGATGGGAGCATGGACCACCCCAGCCATCACCGCCGCCATCCCGGCGATAGCATAAGCCTGTGGATCGCCAGTGATATGAGTGGGGCCAATCTCGTGGATCAGGCGGCCAAATGCGCCGCCAAACATCGTGCCCACAAACAGACTTGGGGCAAAAATTCCTCCCTGAAAACCTCCGGCCAGGCTCACCGGTGTCATCAGGAGTTTGGTTGTCCCGATCAACAGCAGCAGACCAAAGGTGAATTCTACATCTTTTCCGCTCAGAACTTCCGCCATCGTTTCTCGCCCGGCCCCCATGATTTCTGGCACAAAAAGGGCTGCGATGCCGACCAGCACGCCGGCGAATGCTGTTTTCATGGGGCGCGACAGGGAAATATGGTTATGCCAGAAATCGTGCTGCCAGTATACGGCGCGGGTGAAAAGAGCCGCCACGGGTCCCAACAAAAGGCCAAGCAGCACATAAAACGGAATTTCAAGCGGATTACCCAGCGTATAGGTCAGTATTCCGATTTCAGGTTCTGTGCCGGCGATGGCCTGGGTAAAAACAGATGAGGTCACTGCCGACAGAACAACCACCCCAAAAGAGCTGGTGACAAACTCGCCATTGAGGATCACTTCAAGCGCAAAAAACACCCCGGCCAGCGGTGCGCGAAACGCCGCCGCAATCGCGCTGGCTGCACCTGCTGCCACCAGCAGTTGAATACGTTCTTCAGAGAGCCGGAGGTACTGGCCGAAGAATGAACCAAGATTAGCCCCGATCTGTACGCTGGGGTCTTCGGGGCCAACTGAAGCGCCTGCCCCTAACGAGAGCGCCGCCGCCAGCGCCTTGAACGGCATTCGACGGTAGCGCAATCGCCCGCCGCCCATCGCCACCGCTTCGATAATACCCGCCACCCCATGATGCCGTTCTTCTCCTACAAACCGCTGCATGAGAGCGCCCACGATCCAGCCCACCAGTGCAAGAGTTATGACAATGCCCCAGGATCCAAACCATTGTTCCAGAATATTTTGAGCGACATCAGTTTTAAAAAGATGAGTGAACTGCTCGACCGCTGTTGTGAAAATCCAGATTCCGATGCCGCTGGTCAAACCTACGCTGACAGCCAGTGCCAGCAGGATCGCGCTTTCAGAAGAGTGAAAAGAGGAAGACGGTTTAAAACGCAGAACCATGTGGGGCAGATATGTTTTTTTCATGATCTCCAAAAGCTCAGACTACCGAACAGGTCTGATACTATAACACGTTGCTGCGGAATGGGGACGATTTATAGAGACAGCTCGGGTGGTTAAGTTAAGAGCTGTCTCCTATCAAATCCGACTTGCTTTCCGATCGGCTACGGCAGACCGTACACGCGCGCCGTATAATCTTTACCCGCTGTCGCGATCAGGGTTTGATCGGGGCTGAAGACCGCGCCGTTTAACCAATCGTTGCTGGCGAAAAAAGCGCCAAGTTCGCCAGTGGCGACATTGAATACACACAATCCTTCACTCGCCGCCACTGCCAGCAGCGTGCTGTCAGGGCTGAACGTGAAATTGACCAACGAACCGTTGCAATCAGTCAGCCGTCGAACCTCGCTGCCGCTGGCCGCATTGAGCAGAATGACATCAAAACCATCGGTGGTGGCGAGCAGGTTGCCATCCGGCGCGTAAGCCAGCATGGTATCATTTGTCAGGCCGGTGGATGTCACGTTCGACACAGGAACGGTGAAGTTCAACTGCTGATGGTTAGTGGTATCCCACAACCAGACATTTTCATCCCAATCCGCAATGGCTAACCGGGTGCTGTCAGGGCTGAATGCGGCTGCACTGATATAGTTGGTATGCCCAACCGTGCTCATCATTTCCGATCCCGAAGCCGCATCCCAAAGCTGGACAGCGTGTAAAGAACTGGCCGTGACAAGCTGCGAACCATCGGGACTGAATGCGAGATCAACTATATCGCCGTTTTGGGGGCCGATAACACTCTGGATGGTTTTGCTGGATACGTTCCAATAAACGATTTTGCCATCCGCATACCCACTGGCAAGCAGGGTTCCATCCGGGCTGAAGGCCACCGAATAGGCTTCGTCAAGCGGCTGTTCGTCACTGCCCGCCAACGCGATCACTTCGCTGCCGCTGGCTGTATCCCACAGCCGGATGGTGGAGTCGTAACTGGCACTGGCAAGCAGCGCTCCGTCCGGGCTAAAGGCCAGGTCATACACATAACCTGTGTGACCACTGAGCACAGCGACCTCACTCGAATCAGCAACGCGCCACAGATGCACCTGATAATCGGATGTGCCGCCCGCGATCAACGATCCATCGGGGCTGAAGACAACGGATGCATTACTCTGCATCGTGGCTGTAATCCGGCTTTGTTCGGCTCCGGCAGCAATATTCCAGATCATGATTCCATCGTAACCAAGATTAAACGCCAGCAGACTACCATCCGGGCTGAAGGCGAGCGCTTCGCTAGTCCGATTCAGTTCCGTAGATGCGTTCAGCGTGTGCGAGGCCACATCCCAGACCTGCATCCCAGCTTCGGCGGTCACAACCAGTGTGGCCCCATCAGGCGAAAATGCTATCGATTCGGCAATACCTTGTGTATCGAGCAGCGGCGGTTCAGTCTCCGTATTCAGTGCCGACGCTTGATAAAGCCACACCCCCACCGTACCGGCGACAGCAACCGTTTGCCCATCGGGTGAAAAAGCGACATGTTCAGTTGAGCCGCGCCCCAAACGAATGAGTTCAACCATCTGGTTCACATTGTCTGTCGTAATAACCGAACGTTCCCCTTGAGCGGAAACGGGCAAAAGCGTACTTACCAGCATCAGAATGATGCAGCTTATCCATACTTTTTTCATGGCTCATCCTCCTATAGCGGTTCTTATACTTCGACTATAGGGGAGAGACGTATCACCACTGTGACAAAAACGTGACAAAAATGCTGGCGAAAAAAACAGACTTTTAACGTGGCAGGAGTCGGTTGATCATGCTTTCGAGTGTGGTGTTTTGTGCCTGCGCCTGGATTTGGGCAACCATCTGCGGGGGGAGTTCCGCCTGAAGTGTTTCGATGAGAGGCGATACTTCGTCTTTATCATCTTGCAGACTGGCCGGATGCTGGTAGACAAACCAGGCAATTTCAAGCGCCATGGCTGGCTGATCCGGCATCAGCAGGCGCACCATCGAGCGGAGGATGCTCAATATTAATGGGACAGCTTCCATAGATACAGCCAGATCGAGCGCTTTAAAAAGATGTTCTCGCGCCCCGACCCTATCCTTAAGTTCCAGGGCCATATTGCCCCATTCCTGGTGTAGATCGGTGATGATCCAGTTATCTCCACGCGCCAGCGCCTCGGCTAACCCTTCTGAGAAAAACTGTTCCGCTTCCTGGTAGCGCTTACGGGAACAGGCGATCTGCCCCAGACCGTTGAGCGCAGAGGCTACCAGCGGGCGATCAATGGCCCGGCACAGATCGATACTCTGCCAAAACCACTGTTCGGCCTCATCATCCTGGTGGGCCGTCAGGGCCAGATTCCCCAGCCGGAAAACAACCCCCGCGACATGATAAAGATTCTGCATAGCCTGATAAATTTCCAACGCAGCCCGAAAACGCTGTTTGCCGCGTTCATATTGCCCCGTGTACTGGTCTATCTCGCCCAATTTCAGATTGGCGGCAGCAATACCATCCTGGTTGCCGAGGCGCGTATGGACTTTGAGACTCTGCTGGAACCACGCCTCACCCTGCGCGAAATGCCCCGTGACAACCGCCACCGTACCCAGCATATTCGCGGTCTGCCCAATCCCTTCGAGGTGATTCAGATCGGTGTAAATCGCGTGGCTTTTGGAAAAATATTGTTCAGCCAGCCCAAAATCGCGCTGAGTGCCTGCCAGACTTCCCAGGCGAGACAGCACATGCGCTTCCCCCACCCGATCCCCCAACGCCTGATAGATCTGCAAGCTGCGACCAAGAAGGCTGTTAGATTCAGGAAAATCATCTACCAGCAGCGCGAGATTTCCTAACGAGCACAACATATCAGCGATGCCGCGCTGATCTTTGAGTTGTTCATAAACGTTCAACCCGATTGTGCCGTGTTCACGTGCTTCATCATAGGCGGACTGGCTGGCCCGAATTTCGCCTAAACGCTGATGCGCTTGGGCGATCCTGGCCCGATCATGTTTTGCTTCGGCGATTCCGAGAGCCTGGCAGAAACGGGTCGCGGCTTCATTTACATTCCCCGACAGCCAGTACGCTCTGCCGAGGTGAAGCAGGGTATCACATTCCACCTCTTGCCACCCGATCTGCCGCGCAGCAGGTAGAACCGACTCAAACCAGCGAATCCGATCTTCAACGGCATGGCGCAGATTGAGTAAATCGGCTCCGGCCTGTGTGAATTCGCAGCATAACCGGGCAGCTTGTTCATCCTCATCAAAACGTGCTGCCCATGTTTGCCCCTGTTCGATCTGAGGCCAGTCCTGATCAAATTTAACCAGGGAATGCATGATCTGCTGGCCGCCTTTTTGATAGAGCGTACCTGCGATCTGAAGCTGTTTCAGATAATATAGAGCGTGGCTGCGGCGTGCAGCGTGTAATTCCTGAGCCGGGAACATGATCTTTACTCGCTAAACATGGATCGGGCGTGCATGACCAACAAGGCATGAATCTGGAAGCGCCCCGCGTTGACCGGTTCGAGCAGGCCGCGCGCCACCAGGGCGCGTACGGTAGGGCGCGGATCAGGAATACGCCAGACAGCTTTCATCGCTTCCAGGTCAAAGGTAGCGGGTTTGGGCGCGAAAACACCCAATAAGGCAAACCGCTTGCGGGTTTCCAGGTCCAGCCAATCGGTGCTGCGCTTCAGCAGCACTCTTACGGTGGGCAGCGTATTATCGCCCGACTCCACTCGATCTGAGGGAACTTCAGCATCTAATAAAGCCGCGCCTTCGCGCAGTTCTTGCAGCAGATCATGCACGCCCCAGCCCAAACTCATTTCAGCGTTCAACAGCCGCCCCGCCACCTGGATCGCCAGAGGTAATCCTTCTAACGCCCGAATCAGTTCAAAACTCTCCGCCTCATTTTGTTCAACGACCTGCGGAGCCAGCGTGTGCAGCAGTTCAACGGCCTTCGCTTCAGTGAGAATGGGAACCTTGTAGATATTTTCAGGCTTATCGGCCAGTTTTTGCGCCACATCATTCATGCGGGTCGTGATCACCCGCGCGCAGCCATAACCACCCACGTTGAATGGCACGGCATGAGGTGCTTCCCATACATCATCCACAATCAGCAGCACATGTTTGTCACGCAGCACGGCGGCCAGCCGCTGAGAAAGGGCTTCCAACGTATCGAGCTTGTGAACATCGGTGATACCCAGGGCATGTGCCCAGTTCAGCAGTTCGGAAAACAGATTGGGAGTTTCCCCTAATGAAGCAAACAACACACCATCTACGAAATGTTCATGCAGCCCGGCATTATGAGCCAGCATCGCCACGAGGGTGGTTTTGCCGATGCCCGGCCACCCCTGAATGACGGTTATGGGGGGTGGTCCGGCGGGGGCCAACAGACGGTTCTTTAAATCGTTAAGGGACTCTTCGCGCCCGATTGCGATTCTGGGCAGGGCGGGCAGTGTACCGTGTAGGGGGAGTTTTTCTTCCAGCAGAATCGGCTCGTTCTTTTTGACCGCCTCGTACAAGCGCACAATTTCGGCAGAAGGTACGATCCCCAGTTCTTCGCGTAATAATTCGGAATAGATCTCGAACTGTCGCAAAGCAGCGGCGCGTTGCCCGGTCGCCGCACACAGCCGCATAAACTGCCGCTGGGCCGGTTCGTGGAGCACGTCAATCATCAGCCAGCGGCGCACCGATTGGATTGCTTTTTCGTTTTCCTGGGCTGCAATTTGAAGCGCGACAAGTTGTTCAAGGGCGCTGATCAGCTTTTGTTGAAACACCTGCGTTTGTATCGCCTGCCAGTTGTCGAATTCAGCACTGTCTCTCAGGGTGAATCCGGCCATAAAGTTATCGCGGTAGATCGCGACCGCTTCGCTGAGGGTTTCCTGGGTAGGAGCAGCTGCGAGCAGTTTGTTAAAACGAGAAACATCAATCCAGAGCCGATCATCACGGCGCAGAGAAATCATGTCCCGATCGGTTTGAAGCCATTCGACAAGAGGCGTTTCATTGAGACTGGCAAGCGCCTGCCGTAACCCGGCACGTGCGCGTTTGCCATCACATTCCGGCCAAAACATCGCTGCCAACACTTCACGGCTGCTCGGCCATTCATTGACAGCCAGATAACACAATAAGGCGAGGGCCTTGCGGCGGCTTAGCTCAATGACCTTACCGTTATATTCCAGACGAGGCAGCCCTAACAACATCACTTTAAAGGTTGACAAGTTTCATTGCCTCAATAACTTTGACACCAACTATATTTAAGCAATTGTGACGAGGATTATTATAGTCGATAACCAAACAACCGCTTTTAGGGGGAATCTCCGGCGGAAATAGGGGGAATTCTTAAGCTTATATTTTTGAGTGAACAATCCACTTGTGCAAAGCGGAAGCTTATATCCAAAGGCATCACCCGTGTTCTTATTTCAGGTG
>CAYYNB010000004.1:59048-89645 GCA_964472565.1 uncultured Anaerolineaceae bacterium
AGTTTGCCAGTGGTGTTTTTTAAGCGATTATCCACCGCCCCGCCTATGCTGGATTGATCCCGATGGTGCGCTTCTGCTACAGTGAGAGAAACAACAGAAATAGGAGGTTGTGAGGCCATGAAGATTATCCTGATTATGGTCGTGATGCTGGCCGCAATGGTCGCACCCGTAGGCGCTCAGGGTCCGAAGGATTATCCGCCTATCGAGGGCTACTATTCACCCTGCCGCAACGGAACGCCAGCGGCGATCTTTAGCTGGCATGGCGTCAAGCAGGATGGGCTGCCTCCGGTTGATCTGGATCGGCGCTCGGTGGATTTTCTGTGCGCGGATAAAGAAGTTTATGCGCCATACAGCGGCGTCGTGTATGGTACAACGGGACGCTGGGGCGGCCTGATTCTGATTGATGATGCCGAACACGACGCCTGCATCAACTTTTTAGGCATGGTAACGTTTGAGGTCGGCGGTGGCGATGTGGTAGAGCTTGGGGATTTCCTGGGAACCTATAACTACCATATCCATATTGCGGTTACGGATGACACCTGCGAGACTTCCAACTGGTATGATTGGGATGCGCGCGATTTGGAACGCCCGGTGCTCTACCATGAATTGGGCGAGGTGGTGCCCTCGGATATTCTGGAACGGGATGCCTGGCCGTTTACGTCGGAGAATCCAGCGGGGAAGTAGGCATTATCAATTCCATAAAACAAAGAACCAGCACTAATGGCTGGTTCTTTGTGCTGATGGGTCCAGCAGGATTCGAACCTGCGACCGACCGGTTATGCATCCCACTACAGCTTGCGCTGCCCGATGAGGTTTGTGGGCTGGACTGTCCCTTCACCCCAAAATGGGGGCCTGCCATCCAGTCTCTACACCTTCCCCGCGCGGGGCTTGGCTCGGGATTACCAACCACAGGTAGGCTTCCCCGAATTTGACAGGTAAACACCAGAAGATTACTCTTCAGGCTGCCCGATTGAGCCGGCTGCTCTAACCGCTGAGCTATGGACCCTTGGCTGTAAGTTTCTACAGAAACGCCCAGATCGAGACTGGGCGCTTGTGTAAAAGAGCGGGCAACGGGACTCGAACCCGTGACAACAGCTTGGAAGGCTGTTGTGTTACCGCTACACCATGCCCGCGTTAATCACTAGTATCTTACACGAATCGGGCGCAGTTGACAATAGTGGTTTGGTGCATCCAGGGAGCATGTAAAAATTATGGCTATGAAACTTTCATCGCGCGCTTATGATCTGTATCAAAACTTTTCTAAACCGGGGTGCGCAGTCTGCCGGATGACATTGGAGAGTGTACACGGGCATCTGGACAGCACGGTTTATGAATATATCACGAAGCCGCCAACGCACGAGGCGCTGCGGGCGGCGCGCGGCTTCTGCCCGAACCACGCCTGGCATATTCAGGAACAACTGAACGCGGGGGCATTTGGGATCGCGGTGTTGTATGAAGGAGTGCTGCGGCATCTGACGCGCGATATGGGGAGTCCGAATCCGCAGGGGGGGAAAAAACAGGTCGCCCAGGCACTGAACGCCTTTAAACCGCAGGGGGAGTGTCCGGCCTGCGTTCACCAGCGCACAGTGGAAGAGCACCTACTGCGGAATTTGTTGGAACATTTCGATCAGGCCGAATTTGCGGAAGGCTACCGACAGTCGGCGGGGTTATGTTTGCCGCATTTGCGCCAACTGCTGGAATTGCCAGGGGATCCGAACCGGAAGGCGCAGGTGTTGGCGATGCAGCATGAGATCTGGTCAAGGTTGCAAGCCGACCTGGAAGAATTTATCCGCAAGCACGATCACCGGTTTGCGAAAGAGCCGCTTTCAGATGCTGAGGGAACCAGCCCTCGACGCGTGATCGAACAACTGGCGGGCGCGCGGGAAATCCGCTAGGTGTCCTGGGTGATCAGATAAACTTCATCGCCCTCGCGTACGACATCATCGACTTTGAGGGCGATATCTTCACCCGGCTCACCTTCACCGACCGGTTCGTGATTCACCTGCATGGAATAGACCTGCTGGGTGAATTCGGTACGCGGACCATACAGCAAAATCCAGTCATCGGTATAGAGTTTGTCCTCAAGGCGGATCACGGCGACATGGATGCGATCAAAGTAGTGGGTCACGATGCCAATGCGATGATAGTTTTCCACGTTAAAACCTCCATTTCCGCTCATCTAAGCGCAGACCCGCATCGCAAGCTAACTGTTTGGCTTCTTTCACAGCAGCGAGCGTCACACAGCGGTTGAGCGGTTCAATGGACTGCTCGCAGACATGCCACGCGGGATTATATTGGCCCATGATGTTGATATAAGTATAAGGCGAAATTTCTTTGGCGAGAAAGCGGACGATTTCGGCGGTGCCTGCGAGGTGATTGGGGAGGACAAGATGACGTACTAATAAACCGCGCTGCGCAATGCCGTTGGAATCCATCACCAGATCGCCCACCTGGCGAAACATTTCGCGGACGGCGTTCTGATTGTGGGTAGGATAGTCGAGACATTTGGAGAACTGTTGGGCGATGGATGCGTCGGCGTATTTCATGTCGGGCATGTAGATGTCGATAATGCCATCCAACAATTGTAACCCAGCAAGTGAATCGTAACCGCCGGTGTTGTAGACGAGGGGAATATGCAACCCCGCAGCAGCAGCTAAAAACACAGCTTCGATGATAGCAGAAATGACATGGCTGGGGGAGACAAAATTGATGTTGTGACAGCCTAATGCCTGCAACTGGAGCATCTGGGCGGCTAACTGGGCCGGGGTGAGGGGTTGACCTTCACCATACTGGCTGATCTCGTAATTCTGACAGTATTGGCAGCGCAAATTGCAAAATGAGAAAAAGATGGTGCCGGAACCGTTCCAACCCCGCAGCGGGTCTTCTTCGCCATGATGGGGGAATGCACTACTGACGAGGGGCTGCATTCCTGTGCGGCAGTTGCCAGTTTTTTGGGCACGATCCAGGTGGCAGGACCACGCACATAGGGCGCAGTCATGGAGCGCATTATTGGCCTGTTGGACACGTTCAGCCAGTGTGCCATTACGCAGCAGACGGATATAGGCTGGTTCGAACATACTTCCCCTTGCATATTCTCCTTCAAAAGTAAGTATAAGACTGCGCCAACATTTTTTAGAGTCAAACAGAATAGGCGCAGGGTAATTATTTTCTTGGGATGACCTGACATTCAGCTTCCGCACATTTCAGTCGATCAGGCGCTGCAAGGTTGTGGTGGTCTGAGTCAGGCGCTCGGCCATAAAACGCGCCATGAAACGGTGGAATGCGCTGGCGACATCGGGATTATCCTGCTCCATCCGGTGAAGGTTGGCGAGGGAGAGGCGGTAGATGATGCTGGGTTGGTCGGCAATCACAGAGGCGGAGGCCGGTTGACTCAAGTAAGCACCCATTTCGCCAACGAGTGTGCCCGCTCGCATTTTGCGGATGCGCACGGAGGTACCATTGGCGCGTTCCAAATAAATGGTTACTTCTCCGCTTTCGATAAAGATGAATCCTTGAGGGGGCGCGTTCTGTTTGACCAGATAAGCGCCTGTCTCCACTGTTTGCTGCTCCAGATAAGACATCAGACGGGAAACACGACCGGGGTCGGCAAGGGCCTGCTCGATCTGGTATTTCAGGGTTTGGAAAGTTAAATCGGAATCCTGGCTCTTCTGGCTGGCTAAAATTTGCTCCTCGCACCATTCCACGCCGTGATCCAGGTCGGGGAAAAGGCAGTCGGAGTCCGGAGGGAGCACATCAGGCGTGAGCTGGTGTTGGATGGTGGGCGAGAGGGCGGTGAACAGGAGGCGAATCTGGTTGGATTCGGCCAGATTTTTCAACTTGGTGAAACCTAAAACTGCCGACGAATCAAGCCCGCTGACGAGGCGGAAGTCCAGAAGCACGAAACGGGGGCAGGCCTGCGCCGGGTCGTTTACACGCTGGCGAATCTGGTCCAACAAACGGTGAGCAGTTCCAAAGAAGATAAAACCTTGTAATTTAAGGATATGAAGGGCCGATCCGTTATCATGCAGCACCTGTGCGTCAAGGGGAGAGCGAACAACATTACTTTGATAGTTGGCTCCAGACAGGGCGTGTTTGACAACATTGATGCGGCTGTAGTTGATGACAAAAAAGAGGACGGTCAACACTAATCCGAGGCCGACTCCTTCGAGAAAACCGACAGCGGTAATCGTGAGCATGATGACGATCACCGTCCCGTAGTCGATGCGGGCGAGTTTGAACCACGCGTCGTAGACCCATTCGACCAGCATGGACAAGCCGAGAAACAGCAGCAGCCCACCCAGCACAAAGTTGGGAAAATAGGCGAGAAGGCCTGCGCCCAGAAACACCACCAGGGCTGCCAGCAGCGCGATAGTCAGGCCGGTCAGCCGACTGCGAGCACCCATTTTCTGTGCGAGGGCAGTGCCACCGAGCGCGTGAAAGCCGACAGGGCTGCCAATTAGTCCCGCCATAAGATTGGATAACCCGACAGACTTTAGCTCGCGGTTCAGATCGACATCCCGCCCGGTCACGAGTTCGAGTCCGGTGGCATTGAGCAGGAGGGCAATCGCACTGACAGCAGCAATGGCTAAGAGATTGCTGCTTTGCCCGGCGACTTCGGACCAGTCCACTAATTTGAGATCGGAAGGGGTGATGGGCTGCCACAACTGCTGATCACCTTCGGGCAGCACATCCAGGAGCCAACCTTGATCGGATGCTTCAGCTTTAGAGGTTCCTGTGAGGGCGAGGATCACATAAAAGCCAACAAAGACGCCGATCAGCATGCCGGGCAGGATCAAAAAATGGCTGTAACGGCGGAGAATAACCAGGAGAATGAGCGCAAAAATCAAACCGGGCAGCCATTGGTTTACCAACTCACTGTCCAGGAGGTCGAACAAGGTAGTCAGCGTCACGGACTCGCCAGTCATGAACGAGAGCGCACCTGTAGTCAGCAGCATCCCGGTCCCAGCCAAAAATCCACCAATAACAGGGTAGGGGATGAAGCGGATCAAATTGCCGAGCTTAAGCTGCCCCAGGATCAAGAAGGTGATTCCAGTGAGCACAGACGCAGCTCCGACGGTGGCGACGATAGTTAGAAATAATTCGTCGGAAGATGCGGCTTTGTCGGTGGCAATAGCCGCCGCCATCACGGCCAGGATCGCAGCCGGGCTGTCTTGAATGCTGGAAATGACGTTGGGAAAGGCGCTGGTGAACGCGCTCAGGGCGGTGAAGATGATCACGCCTATGAGCATAGTACCAATTGCAGTCAGCCGATGGGGGGAAAGATCACCGGAGTAGATTAATCCGGCAAAAGCGATGGCAACAAAAATGTTGAGTACGCCGTTGATCAGCCCGGCTGTGACGCTGGGAAGCAGACGACTGGGCGAGAATTCATGTAACAGAGATGGCATGGGGATGCTCCTTGGAGTAGCGTTTTAAGTATACACCAAGGTTACTGTTGTGTTGCACTTCTCCCGGCTACCCATCCAGTCGAAAAAGCAGCCTGCAAATTGTAGCCGCCCGTGTCGGCGTCAAGATCGAGGACCTCGCCTGCGAAATAGAGGCCAGAGATCAATTTGGACTGCATAGTGCGGGGATCAACTTCGCGCAGATCGATGCCTCCGGCGGTAACATAGGCAGCAGCAAGAGGAGGGTGGCCGATGATGTCCAGATCGAAAGCTTTGAGCCATGCTCGTAAACGGCGGCGTTCGGCGGCGGTGATCTGGTGACAGAGACGCTGTTCGGGAATTTGAAGCAGATCGCAGCAGACAGGAATGAGGGTGCGGGGAAGCAGGTCTTTGAGAAGGGTACTGATCTGCTGCTTGCCGTGTGCATTCAGTTCGCGCAATAAGTAGGTTTCGAGGGCGGTATCATCGCAGTCTGGCACGAGGTCGATAGAGAGTTTGACCGGATGCCCGGCGCGCAAAGCATCAACGGCCAGCAGACTCAGACTGAGTATGGCCGGACCGGAAACGCCAAAATGCGTAAAAAGCATATCGCCGGATTTGGAGACGAATTTTTTGTTATTGATCCAGAGGGTGAGCGGAGCGGCGGACAGACTCAGCCCTTGTAACCGTTGCGCCACATTTCCGGCAGTTTTAAGGGGGATGATGTTGGGGCGGAGAGGGATGATTGTGTGTCCGAGAGCTTCAGCCAAACGGAAACCGTCACCAGTGGAGCCAGTCGAGGGGAAAGACGCGCCCCCGGTGGTCAGAAGTACCGCGTGGGCGTGGTGAATTTGCGCATTGGTGAGTTGGACGCCCACGATACGCCCCTGATCAGTTAGCATGTGCTCGGCACTGGCTCCGGTCCAGAGGGTCACGCCGAGATCGTGAGTCCAGCGGACGAGGGCATTGACCACATCCTGGGCCTGATTGCTGGCTGGGAAGATACGCCCGCCGGGTTCGGTGGCGGTATGAATCCCTAGCGATTTGAAGAAGGCGAGCAAGTCATCTGAGAAAAACTGGGCAAACACAGAACGTAAAAAACGGCCATTGGGGCCGAAGTGGGTGACAAATTCATGGACAGGCGCGGCATTAGTCAGATTACAGCGGGTGTTGCCGGTGAGGGCGAGTTTTTTGCCGGGCTGGGCCATTTTTTCGAGGAGCAGGACGCGCGATCTGGCTCCATGAAGGGCGGCCTGTCCAGCGGCTATGAGTCCGGCTGGACCTGCGCCGATGACGATAACATCAAAGGGGATGGGCAATTATCCTCCTACGCTCCACAAGCGGACGGTGCCATCGTGGGAGGCAGAGGCGAGCATCCGTCCATCGGGACTGAAGGCGAGGCCGCACAAGCCGCCATCGTGTCCGCGCAGGATGCGTAAGGCGCGTTTTTGGGTTCCAAGCTCGCCTACTTTCCAGAGGCGGATATTTCCATCGACGGAACCAATCGCCAGCAGCGCCCCATCGGGACTAAAAACGACATCGCGCACGCAACTGGCATTGTAGTCGGCGTAATAAATCGCACCGATACGGGTGTGGGTTTCGGTGTCAAAGACATAGACTCCACCACCATTGAGTCCCAGGGCGAGCAGATGGCCGGACGGACTGTAGGCGATGCGGCGAACTTCGTTGGGCACTTCGAGCGCAACGATCTGGTGTTTTTCTGCGACATGCCACAGGCGAACACAGGTATCTAAACCGCCGGAAGCTAAAATGGAACCGTCGGGGCTGAACGTGGCGTCAAAAACCGGCCCTTCGTGACCTTCGAGGGTGGCGGAGATCACGCGGCGGTTAACATCCCACAGGCGGACGGTGGCATCACTGGAGGCGGAGGCTAACAGGGTGCCCTCATTGTTAAACATGACACTATTCACGGCATCTCGATGGCCCATAAACGCGGCCAAACCGAATTGGCGCGAAACATCCCAGAGCCGGACGGTACGATCTGCTGATGCGGACGCGAGTACAGAACCATCGGGGTTAAAGGCAACATCGTTGACGGCCCCTTCATGACCGATCAGCACTTTGATGCGGGTGTTGCGGACGGTGTTCCAGAGGCGCACATTTTTGTCATCGGAGGCGGAGGCCAACACATCCCCTGCGGGGCTGACGGCGACACTTTTCACGGTGTCGCGGTGGCCGCTGAGGACGACGGCGGTATCAACCTGGCGAGCGGTATCGAGTTCGATGGGAGCCGATTGAGATTTATTCTTCTTGCCCGATTTGGTCTTGGTTTTGACATCCGGTTTAAGCACATTCCCTTTGCCGCCAAGCGCCGCCAGCAGTTTTTTCAGGGCGTCGTCAGGATCGCGCGAGAAATCGACGTGCTGGTGAAGACGTAGACGGAAGGGTACTTTGCAGGTTTCAAGCAGGACGGGATAGATCGGTTTGCCCAGATCTAAAAAGAAGCTCCACTCCACTTTGACATTCTGGGAGCGGGTGGCGCGCGGGGTCAGGACGACGATGAGCGCACCCGTTGCTTCGAGGGCGGCTTCAACTGTTTCGTCCCAATCATCGGCGGGTTTAATGTTTTCGTGATCAACCCATGTTTGCAGGCCCGCAGCACGTAAGTCGGCGGCGAGTTGGGTCACAAAGTCGTCATTATCGGTGGAGTGGCTAATAAATATGGTTGTCATGGGCAGCCAATCTCAATATTAAAAGCGCGTGCGATTAGTATACCAGCAGCGAAATAAAATGAGGAGACGGTGCTCCTCATTGGCTTGTACGATCAAGCGTGATAACAAATATGGCCCCTGTGCCATTCATCGTTTGGCAGGAAGTGCAGGATTCAGAACTTACGTTCTGGTATCTCTATTGTATAAGCCCTCTTGAAGTAATTCAAGAGGGTGTCGATCATTAAAATGATATTCTAACCTCGATATTATACGAGTACTACTCCCATTCGATTGTCGCAGGAGGCTTGGACGAGATATCGAGCAGGACGCGATTGATGCCCTTGACTTCGTTCACAATCCGATTGCTAACACGGGCTAACAGATCGTCAGGCAGGCGTGCCCAATCGGCAGTCATGAAGTCGGTGGTGGTGACGGCGCGCAGCACCGCTACTTCTTCATAGGTGCGATTGTCGCCCATTACACCGACGCTGCGCACCGGCAGTAGGACGACAAAAGCCTGGGCGATGTCATCCATCAGCCCTGCCTCTTGTAGCTCGGTGAGGAAAATGTAATCAGCGGTACGCAGGGATTCCAGTCGATCCCAGGTCACTTCACCGACACAGCGAACGCCGAGGCCTGGACCGGGGAAAGGCTGTCGCCAGACGATCGATTCGGGTAAACCTAAACGAAGGCCGACTTCGCGTACCTCGTCTTTGAAAAGATCGCGTAAAGGTTCAACCAGACGGGATTTTAAGTGATCGGGAAGTCCGCCCACATTGTGATGGGATTTGATGCGCTGCGCACCGGGGCGGCCTGTTCCGGCACTTTCGATGACATCGGGGTAAATAGTTCCCTGGGCCAACCAGTCCAGGCTGCCTTGTTTGGCAGCTTCGCGCTCAAAGACCTGGGCAAAGGTGGTGCCGATGATCACGCGTTTGTCTTCGGGATCGGTTATGCTGCGCAAAGCCTCTAAAAATTCCTCGGTGGCATCTACCGGACGCAGATTCCAGTTCAGTTGGCGGCTCATCTCGACAATAGCGGCGGCTTCGTCGTGGCGGAGCATGCCGTGATTAACGAACACTGGCACGAGTTGATCGCCGACTGCGCGGTGAATCAGTTCGCCTGCAACCGAAGAATCCACGCCGCCGCTCATGCCGAGCAGCACACGCCCCGTGCCAACCTGATCACGGATAGCCTGGATGGCAGATTCGATGAAGTTCTGTGGAGTCCAGTCAGGAACGGCATGACATACGCTAAAAATGAAGTTGTGCAGGATGGTTTTGCCGTTGACAGTGTGCATCACTTCGGGGTGGAACTGGACACCAAACAAGCCGCGCGATGGATCGCCCATAGCCGCGAAGGGCGCATTGGTTGAAGTGGCAATGCTTACAAATCCATCTGGCGGGCGCTCGATACGATCTCCGTGACTCATCCAGACAGTTTGCGGCGTGTCGAGTCCGGTAAACAGCGCGCCGTGTTCGAGAATAGTCAGCTCGGTCATGCCATATTCGCGCTGCTGGGCACTCGCGACCAGACCACCCAATGCCTGGGTGATCAATTGCATGCCGTAACATATACCCAGTACGGGACAGTTGGATGCAAGCACCCAGGCGGGCAGACGCGGCGCGCCGGATTCGTAGACGCTGGGCGGCCCACCAGAAAGGATGACGCCGCGAAAATCGGGAACGGCTTCCTGGGCCTGATCGAAGGTCGCAGTGTAAGGAAGAAGGGCTGCATAGACGCCTAATTCACGCACGCGGCGGGCGATTAACTGGGCGGTTTGGGAGCCGTAGTCAAGAATGGCGATGCCGCCGGATTTTAAGGACATCCATTAAACTCCCGGAAGGCTTTGTTGTTCGTCGGCAAACAAAATCTGGTGTTCATCCATGTGAATAATGGTGGCAAGGGCATCCACACGCGCGCCATATTTGGTTTCCAGTGCTTCGCGTCCACCCTCAAAAGCTTTTTCGACCACAGCAACAACGCCGACCAGGGTGCAGCGCGCCTCTTTAATCATGCGGGCGAGAGCCAACAGCGTTTTACCGGACGCGAGAAAATCGTCCACAATCAGTACGCGTTCGCCCGCAGGCAGATATTCGGCGGCAACCATCAGATTGGTCTCGCCGCCTTTGGTGTGGCTGGGGGCGGTTTCCAGGAAGATGGGGCCGTACATGGTGACGGGTTTGTGTTTACGGGCGTACACGATGGGCACGTTCAGGGCTAGCGCTGCCATTAATGCCGGGGCGATGCCGGATACTTCGGCGGTCAGAATACGGGTGGGGTTGGCGTTGCGGAAGCGGTTCGCGATTTCTTCCCCCATGGCTTTGATCAAATTGGGGTCCATCTGGTGGTTAAGGATGCCATCAATTTTTAAAATGCCATCTCCCAAATAGACACCTTCGGCACGGATACGATCTTTGAGCACCTGCACAGATTTTATCTCCTCATTGTGATTCTATTTGGGGTTCTAGTTTACCGCTATGCGCCGAAAGAGAGTAGATTCTTGTACGGTTCACACAATAATATGCAGAGGATCGAAGTAAAAAAGTGGCTTATTTCAAATAAATGCAGATTTTGAAATAAGCCACTCTGGTTGTTGTTAGTGCTTTTCGAAGGTAGTGCCCAGGGCATGTGGCGGGGCAGCACGCAGGAAGCGGCGCACTGTAGGCCGGAAGCGTTCAGGAGTGAAGCGCACGATATTTTGCAGTACACCACTGGTGGCAAACATGAGCGTGAAGATCATCAGGAACCAGGGAAGCATGTTGACAATCTGAGCGGGAATATCGATGGCTTCGGAGCTTTGCAGATCGATGGCAATGGTGCGGAGGCCAACGATCAAATAGGCTCCCAGTGCAATCCGTCCGGGAAGCCACAAACCGAAGATCACAATGGCAAGGGCGATCCAGCCTTCGCCGCGCAGGTCTTCGCGCCAGCCGAGTTTGACGGAGAGGGAATATGTCGCGCCAGCCAGACCCACCAGGGAGCCGCCGAGCATGGTATAAAAGTAGCGCCAGAACTGGACACGGGTGCCGCGCGCGAAGGCGGCTTCGGGTTGTTCACCGATGCTGCGCAGGGTCAGGCCGGGGCGGGTGCGGTAGATGTAAAACCAGACCAGCACCGGCAAAAGAATGCTGATGTAGATCAGAATATTGTGGCGAAAGAGCACCGGGCCCAAAAAAGGCAAATCTTCCAGCAGCGGGATAGGCATCTGGGGAATAGATTTGCCGGTTTCGAGATAGTGCGGTTTACCCAAAAAAACGGCTACATCGGCGGCGAGAATGGTGAGAACAAAACCTACTGCTACTTGATTCAGGCGGAGGGCAATACTCGAAAAGACCACTATAAACGAAATGGCAGCGCCGACCAACATTGCGGCGGCAATCGCAAAAAAGAAATTTCCGGAATCGAGGACAATGGAATGAGCTGTCATGGCCGAGAGCATGATCATACCATCGAGGGCGAGATTGGTCACGCCGGAGCGCTCGGTGATCAATTCGCCCTGGGCTGCGATCACAATGGGCGAGGCGGCACGGACAACACCGCGCAGGGTGTTGGTGATACCGCGATCAATCACCATCACGATAAGGGTGATAAAAACGGCCAGCACACCGACAATCAGAACACTCAAGAGGGTGGTCCAAAAAGCGGCCAGGACGGATTTTTTCCAGGATAGGTGATGCACTCCTTTGAGCGCTAACACCATGAGCACCAGTCCGTAGGGAATCAAGATCAAGGCGAAGGGGGGAAGCAGAAACAATCCATTGGCAAACAACAGCATGGGTGCAAGGAAGGCGGCAAAAACATAGGCGAGATCTGCATAAGTGCCTGTGCCGCCGAAAACGGTAGCGATGATATGCGCGAGGCCCGTCACAAGGCCGAACAGGAGCACCCCCCCCAGAATCACTAAGGGGAGAACCAGCCACCGTCCCAGGTCGCTGAAGTAATCGTCTTGGGGTAGTTGGAGATCAAAAACGGTCCACTGAAGGACTGCCAGAACTGCCAGACTGACGAGCATCCAGCCGAAAGCCGGGGACAATACCGAACGAGGAGCGATCTGATCAGGCCGGATCAGCGCTTTAAGCCAAACTTGAGGCCACGATAAATTTTTTTGTTCCATAGATGTGTCTTGTCTCAAAGAAAACATTCATTACGATTTGGGATGCTTAGGCGCGCCGATATTTTCTTTACCCCTTCTAGCAGGGAAGGGGAGCCAACCCGGGTAGGCACAGGGTAATTATTTTCTTGCCCTAAATGTCACCATAACCTCGATATCAGACACCCAAGCCATGTTAAAAAGTTCCCAGCCCTGTGTTGCATAAGCATTCAACTGCTGGGTGATGGACTTGCCCGCCCAGTTTAAAATTTCCGGGCGGGGAGTAGTATCGGGAAAGTCCAATGCGCCGGATATATAAACGGTCAGGTATTCCCAATTAGGTTCGGGCGACTTCGTCATCATCCATTACCTGAATATGACGCGGCGCAAAAAAACGATTACGCACACCAAAGGCCAGTACGACGAGCAGCACCAGGGTGCTTTGCAGCACTTGGACGAGTGAACGGTCAATTTTGATAGGCGGGGTGGCCCAGTTGAAACCGTTTTCTACGCTCTCGCCACCTTTGGACAGCACCGCAAAGACAAAGGATACCAGCGGCGTCAGGATGATAGACATGGACGCCAGCAGCACCACCAGAATCGCCAGAAAGCCAAGCCCGCCAGACGGGTTAGCGGTCAATTTGGCGCGAACTTCGAATGGTCCCATGACGCGGAAAGCTCCGGCCAGACCCGCCAGCGCACCGCACATCGCCATCGCCAAGATGATATTCCGCTCAGTGTGAATACCTCGCAGATAGGCGGACTTGATATTCTTGCCCATTGCACGGAGTTCCAGACCCCAGCGCGAAATATACATAATCAGCGCCACGACGATAAAAGCGCCCACCGTGATGTATATCGTCGTCAGGCTCAGGTGGCGGTGTTCGTTATAGGGGACCAGCCGCGCAATAGGGGCGAAGATCGCGGTTTCGGTGGCGCGGCTGCCGGTGGGCTGCCAGGGACCGCCATTCGAAATCAGATACATGTTAAAGGTCTGAGCGACGAAATTGAGGGCGACACCACCGAAAATCTCGTTCACGCCGCCGCGTGTTTTTAGCACGGCGGCAACCCCAGCCCACAGCCCTCCGGCCAACGCACCAAAAACGAAGCAGAGCAGGAGGATCATAGTATGGCCGAGGCCGAGATCGATCTGCGGGGCGGCATCGACAGTCCCGGCGAAGAGGCGGACAGCCCAGGTTGCACCAATCGCACCCATGATGACCTGGCCTTCCACGCCGATATTCCACAGGCCGGAATTGTAGGTCAACACGAGACCAAAGGAGGTGATAGCCAGGGGCATCCAGAAGGCGGCAACGTCGGCGCGATTGATGGCACTTGCCAATGTGCCATCGTAGAGGTAATCCCAGGCAAGCTGGGGATCGGCATTCTGGGATTGCAGAATCAGGATGATGATGGCAATCGCAGCGACCACACCATAGACAGGTACCAGGGCTGTCGGCAGAATGTCGAGCAGATTTGCCACAAACAGATCACGGCGCGTGCGCGGGCGTCGGCCACCCTCCAGGCGAAGCGCCCAGATCCATAACGGTAGCAGCAGCAGAATAACACCTGGAATACCCAAAACAATTCGGGCGGTGGTGTTTGCGGGGGCAACGCTCCAGAATGGCAGGAGTAGGACTGTGCCGGCGGCACCCATGATGGCACCGACAAGCACCCCTTCCTGCATACGTCGCTCTTTTTGACGATAGAGCAGCGGCGTGACTATCGCGCCGAGGATGGCTCCGATAATAATCCAAATTACAATCCAAAGTAGTGTCGTATCATTCATAAGGTTATGCGTAACCGCCGATTAATTTGCCTAAGTAATCTGCTGTCATGTCTTCCGCTTTATCGACTGTGGTGACGCGGCCACCGAAAAAGACGAGGATGCGGTCACTATAGGCGACGATCTCATCAAGTTCGGCGGAAATAAAGACAATGGCGGTGCCGTCGGCGAGGCGTTTTAGTAACTGTTCCCAAATATACAAGGCACTCTCAACATCCAGGCCGCGTGTGGGGTGTTCCAGCAGCAACAGGCGGAGATTGGCGGGAAGCAGAGCCAGGGCAAAACGCTGCTGATTGCCGCCAGACAGCGTTTGGATGGGACTGCTGGGACGACCTTTTACATTAAATCGTTTGATGCGTTCGGCAGTGATGGCGCGAGCGTGCTGCCAGTTGCGGATGGCTATATAGGCGGCGGAGAAAGGCGATAAGCGCAACCAATTTAATTCGATTTGCGAGGGCAGGGTGAGCGCAAGATGCTGAGTCAGGGTCATGCCGCCAATCAGACCTTCTTCGAGGCGTCCGGCAGGTAAAAAGGCAACTCCGGCTTCGACAAACTTATGATAGGAGTGCCCGGTCATGGTGTGACTATCGACCTGAACGGTGCCGCCGAAGGGATGGAGCAGCCCGGTACAAACGCGAATAAATTCACCCTGACCGCTGCCATCCAACCCGGCGAGACCCACGACTTCACTATTGCAGGCGTCTAACGAGACATCTTCGACGGTCAAACGACGGCTGGCGACCGAGATATTTCTCGCAGACAGGGCGGTGATTTTGGTTGCCTGCGGGATATAAGGAATATCGACGATCTGCGCGGCGCGGCGGAAATCGAGCGGGAAGATCATGCCGAAGAGTGCCAGAAAAGCGATCCAATATCCCGGTCCGATCTGGCTAAAATTGGCTGTGGCACCCAGGCTGGTAAAGGCAATAAAGAAGGCCAGGAGATAGATTTCGGCTGTGATAACCAGGATGCTTTGTCCCCAACTCACCAATTTCAGTGGGCGGCGGCTCCAAAGCGCCAGGGTAATGAAACCGAATGCCGCAAGGGGAATGATCCATAAGGCGAGATACCAGCCTGTTCCGATGGAAGTGGGCTGGTAGGCTTTCAGGCCGACTTCCTTCAGGAACCACAAATTATTGGGAACGATGGAGAAAGTGACAGGCTCGGTAAGCTGCGGATTCTGAAATGAAATGGATTGGAGCGTGCGTCCAGCTTCTTTCGGCAAAACCCAGAAACCGTCCTCTTGGGCGAGGGGGGTTGTATCCCAAAAGGCAAAACTGGCGATCTGAATGTTGTCATCGTCGGTGGGCAGCAGTTTCACCGTGTCGAGCGCCCACCCACTCACCGGGTCGCCATTTGGATCAACGATTTTCCATTCGGTACCGTCTTTGACGATGATCCACTGCTCATCTTTTTCGATGATGGGGCGGGTCTGGCCTTCTTTGCGGACATGGAATTCAGCCGCATACTGTACAGCGGAAATCTGCCAGTCGTCCTGCAAATTGAGTAGGTAAGTTCGAGATTCTTCCAGGTCATCCTGCTGCACGAGTGCGGGCTGCATCAGTTTGGTGTCGGGACCGTCCAGAAGGACGCTCAACCCGGAGACTTTACCGGACTGTGTGCCGACCCAGGGGGGCAGCACAAAAGCCAGCAACAGGATCACCGCGCAGGCCACACCGAGCCATTCCACACGGGAAAGCCATTGGGATGGAGCTGGTGGGGGAACTCGATCTGCTTCGGTGGTAAAGCGGACGGGTTGGCGTTCCTGACGGGCCAGCACTTTGCCAAACATCAACGCGACGAGATCATCAACACGGCAGGGAATCTCCTGATGGCCGACGTATTGGCCGCGCCGAAGCACAAACGCCTCGTTGCACAATTCGATCACGTCTTCGAGCTTGTGCGACACAAGGATGATGGTCATGTCGTCGTCCTGAGCCAGCGATTTCAGGACGTTGAACAGAGCGGATTTTTGCTCGGCTGAAATACCGGTAGTGGGTTCGTCCATGACCAGCACGCGGACGTTGAGCGAGAGCAGGCGTAGAATCTCTAGCTGTTGGCGCTCGCCAATAGTCAGGTTATCCACGTAAGCATGGGGATCGAGATTAAAGCCGAAGCGTTCGGTTAAGGCAAGTAACTGCTGACGGGCTGCTTCTCGATCTGGGAATACGCTACCGGGACGTCCCGCAATGAAATTATCCAGCACGGTAAAGGGCGGAAAGTCGAGCGGATCCTGATAGAGCATGCCGATGCCCTGTTCAATCGCATCGGTGGGGGCATCAAGTTGGAGGACTTGTCCATCAACAACTACTTCACCGCTGTCGGCAGCCTGGTAGCCGGACATGATTTTCATCAGGGTACTTTTGCCCGCGCCGTTTTCACCTAAAATTGCGTAGATGCGACCCGGTTCAAACGTAAGAGAAATATCGTGGTTGGCTTTGACTCGTCCAAAAGTTTTTGAAATATGGTTTAATTCAACACGCATAAGGTTCTCGATATCTATAATTGAAGGGGCGTACTCAATACGCCCCTTTTGTTATAACCGAACCGTGTTATTGGGTCGAACCCGTGACGCCTTCGAGTAGTTGAGGCGGCGTGACTTCTTCGGGACTCATGGCTTCGTCGGCATTGGCAGCCTGGAACCAGATTTGCTTTTCAGTCGCGACCTGGCCTTCTTCCAGGAAGACATCCCCACTTTGGAAAGTCAGAGGGCCGGTCCAGAGGTTGAGACCGCCTTCTTCTCCCAACGCGCCTGCGGCAAGCGCTGCGATGAATTCATCGAGCGTGGCTTTATCTTCATCGGTCAGTCCATCACCGTAGACATAGCCTACCGCGCTGGTATCGGGATTGTTGATGTCGGTCCAGTCGGGGGCGTTCCAGTCCCAGGATTGAGTCCAGGTGCCATCCATGACGGCCTGGACAGTCTTGGCATACTGCGGACCCCAGTTGAAGTAGGGTGTACCGAGGCAGATTTCGGGCGCATCAGCGCAGCCATCTTCATAGTCGTAGGGGATCGCCCAAACTGATTGGCCTTCTGCTGCGCGCTGGCTGGCTACCACAATTGCTTCGGTGGTATCGATACCAGAGATTACGACATCCGCGCCGCCATCCAGGAAGGTGTTAACAACGACGGTGGGATCGAGGGTGACGCCGGGAATGTTGAACCAGAAGCCAATCCAGACAACTTCAAACTTGAGGTCGGCGGGATCCAGACCGCGATAGTTCTGGTAGCAATATTTTGCGCCCAGATAGACCGAGTTGACCAGACGGGTGGTTTCGGGGTCTACCAGTGGACCGACGTAGGAAATGGAACCGGTTTGGGTCTTTAGAGCAGCAGCGCACCCGGCGATCATCTTGCCGTATTCCATCTGCCCCATGAAGTTGCCTGCATTTTCAGGAGCGAGGCCCCACAATGCATCATCACCAGAGACATTGATAAAGGTAATTTCAGGGAATTTGGCCGCGACAACGGTAGTATCTACTTCAAAGTCCGCCGAGGTCGTGAGGATCAACTTTGCGCCTTGATCAACCATATCCTGTACCGCCTGGTCCAGGGTGGTTTCGGGGCGATCGGCTGAGTTTAGGCTTTCGAGAAACAGCATCTTTGCGCCGGGAACATGTTCTTCTACATACAGACCGGCTTGATAATGAGCTTCGCTCCAACCATGATCGTCCTTGGGGCCGACCAAGATTACGCCAAAGGGAAACTCATCCTGCGCGGCAGCACGCGGGGATACGCTGGTTAGACCACCCATCACCACCGCTACCAAAAGCAGAAAAACCGACAGCTTTTTGAACATCTTGCTCTCCTCGTTAAAGACTAACTAAGGGGTTCACAGTAAACTACTGTGACCACCAGTGTAGTGAGAAATCGAACGGAATGCAAACCATCCGTAATGTCAAAATCCACAAGCTGGTTTGGATAATTTGTAGGAAATAGAAGATGGAATTTAGGAGAAATGGCAGGGGCAACACCCACCTGGTGCGCCCCTGACAGCTATTAAACAAAGAGATTCACAACTGTAAACTGGTCAACATCCACTAAGCCGACGTCGGTCAGTTTGAGACTGGGGATGACTTCGAGGGCCATGAAGCCCATCACCATAAACGGATCGTGCAGAGGGGAGCCGAGTTTGCGCCTGGCGACATCGAGCAGTTTGTCCAAAGCGACACGGACTTCATCGATAGGAGCCTGACTCATCAAGCCAGCGACGGGAAGCGGTAATTCGGCCAAAACGGTTTCGCCCTCTACCACCACAAAACCGCCGCCCATGCGCTCGACGGCTCGTATGGCGGTCAACATGCTGGCGTCATCTGCACCGATTGCTACCAGATTGTGGTGATCATGGGCGACAGTGCCCGCAATGGCTCCGCGCTGGAGGCCGATGCCTTGAATAAAGCCCTTACCGATGTTGCCGCTGGCATGGTGGCGCTCGATTACCACGATTTTTAGAAGGTCACGGGCGGGATCAGCTACTGCCAAACCGTTTTCGATTTTGGCTTCTGCGATGCGGTTTTCAGTAACAACCTGATTGGGGACGGTTCCGATAACATGGATGTGAGAGGAGGCGGCGGGAATGCTTAGGTCTAACCCATCCCACTTGATATTCATGCTGCTGGGCAACCTGGATTTTGACTGGGACGGTAACTCTACCGTCAATTTGCCGTTGTGCGCGACCATTTTTCCGCCACAAAATACTGTTTCGATGTGGGGAGCACGGAGGTCGGAGAACACACATATATCGGCGCGGCGTCCCGGCGCGATGGCTCCTCGATCATAGAGACGGAAATATTCGGCGGTGTTGAGTGTTGCCATCCGAATGACAGCTACGGGATCGAGGTTGCCTTCGGCAATTGCCATGCGAACCATGTGGTCAATGGAGCCAATATCCAGCAGGTCGGCGGGATGGCGATCATCGGTGCAGAAACAGATGCGGCGGCTGTTTTCAGGCGTGATGAGGGGAAGCAGGGGGCGCAGATTCTGCGCATTGGTTGCTTCACGGATGAATATTACCATGCCCTTCTGTAATTTTTCGCGGGCTTCTTCGACATCGGTACATTCGTGATCGCTGAAGATACCTGCTGCAATGTAGGCATTCAGACTTTGACCGCGAAGTCCTGGACTGTGACCATCCTGGACACGGCCTTCAAACGCGGTGAGTTTATCCAGCACGCCTTCATCACCGAAGATGACTCCGGGATAATTCATAACCTCGGCCAGGCCCAAAACGCGCGGCTGGTCGAGAAGCGTTTGAAGATCGGTAGCTTCCAGGTTGAATCCGGCGGTTTCCATGTGGGTGGCGGGAACACAGCTCGGCGCGTTGACATACACGGTGAGCGGGATATTCTGGGAAGATTCGATCATAAAGTGAATCCCCTCGAGGCCATGCACATTGGCGATCTCGTGGGGATCGGTTACGACGGTGGTAACACCATGCGTCAGCGCTGCACGGCTGAATTCCGGCGGGGTACACATACTGCTTTCGATGTGAACATGAGCATCAATGAAACCGGGGGCGACATAACGCCCACCTAAGTCCAACGTTTCGCGGGCGGTGTAGCCGGGGCCGATGCCGATGATAATGTCATCTTTGATAGCGATTTCGGTGGGGTAAATTTCGCCGCTAAAGACGTTAACCAGTTGCAGATTGGTGAGCAGCAAATCGGCGGGGGTTTGGCCGCGAGCCGCCTCGATCCGTTCAATAAGATTCATCGTTAAACTCCTATGCTAAGTGCGACAGAATAGAGTTTACCATTTGAGCATACGGAATATAAAAAATGGGAGTGCGATTTGCACCCCCATTTCCATTGGTAGCTATTCGTAGCGGAGGACGTTAAGCGGTCTTTCGCCTGAGGCCCGCCATGCGGTTAAGATGGCGGCGAGCAGGGCGATGGCTACACAGAGGCTCATCAGACCGAGCGCGGTCATGTAGGGAATCGAGTTACCCAATTCGCCCTGGAACATACTTGTGAGCATGAAGAGCAGGATCAGACCGCCGATACCGACGCCAATTAAGCCGCCGATCAGCCCCATAAGGCCATATTCGAGCAGAATCATCACCAGAACTCGTTCGCGCTGAAGCCCGACGGCTTTCATGGTAGCGATTTCACGCCGCCGCTCAATGGTTGCGAGGGCGACGGAGTTGGCGATCACAATGCCGCCTGTGAACAAGGCCAGGGCCGCCACAAGCGTTGGGAAAGAGGTGAACTGCTCAATAATCCGGTTGATTAGATCGTTGAGGTCGCGGGTTTCCATCGGGAAGGCCAGCGGGACTTCCAGGATCGCACGCCGGACCTTAGGCATCTGGTCTTCCTTGGCATCGACTACCGCGTTAACGTTGGTCGGGATGAGGTTGAGACCTGAAAATACATCTGCCGGTGCGTAACTCATCGAACCGAAATTTACACTAAGGGACTCGGCTGTTCGGTCTACCATACCGACGATGACAAACGTGATGGTTTGGGTTGAGTCAAAATCATCAAAGCGAAGGGTTAAGCGATCTCCAATCGTGAAGCCCGCGTCGATCATGCCCTGCGATACCGAGATAACAATGGGCGGATATTGATCCTGAGCCTCATCCCAGGGACCTGTATCAGTGGCATTCAGATGGCGGCCTGCATACAGATCGGCTTCGGGCAGATTGGAGCGGACATCACGGCCATCCACGCCGGATAAATACCAGCTCGCATAACTACCTTCTTCAGCTTCTGGTTCTTCAGTTCGATCTTGTAGCACGCGCATGCTAGAGATTTTGTTACCTGTCTCGCTGTCTAGGTAACTTTTGAACTGCGCGCTGTAAGACGATACAGCCGCGTAACTGCGCACCATGCCCTGGTCCTGAAGTTCCTGGAGCTTGCCATCAAGCTGCGCAAAGGCACTTTCGGTTCCGGCGGCAAAGACGACGAGATTACCACCGACTTCGGTTTGCATGATCTCATCAAAGCGGTTGGTGATAGCTTTGACCAGCATGGTGATCAGGCTAAGGGTGAAGACACCGATCACCAGCGCGAGCAAGGTAGACGCGCCGCGCCCTTTGGCGGATACCATTGACTTCATCGACAGTTTTAGATCGATAAAAGCCAGCTTTTGGATGACTCGCCCCAACAGCCAGAAGGGAGTCATGAGGATAACTAACGCCAGATTGATAATCCAGATGACCAGGACGACAGGCACCACGACCAATGCCAGAAGCGGAATGAGCACTTTGCCCCAGAGCGTCGCGAAACTGTTACGCATCCAGCGGAGCAGGCGTTCTAGCTGGGTTAGTTCAACCGCAGCAGGACGGTTGCGGCGATATTTCAGCAGCCAAAGATCGCTGTATGAACCGCCGCCGATGCTCCAGATGAGAGTCCAGAGCAGAACATACAGGATACCGACGATGATGAAGGTTCCGGACAGCAGCAGGATAGCGGGAACCCAATTGCCGAACATATAGCCGAAGAGCGGAAGCGCTACCAGAAAAAGCAGCCAGCGCAAGATCCGCAGTCCCATATTGCCGTGTGTCCACGTGGCAAACAAGCTGCCGCCAAGGATTGCCAAACCGGAGAGCACTCCAAGTGCAGCACCTACCATCTGCGCCATGCTGCGTAACTGGTCGGAGTCGAGCAGATCACGGACAAGGACTTGCGCTACGAGACTGACCGAAACCAATACCAGAATGAGCGCTACGAAGGAACGCGCCCGGCCCGCTTGAGGAACAACGGTGTCGGAAGGACGGAGCACAAGATTGGGGCGAACCTGCCCGGCGGCGAGGGTCGGCAGAAAACCGAAGATCGCCGTGACGATAATGCCGACAATGATGCCTGTAACGGCAGGCGTCGTTGTGATACGGAAGGTTAAATCCTGGGACAGAAAAGCACCTGCCACACCCTTTAGTCCAAGCGCGGCTAACCAACCTAAGCCCACGCCGATGATGCTGCCGAAAAAGCCCATGATGAGTGCTTCGACCAGGAACAGCACCGTGACCTGTCCAGCTTCGAGGCCAACCGTTTTAAGCACGGCTACTTCAGTGGTGCGGCGGCTGACGATCACCAGCATGGTATTGATGATACCAATGCCGCCAATTAGCAGCGAGATCAGCCCCATCACGATCACAAGCTGGTTCAGGTATTTGGAGATTTCGGAATTCTGCTCTTCCAGGTCGGCGGTGCTGAAGGTGTCCAGATAACTAAAAGAGCGTTCGAGCGCCTTACTGATCTCAGCTACGTTCGAGGGGTCTTCCAACTTAATGAAAACGGATTCTGCTCCAACTTCGGCGTCGGTGTAGTACTGCAAAGCGCTGGTGTCGAGATAGTAAAAACCGAGCAGTGCGCCCATCATATTCTCGAAACCGGCTTCGGCATTGGTTGGGACGATGCCGCGCAAGGTGAATTCCTGGCTTACGCCGTTCAGACGCACCACATCCCCGACTTTGGCATCCAAATCATCGGCCAAATTACGGCTAAAGACGATGGATTTGCTGTCTTTGAGAAGTTCACTGAGCGGTGTGCCATCTTCCGTTTCAACTTCGCCATAGAGTGGATATTTGTCGGCTTCAATGATATTTGAGGCGACAAAGGTTTTGTCTCTCTCCTTAGCAGGGATACTGACCGACGTGCCCATCAGACCTAGTTCGAACTGGCGGTACGTGATTGTGACTTCCTGGTCAGGATAACGATCTGCAAACCACTTTTGCAGTTCGTTGATGCCGTTCATGGTGATGTAAATGTTGTCGTATGCGTCGCTGTGGGCCACGATGCTCTCATTGGAACGGTTGTGGCTTGCTGGGGTGAGGCGAATGTCGGATTTGTTGCTTTCCTGCAAATTGCCCGTGAGAGAATCTTCAATCATCACGCCCAGAGTTTGTAGGCTGACAATTGCGGCCACACCCGCCGCCACGCATAACAGCGCAAAGATCGTGCGCTGACCATTCACACGCAGATCGTTGAAGGAATGACGGGTGTAAAATAGGAGCTTTTCCAGCATAGGACTGCTTACCCTTCTTTCCACGCCAGTACGACTTCACCTGTTGCGCGCTTATCTTTGAACAATTTGACGGCTTCCAATTGGGCGGTAGAGCGGGAGTCTACATCCTGGGCGATACGGCCATCGACGATAGAGACGAGGCGATCCATCTGGGAGGCGACGTTCATATCATGGGTGACGATAATCACGGTGGTGCCCAATTTCTGCTGAACATCTCGCAAGGCGCTGAGCACGATCTCACTGGACTCGGAGTCTAGATTGCCGGTTGGTTCGTCGCAGAGCAGCAGCGGTGGTTGATTTGCCAGCGCACGGGCAATAGCAACACGCTGCTGTTGACCACCGGAAAGCTGGGTTGGACGGTGATCCATGCGATCGCCAAGACCCAACATGTCAAGTAGTTCTTTGGCGCGTTTGATCGGGCTGTGTTTGCGATGGCGCGCAAATTGAATCGGCAGTGCAACATTCTCTACTGCACTGAGAGTTGGAATCAGATTGAAGAACTGGAAAACAAAGCCGATTTTTTCGTTGCGCACATGGGTAAGGGCGCGCTCATCCAGATTGGTGATATCCTGACCATCGATGAAAATCTGGCCCTGGGTTGGGGTGTCCAGACCGCCAATCAAACCTAGCAGGGTAGATTTACCACTTCCTGAAGGACCGATGATTCCCATAAACTCGCCGCGTGATACTTCCATCGTGACTCCGCGCAGCGCATGAACAATCACTTCGCCCATATGAAGCTCTTTGCGCAAATCGATGGTACGCACAACAACATGGCTGCCATTGCTGTTGGTCATGAATTCTTTCCTTTTCTAACCGCGTTTTTTCGGATCGACGCCGATTATTATAGCCACTGAGCACTGTATCTATTTACGTGCAATATCGCAAAAAGGCGCACAAAAACGTCGATCAAGCAGATTAACCTGACATTCTCCTGCATCTTTCAGGCAGGTGGTTAGCTGTTCGCTCTGCCAAAGTACAGTAAAGCTGCCGGTTATCCAAAACATCTGTTTGGAGTCAAGCTGGATGCTTGAGGTATAAGCGGTGCAGGTAGAAGGTGGGAGAAAATCTGCCGGTTCGGACCAGGACCAGACTTGCTGTCAAGAACGGGATGAGGGTGGCAGCGCATTAAGCGGAAATGCTAACCAGGGCTGCTGCCAACGAGTCGCGGGTAGATGCGAAGTGCCATATTCTAAATCCAACGTGGTGATGTCAATGGGGTGAGAATAGACATTGACCAACGCTAACGAGTGCTCATCGTACACAATCAGCAGTTCGAAGGACTCATCGGAAGGCGTAGGTGCAGGAGATGGTGTGGGTGCCGGAGTAGGCTGGTTGAGCACATAAGGCAAGGTGTCGGGGAGTAAAACGAGGTTGTCTATACCAGCCAGATGAACACGAGTTTGAACCTGGTTTTCACCATCAGTAAATAGGATATAAAAGTCATGTCCGGCTTCAGGCGGGATCGGGATAGTTGCTTGCCAGGGAATCCAGGACTGGGACAGGAGGTGTCCATTGGGGGCCTGAAGCATAATTTTGATTACCTTACGAACCGCACCTTTGAGCTGCGACGCACCCTGGAAGCGCTCATTCGAAAGATATAATAAATTGTGCAGCGGATCAGCTAAAACAGGCAAAACGTTTGGGCGACTTCCGAGCACCACAATAAAGAGATAACCGTAGGGATGGGGCAGTACAGCAACACCGATTTCTCGATAGGCAAAGTTTAAAGCCGTGCGATGATGGATGTCGGACTGATTCCAGAATTGCAGAGCTGCCGCTATATTAGCCCCTACATAAGCAATTTCTCCAACGGCAATTTGTTCGGCGCGTCCATAGTTTGGCCAATCAAATTGCGGATATTGGGCGCGTTCACGCACATTTTCTCCGTTACGGCCTGCGTGCATTTCGTCGGGGAAGTCGGTTGTTTGTTGGGTGGATGTGGTTGGCAGCGGCATAAAGGCGACAACCAACAAGGCGAATAAAACAAGGTGACAAGTGTACATAGTAATTCTCAATGAGCGCCTATTTATTTTATTTATTATCATTGTATTACAGTTTAAAGATATGACGATAGCTTTATATGATGGGTGATCGATTTTGTCGGGGATGTAACGAATCTCAATAGCGGCTCTGGGCTGTCAACTTAGCTCATAGTCTAAAACTAAATTAAAGTATAATGAAGACAAAATTGCATCTTGGGCTTAGGGGAATTTTATTATGCACCGAGCTACATTCCCGCCCTGGCTGAGCGCCATACTGGTGTTTTCTCTGCTTGCACTCTTTGTAGGCGGTAGTTGGCTTTACTATCGCCAGAAAGAGCTTCTACAGGCTCGCGCCGAAAATGAACTTCAAACCATTGCACAATTAAAAGTAGACGAGATCGCGATATGGCGGCGAGAGCGGTTGGGGGATGCTGCTGTACTGACTGAGAATCCGCTCTTTCTGGACGATATAGCAGGCTGGATGGCTGATCCGCAGCCTGAAATAACCGAAAAAATATTAACTCAATTTCACACCTGGCAGCAGCACTATCACTATAAAAATATACAACTCGTTGATGGCGATTTGAACGTGCGGTTAAGCTTGGCAGGAGAAGCGGGGCGATTACATGAGGAGTCCGCGCAAGCTCTGATGGCCGCCTTACAGGAACGGCAGCCTTTGTTAAGCGATCTGTATCTTGGCTTAAGTGATCTGCCGCCTCAGATCGATGCTATTGCCCCATTATTTGATCCTGTTTCGGCTGAACCCATTGGTGGGATTATTCTTATCAGTGATGCCAGTCAGTTCCTTTATCCACTGATCCAGGTGTGGCCCGTACCCAGCAACAGTGCCGAAAGCCTGATTATTCGTCAGGATGGAGATTTTGTTCTCTTTCTCAACCCTCTGCGCTTCCAACCTGAAGCTGCGCTCAATCTGCGCATTCCACTCTCTCAAAAAGATGTTATTGCTGTGAAAGCCGTGCTTGGTATGGAAGGGGTGGTTGAGGGGAAAGACTATCGCGGCGTGGAAGTGCTGTCTGCATTGAAAGCTATTCCTGATTCGCCCTGGTTTATTGTTGCTAAAGTGGATCGGTCCGAAGTTTTTGCCGACTGGCAGATTCGGTTACTGCCTATCCTGGGCATGATCCTGGGGGCTTTGAGCACGGGAGGGACAGTGGGTGGTGTGATCTGGCAGCGAAACCAGGCCTTTCATTACCGGAAACTGTTTGAAGCGGAAAAAGCTCGCCAGAAAAGCGAAATGCGCTACCAGGCAACGCTCCTGAGCATTGGTGATGGTGTGATTGTGACGGATGCTGAGGGGCGAATCGTGCTGCTTAATTCCGTGGGGGAGACGCTGACCGGCTGGACTCAAAACGAGGCGAGCGGAAAGGCATTAGAAGAAGTTTTCCGTATCATCAGCGAAGACACACGCCTTCCGGTTGAGAATCCGGCTCGTCGGGTACTCCAAGAAGGTTGTATTGCCGGACTGTCTAACCATACCCTGTTGATCACGAAGGATGGTCGGGAAATTCCTGTGGCAGACAGTGGCGCACCGACACGTAACAAAGAGGGAATTATAGAGGGCATCGTTCTGGTTTTTCGCGATCAAACCGAAGAGCGGTCTGCACAAAAAACGCTGCAAGAGAGTGAAGCTTTTATTCGGACAGTTTTGGATAACCTGCCCGTTGGAGTTGCGGTGAATTCGGTAGATCCAACGTACATGTTTTATATGAATGATAACTTTGCCCGTTACTATCGCAGCACGCGTGAAGCAATGGCGGACCCGGATACTTTCTGGGAGGCCGTTTATGAGGATGCGGAATTTCGGGAAGTGATACGAAAGCGCGTGATCGAAGACGTAACCAGCGGCGATCCGGACCGCATGCACTGGGACGACATCCCCATTACGCGCCAGGGTGAGGTAACGACTTATATTAGCGCCCGGAACACCCCAATTGTGGGGCGGCAATTGATGTTATCTACGGTTTGGGATACGACAGAACGCAAGCGGACTGAAGTCGCTCTACAACGTTATGCGGGGCAGCTCGCAGCAGTTAACCGGCTTGACCGGATTATCTCCTCTGGTCTGGACTTGTCGCTTGTTTACGATAATTTCGTGAAAGAACTGCTGGCATTGGTGCCGCTTGATCAGACTGCGATTGTGTTGTTAAACGAAACTGGTGATGAATACCAGATCACGCGCCAATGGACCCAGCGTGAATCCTTATTGGGCGTGGGGCAATGGGTGCCGGTGAAGGGGACAGCGATAGAATGGTTGTTGTCGAATCCTGCCCCTTTTCGGGAAAATGAGATTGGGGAACGCGGCACATGGAGTGAGACGGCTGCGCTGCTACATGAAGGTGTTCGGACGCGGCTGCTGCTACCTTTGATCATTCAGGACCAGATGGTTGGTGTATTGACGGCAGCACGGTATGGATCGACGCTTTTCTCTCAGGATGAGCAGTCGATTCTCGCTACGATTGCAGACCAGCTTACAATTGCCATCCAGAATGCTCGCTTATATGAGCGCGTTCAGCAGTATGCGGCGGAATTGGAACAGCGGGTGATCGAGCGCACTGCCGAGTTGAGCGATCTCTATAACAATGCCCCCTGCGGGTATCATTCGCTGGATAAAAACGGGGTATTTGAACGGGTCAATGATACAGAACTCCGCTGGTTGGGCTACGCGCGGGAGGAATTGATCGGCAAGGTTAAGGCTCCGGAAATATTAACTTCAGACAGTGTTCAAACCTTTGAGGAAAGTTTTCCTCTCCTCAAAGAACGGGGGTGGCTCAAAGACCTGGAACTGGATATGGTACGCAAAGATGGATCGATCCAGCCAGTGCTGTTGACTGCTACTGCCATTTATGATCAGAATGGGCAATACCAGACCAGCCGCTCAACGATTATTGACCATACGGAGATCCGGCAAGCCAGAACAATTCTGCAAGAACGTACGGTACAACTCGAAGCCGCGAATAAAGAATTGGAAGCATTCAGCTACTCTGTCTCGCATGATCTTCGCGCTCCGTTGCGCGCTGTTGATGGCTTTTCGCGGATTGTGCTGCGCGATTACGCTGCGCTGTTGCCGGATGAGGGCCAGCACCGCCTGCAAGTTATTCGGGAAAGCGCACAGCAGATGGGAAGGCTGATCGATGATTTGCTTGCATTTTCACGCCTTAGCCGCCAGCCCGTTCAGAAGCACCGAGTGTCGCTTGTCCAGATGGTTCGCAGCGTATTTGAGGAACTTAATACAGAGACCCGACAGGTCGAAATTCGGATTGGGGAACTCCCGGATTGTTTTGCAGACCCAACCCTGCTTAAACAGGTGATCATTAATTTACTGTCGAATGCACTCAAGTTCACACAGCAGCGCGAGGGTGCAGAAATCGAAGTGGGAGCGCTATCCAGGGACGAAAAGACAGTTTATTATGTGAAAGATAATGGGGTAGGTTTCGACATGCAGTACGCAGATAAATTATTTGGGGTTTTCCAGCGACTGCACCGGTCCGAAGATTTTGAAGGTACTGGGGTAGGCCTGGCTATTGTACAGCGCATCATCCACCGACATGGTGGACAGGTGTGGGCTGAGGCTCAGGTCGATGGGGGCGCAACTTTTTATTTTACAATCGAGGCTACTCATGAATGATAACTATGTGGAAATTTTGCTGGTCGAGGATAACCCTAATGATGCAGAACTTACACTCGATGCCCTTCGGGAATATAAGCTGACAAACCGTATTCATGTTGCGCGTGATGGGATGGAGGCGCTCGATTTCATTTTTTGTCGAGGAGAATATGCCCAGCGAAGCAACCGTAACCCTCGTCTGATTCTGCTTGATCTGAAACTGCCGAAGATCAGCGGATTGGAAGTGTTGCAGCAAATTCGGGCAGACGCATGCACGCGGATGATTCCGATTGTGATTCTTACCTCTTCACAAGAGGAACGGGATATTGCGGCGAGTTATGGATTGGGAGTCAATAGTTATATTGTTAAACCAGTCGATTTTGAACAGTTCACAAATGCCGTTCGCCAATTGGGCTTTTACTGGCTTTTACTCAACCAACCGCCGCATTTGTAACGGAGTGGGTCTACAGGAGATTGAGTTATGTATACACCTCTCCGGGTATTGATTCTTGAAGACCAAGCTGCCGATGCCGAATTGATATTGGATGAACTGCGCCAGTTTGGGTTTGAACTCGATTGGCAGCGGGTCGAGTCGCAGGAAGACTTTCGGGCAAATCTGCGTGCCGATCTCGATGTGATCCTGGCAGACTATTCTTTGCCTCAATTTACGGCAGTGCAAGCGTTAGATGAACTGCATCAGGTTGGACTGGACATCCCGTTTATTGTTGTCACGGGATCGATTAGTGAAGAAGTAGCTGTTCATTGTCTGAAACAGGGCGCGGCAGATTATTTATTAAAGGACCGGTTAGCGCGACTGGGTCCCGCAGTGGTCAACGCACTCGAAGACAAACGACGACATGCGGAGAAGCAGCAGGCAGAGGAAGCTCTGCGCGAATCAGAACGATTTGCGCGCTCTACACTTGATGGCCTCGCGGCGCATATCGCTATTTTGGACGAGACGGGGACTATTTTAGCCGTCAATCGTAGTTGGCGGGCATTCGCAGAAGCTAACCCCCCGGTAACTACGAATGTATTTGAAGGCGCTAACTATCTCGGTGTTTGTGATCGGGCGGTTGGAACTGCATCCGAGGGAGCGGCTGAATTTTCAGCGGCTATTCGTGCTGTATTGAAGGGAGAACGGGAAAGTTTTGAGATGGAATATCCCTGTCCTTCCCCGACTGAACAGCGCTGGTTTGTGGCACGGGTAACACGCTTTCCTGGGGCAGGACCGGTTCGCGTAGTGGTGGCGCACGAAAATATCACACGGATGAAACAGGCCGAACTCAAGCTTGCTGAAGAACGTAATTTGCTGCGAACCCTGATCGATAACCTGCCAGACCGAGTGTATGCCAAAGATTTAGAGGGCCGGTTTATCCTGAAGAATCTGGTGGATACCCGCCAGATGGGTGCGGCGTCTACGGATGAGGTGATCGGAAAGACCGATTTTGACTACTATCCTCCTGAACTAGCGACCCAGTATTACACCGATGATATGGCCGTTTTACAATCGGGCCAACCGATGATTAACCATGAAGAACCCGCCACAACTGCCGACGGAGGAAAGGGGTGGATGCTGACTTCCAAAGTGCCTGTGTATGATAATGAGGGCAAGGTGATTGGACTGGTGGGGATAGGGCGTGATATTACCGAGCGGAAGTTGACCGAGAAAGGGTTAATTCAGCGCAGCAAGGAAATTGATGTGCTGTATCAAGCAAGCCAACAACTCAGCCGAACCTTAGATCTGAACGAGATTTATCAGATCGCATATCAGGTTATCAGTGAGATTATGGACTGCGATACCCTGTTTATATCCAGCTTTAACGAGGAGACTCAATATATCCACTGCTTGTTGGGGTATATCGATGGTAAACAAATTGATGTCAGCCAACTGCCACCCATCCCACTCGCTGCTGAAGGCAAAAGCATGCAGAGACAGGTGATTCAGACAGGTGAACTGCTTTGTATTCCCGACTGTGAATGGGAACTCAGCAGGTCTCAAATTTTTTATCATGTTCCAGATAATGGAAGTGAGCTTCAGTCATCCCATCGTCCACAGGATAATGCATATCCACGCTCAGCAGTGATGG
>CAYYNB010000005.1:0-81159 GCA_964472565.1 uncultured Anaerolineaceae bacterium
CCGGGTTTTGAGTTGTAAAGGTGCAATGATTCTCGAATTTATAATAGCACGGATGTTCGGGATTGTCATCACCATTGAGATACTAACTTGGATGGCTAACTTCGATGGTTAATAAGAGAGAGATTACAGATGGGGCAATGCGTGAAGTGCCCCTACGAATCTCGCCCCGCGCGATACCTTTGGCGAATCCCTCGATCAGGGGATTGTTCGGTTATGAATGATTATACATCCAATGAGAATGTCCGGTCGTGACGCGTAAGGGCAGGTTTGCAAACCTGCCCCTACAAACGCCTCCGCATTCGATCCACCTTGTTCGCCAACGGTATCCCGCGCAGCTAAACATTACCCACAAATCAGGGATGAGGGGGAAACAGGCGTTATGCGGTTCACCCCTACGGGCACGTGCCGGTCCGTGTCTCAAAAGAATTAGCCCGCGCGGAGAAAGAGACGTAAAACGGTGATTTAGAAGCGCCCGTTCCAGTCGGCTGTCGCGTATTGGGTGGCGCAGAGTTCGGCGGCGCGGGCTTGTTCGGCAGGCGTCAGCGCGTTGCCGATCTCTAATTCCACATCGAAAATATCATGGAAACAATCCGCAGTGATCGATGCCGCTTCATCCCACGAGACGACGCGACCCAGCGCCTCGGCTAAGGTGGTGGCGCGCTGATAGACGCGGGAACGAGCGGCGGCTTGTTTTTCGGCGTCTTCAAAGGCTAACACGTCCACAATCCGCGCAATGTCACCCGACAGCGGAAAGGAGCCATGCTGCAAAACCGCTCCAAAACGGCGCACCTGGGCACTGCCGATCAGCTTTTTGTGGTTGACGGTGATTTCATAGTGGCTGGGGACTTCAAAACAAACAGGGCCTTTGGTGTTGGCTATGCTCTCGGCGCGGCGATCCGCCTCCGCAGACGCGCCCAAACGGTGCAAGGCTTCGAGCAGGGCACGACTCAACCGGCGATAACTTTCGACAATATCACCCGCTACGATGGGATCAGTCGCCTTCAGCGCAACGCTATAGGTGAGTTCATCGGTATGTAAAATGGCGCGGCCCCCCGTCAGGCGGCGAACGAGATGCCAGCCATGCGCGGCCAGTTGATGCTGATCGACGTCGGCCAGGGGTTGGGTGTAGCCGAGTGACAAACATGGCGGTTCCCACGCATAAAAACGGAGGGTCGGTAAGACTCGATTTTCGGCCACCGCTTCCATAATAGCCTGATCGATTGCCATATTCATGGGGCCATCACACACACCAGTCACCAACATACGCCAGGTCGCAGCGCTCATTTTTAGTCCTATCATTGATCAACCGTCACACACCCGGCGGATTATAACACATTGAGGCTTTGATTTTTTACAGGTAGAATTAGGTTTAATGAAGAGTGGAGTATGTCATGTCAGATCAACGAATCCCGCCCCCTAACAACGAGCCAATCCGCCCCAGCGACCTGGAACGGACCACTTCAAATTCGGGAGGGCATTGGTATAACTTTCCCGGCCAACCCACATTGCAGCAGCCACGCGTTGAACCGATGCCAGAACGTGAGAACCGGCATAATGGGCGACAATCGGCACGGGACCGGGTGCGGCGGCGCAAAGTTCGGCGGGAACTAGGCGCGCCGGATGATTGGGCGTGGGTGGTGATTGCAGCAGCGCTGCTGGGCATGACGGTGATCATGAGTATGGCGGTGTTCTTCTTGCTCCAGGCGACACGCGGCGCATCGGGACGGACAAATGCGACCAGTGTGCCGATGGAACCTACCTCGGTGATCTATGGGCCGGGCGGGATTCTCGAAGGGGAAGCGGGCACGGGCGGGATGCTGGGCAACGGGGAAAGCATGATCATCCATCCGTGGGATGGTGAGGAACCCTTCACGATTTTGTTCATGGGTATGGATATGCGCCCCGGCGATCTCGGCGCATCGGCACGCACGGACACGATGATCTTGATCCGAATTGATCCAATGACCGATCGTGTGGGGATGCTGAGCATTCCGCGTGACCTGTATGTGGATGTGCCAGGGTATGCCTTGCAGCGCATTAACACGGCGTACAGCCTGGGGACCTTCGAGGGAGAAGCGGGCGGGCCGCTGCTGGCGATGCAAACGGTGCAATATAACCTCGGTATCCGGATCAACGAATATGTGATGGTGGACTTCAATACCTTCATCAAAATCGTGGACCTGATCGGCGGCGTTGACGTGGAAGTGAAAGAGACGATTTACGATCCTGAATATCCTGATATGAACTACGGCTACGATCCGTTTTATCTCGAAGCGGGATGGCGTCACCTGGACGGGGCAACGGCGCTGAAATATGCCCGCAGCCGCCATTCGGCTGCTGAAGGCGATATTGACCGGGCACGCCGCCAACAACAGGTGATCTTTGCGATTCGGGATAAGGTGCTGGCAAAAGACTATATTCCCACGCTGGCGGCGCAGGCTCCGCAGTTGTGGTCGGAGATGAGCGATGGCATTAAAACCGGGCTGTCGCTGGACCAGATTCTGGAACTGGCGTGGTATCTGAAAGATATACCCTTTTCAAACTTCACGCAGGGGGTGCTTGACTATAACTATGTGGAGTCGGCTATGGTGAACGGTATGTCGATTCTGATCCCGTCGCGAAATAAGATGCCCGCGCTGATGACACAAGTTTTCGGCGAGAACTACAACCAGTAAGCACCCGGCGCGCTAACTCAGCGTAAGGGCTGCAATCACTGAGACTACGACGACGATCACCACGACGATCACCAGCCACTTCCAAAGCGAGGGGGGGGCTGCGGTAGGAATGGTCGTGGGGATGGCGGAGGGGATGGTGGTATTGTCTTCGTCATCCAAACGGCTGAGGCGAAAACGGGCGATGTCGGACTGGCGCTTGCGGACCACCGTAGCGGTTTCACGCTCCAGGGCCAGGGTTTCGTACTGGGTAGTGATTTCGTTTTGCTGTAAATCCGCTAACATTTCGCGGGCCGAGGCGTAACGATCCTGGGGGTCTTTGCTAAGAGCCTTGAGGACCACCTGATCGATACGCGGGTCCAGCCCAGGGCTGATCTGGCTGGGCAGTGGGGGCGCAGCGTGCAGATGCTGGTTCATCAGCGCTTCGCGGGTTTCGCCTTTAAAAGGTACATCCCCTGTAATCATCTCATAAAGCAGCACCCCCAGGCCATACACATCACATTGGGGAGACTCACAATGTCCGGCGAACTGCTCCGGCGCAAGATAGGCCGCGGGTGTGGTACGAGCCGCATCGGTGGGGGGGTGTTTTTTGGCCAGACAGTGAATGGTAAAATCGGTCAACACCGGGCGATGCGTAGAATCGAGTAACACATTGTCCGGTTTGATGCTGCCATGTGCAATCCCCTGGTCATGGGCATAGGCTACTGCACTGCCGATTTGAGTGAAGAGGCGCATCATTTCTTCGCGGTTGATGCCGGTGGGATTGGTGGAAATAAAATCACGCAGAGTCCCGCCTTCGAACAATTCCATGACGAGATAATACACATCGTTGTCAGTGCTGAACTCAAACATACGGATGATATTGGGATGTTTGAGGCTGACGATACGCTGGATTTCGCGCTGAAAACAGAGGGTCAGCTCAGACGTTTTGGGGAGATTGGGATAATAGATCTTCACGGCCACATCGCGCTGAGTGGCTGAGTTGAAGGCGTGGTAGACCTCGGTACGGAGGCCACGTCCGATCAAACGACGGATAACCATCTTCCCTAGTTTGGCACGAGGTGAAAGCTGAAAGGGTGATCTGTGTTCGCTCATAGACACCTATTAAGGGCGCAGCATAAACCGCGCCCTTCGTGTGCGTTAACCGAGGCAGGACTTCGCCAAAGCAAAAACATCCTGATAAATTTCATCAATCGGGCGGTCTGCATCGACATCACGGACCAGGCCCGCTTTGGCGTGATAGTGGGGCATCACGCTGGCTTCGATCTGGGCGTGATCGCTCAGACGGCGTTCGATCACTTCGGGCTTGTCGTCGGCGCGGCCTTCCTGACGCCCCATCAGCCGCTGGCGAGCAATTTCCATATCGAGTTTGAAGTCGATGACCATAGAGACCCCGCTCCCTAGTTCCTGGAGCAAATCATCTAAGGCCTGGGCCTGGGCTGCGGTCCGGGGGAAGCCGTCGAAGATAGCACCGGCCTGGGCATCGGGCTGCTGCAAGCGCTCGCGAACCATGCCAATGGTGATTTCGTCGGGAACCAAAGCTCCACGCGACATATATTCCTGGGCTTTGATGCCGAGCGGCGTTTTTTCACCGAGATGCTTACGGAAAAGTTCGCCGGTGGAAAGCTGAACCAGACCTAATTCTTCGGTCACTTTTTTCGCCTGGGTGCCTTTACCGCAGCCGGGTGGTCCAAAAAAGACAATAAAAGCTGATGACATCGCACATTCCTCGCTGTGTTTGTGAAGAAAAATTCTCAGTGAGAAATTGTATCCAAAGTCTTGCAGACAACAATAATTGATTTTGATTTTAAAACAAACGCGGCTGAATGGGTGTTTCCTGGACCGCTGCATTATCACGGCGCTGCTTATAAGTGGTGATAACCTGCTCGGCCCACTTGACCAGATATTTTGAGGTCGAACGCCAGGCGGCTTCCTGCGCGCCGAGACCTAATTCTTCACGCGCGGCATAGACAACCTCAAACACACGTTCTTCGCCCAGCCGTGCGAAAAGAAGCGGGACAAAGAGGCGGTAGTTGCTGATGGCGGATGAGACGAATGATTCCGGGCACCCAGACTCACGCAGAGCTTCGGCTAGAATTTCTTTACTGAACGGATCGGGTCTTCTGGTCATGGTGTTTGCACCCCTGGCTGATCGAACGAATAGCTTTTAGTGTAGGCCAGAAGCGAGGAAATAAAAAACCCCGCAAAGTATGCGAGGTTAAGGAGTGGCGGCGACGGGATTTGAACCTGTGACAAAGGGCTTATGAGTCCCCTGCTCTACCACTGAGCTACACCGCCAAGTGCAAGTTATTATACCAGAACCCGACGTCGCGTCAATGGTTTTTTGAGCGGGATCAGCTATAGTCAACTGGTAGCGCACATTCCGATCAGGTTGGAAATTCATGGCTCCGCTGAAAAGAGTTTTAGTACCCTGGGCGGTTGTCTGTCTGATGTCGTTGGGTATCAGCGCAACGATTGTAACCAGCCCGCTGTTGAAAGAAAAACACAAGAATCTGTTATGGGGAGAATATCCGGTCACGCTGGATACGGCGCTATGCAGCGTAGACTGCGCGTACGAACGGGACCTGGTGGGTACCGGGTACACTGCCGATACGCCGCTGTCCTTTTGGGCGAAATATCCGCTGATGAATATGAGCGGGCACATTATCCAGCAAGTCTGGGATGTGCGGGCGGAACTGATTTTGCTCATCCTCAGCCGGATCGGGGTGCTATTTGGATTGGCGGAACTGTACCGACTGATCCAAGCCCAGTACGGCGAGGACAAGGCTATCCGAACGGTGTGGTGGACGATCTGCACGCCGACCCTGGCGCTTTATACCTGGGTGGTTACGTATCCCGAAGGATGGCAGCTTGGATTTACGTGTCTGACGTTTTATCTCTATTTCAAAGGGGATTATTGGACAGCCAGCCTGCCCGCCGCTCTGCTGGCTGTCAGCCGCCCGCAGGGTATATTGCTTTTGCCCGCGCTGGGGGTTGGGATTCTGCTGGATCGGACCAGCAACTGGCCGGAACGACTGAAACGGTTGGGGGCGGTCAGCCTGCTACCGGTTCTGGCGTGGTGCGCGTGGCAGGGCTATGCGACGGCGGTCAGCGGCGAATTGATGGCCCCGCTGACGTCGCAAAAGGTGCATGGACGGACAATTTTTCATGCGCCCATGCTGCCGCTGGTCCGATTCGTCAAACGGCGGTTTCTGATCGGATTTCAAACACGCGGGATTGCTGTGGAAGCGGCGCAACTGGTGCTCGTCCTGTTTCAGGTGCTGCTGCTGATCGGGATATGGCGGCGCGGAAAGATTCGCACGGAAATTACGCTGTTTACCTGTCTGACGGTGTTTGTCCCTCTGCATACCGGGCTGATCAGTACGGCGCGGTATGCACTGGTCACGGCGCTGCCGTGGATGCCTGTGATCTGGCCGACACCACAACCTTTCAAAAAGCATGAGAAGGAACTGTGGCTGGTATTTGGTCTACTTGGCACGTTTTTTACCCTGATTGTGATCTCCTATCTCAACCGGGAATTTAAGCTCGGCTGGATCGCTTAACGCACGACTTCCCAGGCGAGATGTTCCAATTCGGGGGCGATCAGCTTCTCCCAGGCTAAACGAACGGCATCGGGTGAGCCAGGGGTTGAAATAATCACTTTGCCGCGATAAACACCGGCTGTCGCGCGGGATAACATGGCGGCGGCCCCGACCTGCTGATAACTTAACATGCGGAACAATTCGCCAAAGCCGGGGAGTGTTTTTTCGAGTTTGCGACTCAGGGCGTCGTAGGTGCGATCACGCGGGGAGATGCCTGTGCCGCCATTGAACAGGATGAGCCGCGCATCACCCGCGACTAACTCATCCAAAATATCCGCGACCTGATCGGCTTCGTCTTTGATCAGGCGGTAAGCTGCCACACGATGACCAGCGGTTTCGATCTGGTCGCGCAGATAAGCGTAATTCACATCGGTGGCGGGGGTGCGGGTATCGCTCACGGTTACGATGGCGATAAAAACCGGACCTTGTTGGGCGGCGGTGGCATGGTGGTGTTCACTGCTGGTCATGAATCCTCCTATATGAGAATGTATTGCATATCATAGGGGATTCAAGCAAAAAAGGGGAACACCGCGTGATGTTCCCCTTTCGCATTCAGGCAAAAAACTCAGATGGTGGTCAGATAACGCTCGCGTTCCCATTCGGAGACGTGAATACGGTATTCGTCCCACTCGGCGCGTTTGGCCGGTTCGTAGGCGTTGTAGATGTGTTCGCCTAAGGCACTCTTGACCAGTTCATCCTTCGCCAACTCGTTGAGCGCTTCTTCGAGTGTGCCGGGCAGAACATCAACGCCGTGGGCTTCACGTTCTTCGGTTGACCAGTGGAACACATCGTCGGTGACAGGTTCAGGCGGGGTCAAACCACGAGTGATACCATCGAGGCCAGCTTCAAGCATGACCGCAAAGGCCAGATACGGGTTGCAGCTTGGATCGGGGAAACGCAGTTCGACGCGAGTGCCATTTTCACGGCCTGGGGAATAGCGCGGAACGCGGATCAAAGCTGAACGGTTGCGCTGTGCCCAACAGACATAAACGGGCGCTTCGTAACCAGGGGTGAGACGCTTGTAGCTGTTTACAGTGGGAGCGACCACACCAGCCAATGCACGCGCGTGGGCTAACTGGCCCGCCACGAACTGCTGGGCAATGGTTGAGAGTTTGAAGCGCGGGCTGTCGCCATCATAGAAGCAGTTGGTGCCCGTTTTGATGTCGATGAGGCTCTGGTGAACATGCATCCCGCTGCCGTTGATGCCGAAAACGGGTTTGGGCATGAATGTGGCAAACAAGCCGTGTTGGACGGCCACGCCTTTGACCGTGTATTTGAACGTGATAGCATTGTCGGCGCTGTGCAGCGCATTTTCGTATTTGAAGTCCACTTCGTGCTGGCCCATAGCGACTTCGTGGTGCGCCATTTCAACGTGAATTTTCAGATCCATCAGGGCGTTGGTGATGTCGCTGCGGAGAATCTGCGCTTCATCGTTGGGCGAAAAGTCGAAGTAACCGCCGATGTCGTGCGGCACCGGGCCGGTTCCGTTTTGGCGGAAGAGGAAAAATTCGAGTTCAGGCCCCGTATTGTAGCCAAAGCCCATTTGCGCTGCGTGATCGACTGCTTTTTTCAGGATATAGCGGGGATCGCCTTCAAAGGGTGTGCCATCGGGATTGTACACATCACAGATAATCCGCGCGCGCAACCCACCCTGCGCTGCATCACGGGTCCAGGGCAGAATCCGATAGGTAACAGGGTCAGGACGCAGGAACATGTCGGATTCCTGGATACGAGCAAAACCCTGGATAGAAGAACCGTCAAACCATGTGCCACGATCCAATGATTCTTCCAGCAATTCACTCGGAATGGTCACGCTTTTGGTCACACCAAAAATATCGGTGAATTGCAAGTCAATAAACTTAACACCTTCGTCTTTGGTAAGCTTCAGGACTTCGCTCGCCTTGTCAGTCATGCCGAATTTCTCCTTCAGTTGATCTTTCACACCTGCGATTATACGGGACTCATCGCGGCAAACCAGAGCGTTTATTGTATGATTTGACCAACGCTCTAAACAGGCAGGTGCGATTTCTGTGCCATTTGCCCGACGATATTTACAAAAATGTGCAACCTGCACAAAACGACTAAGGCAAACTTTCCAGAAAACGGAACAGGCCAGCCGCATTGTTCAACGTGACGCGGGCGGCACTGCGGTCGATGCGCTTGATCAGACCGGTGAGCACATCTTTGGAACCCATTTCGATGAAAGTTTCGGCTCCATTGGCGCGCATGTATTGGACGGATTCAGTCCAGCGCACGGTTGAAACTAGCTGAGCACCCAGTTCATCGCGGATTTCAGCCACTGATTGCAGCGGCGCGGCATGTACATTGCCGATGATGGGCAGGGTTGGATTCTGGAAGGGGGTGCGGTCCAATGCCTGACGGAAATCGGGCGTGATGGATTCCATCAAGGGCGAGTGAGAGGCAACGCTGACGGCCAACGGCACGACTTTTTTGGCTCCGCGCCCGGTCATAAGCGGAAGCGCGACTTCGAGGGCGGCAGGATCGCCGGAGATCACAAGCTGGCCCTCACAGTTATCGTTGGCTAAAACCAACGGTTTGCCTGTTTGCTGGCTAGCTTCGGCGCAGAGTTCGCGCACTACCGCCGCATCTAAACCCAGAACAGCCGCCATCGCGCCAGGGCTGCGGGTGCCCGCTTCTTTCATCAAACGGCCCCGTTCGCGGACCAAACGCACGCCATCGCTGAAGGGGAGCGCGCCCGCTGCCGTGAGCGCGGTTAGTTCGCCGAGGCTGTGCCCCGCGACGAATGCCGGGCGAAGCGCGGAACCGACCGCATTTTCCAGGGCGCGGAGTACGGCCAGACTCATCACATAAAGGGCCGGCTGGGTGTTCAGCGTGTCGTTCAAGGTTTCTTCGGGGCCGTTGAAGCACAGAGCGCTCAACGAGAAACCCAGCGCTTCATCGGCCTGGTGAAATACATCCGCCGCAACGGGATTCTGCTGAACCAGATCGGCTCCCATGCCGACTTCCTGCGATCCCTGGCCGGGAAAAACAAAAGCTACTTTTGACCAGTCCATTTTTAAAATCCTTTCATGTCGATCTACCCAAGAAATATAAACGCAAAAAGCCGTGCCCAGTTGCGCACGGCTTTAGCATAATTCTGTGCTGCGTTTATTCTTTGTCTTCGACAGCCAAAACTTCACGGCCCTTGTAGGTGCCGCAGTTGGGGCAAACTTGATGAGCGGGTTTATATTGATTGCACTCTTCGCACAGCACCAGGTGGCGGAGCGAGAGATGATCATGTGAACGTCGCTTATCCCGACGCGTTTTGGACATTTTTCGCTTAGGCAGCGGACCCATAACAATTCTCCTTAATGACCTGTGTGCCTCGGCGACCGCGCCGGACAACGGGCAGAATTATAAAACAGCGCGAGAGGCACTGTCAAGAGTTGCCCACTTATTCGCTGCCAAGAACATCCTGCGGGACTTCAGCATCCACCAACTCTACCGTAGTCGCTTTGATCTCGGATGTGGCCTGCTGGATGGCAGTCAGAATACGGGCCTGGCTCGCTTCGCGCTCTTCAAGAATCTTGGCGATGCCGTTGCGTGTGACGGTCAGGTTCCGAATTAACTGAGCTTCGAGTTCCTTCAGCACTTCCATGACGTAGGTATCCGCATCGGCGCGCATGACATCGGTTTCGACACGCGACTGCTCCAGGATATTGGCGGCACGGGCCTGCGCGGTTTGGACAATCGCATCACGCGTGACCAATCCTTCGCTGCGTTCGCGGGCCAACTCCACCACGCGGGCGGCTTCTTCGTTGGCCTGGGCGAGCAGACGATCACGCTGGTTGAGCAGGCGCGCCGCCTTTTCGATTTGTTCGGGAATGGAGATGCGCATCTGGTCAATGATCTCCAAGACCCGTTCTTCATCGATCAGTGTGAACTTACTAAATGGAACATGACGGCCTTCATCAATGAGGTCTTCCAGCCGGTCCACGAGTTGTTGGATATCCATCCATCCCCTCCAAAAATTTCTAGTCCCCCAGGCTCACGACATACGACGAACTAGAGCCTTTAGCCCGCAATTCTTCAAAACGCCGCTTTAAAGCCTCCACAACATGCAAGGGGGCCATGGTAGACACATCACCGCCCAGAGATGCGATTTCGCGCACGGTACTGGAGCTGATGTGGAGATGCTGCTCAGCGGCGATGAAATTGATAATTTCGATTTCCGGGGCCAAGCGACGATTCGCCAGGGCCATACGGAATTCCAGTTCAAAGTCGGAAAAGACGCGCAGGCCGCGAACGATGGTCCCGGCACCGACTTCTTTTGCATAGTCTACAGTCAATTGGTTATACGTCGCAACTTGCAGGTGCGGCTCATCCTGAAGGGCTTCACGCAGGAGCGCCACCCGCTCTTCGCCCGAAAACAGATCGACCTTGTTGGGATGGACATAGACGGCAATGATTACTTCGTCAAACAGCCGCACCGCGCGCCGCGCGATGTCCAGATGACCGTAGTGAACTGGATTGAAAGATCCAGGATACAACGCCCGACGAATTGATAACACAGTATTTTTCTCCTATCAGCTCACGTCTGCGCCGCGCGATTCCAACACGATCTGGACGCGCTGGGCCAATATCAAGTGTTCCGGCTGAGACAGGTCGGGATCTTCAGCATACACGGTGCGGGCTTCGCGCTGGGCCAGTTCAACCAGACTCGGTGTGATCCATTCGGCTAAACGGAACTGGCTGCCGCCGCTCTGCTGTAAGCCTAACAGGTCGCCCGAACCGCGCATGTTCCAGTCGATTTCGGCCAGCTTGAAGCCGTCCATTGTTTCTTCGAGGGCGTTGAGGCGATGCTCGGCTTCGGGATTGTCGGCAGTGGTGGTGAGCAGGCAATAGGATTTATATTCACCGCGCCCCACCCTACCTCGGAACTGATGAAGCTGCGCCAAACCGAAACGCTCGGCGTTTTCGATGAGGATCACGGTGGCATTCGGGACATCGATACCGACTTCGATTACAGAAGTGGAAACAAGCACCTGAATCTGGTTGGCTGAAAAGGCGGCCATCACCTCTTCTTTTTCGGCAGGTTTCATGCGGCCATGCAGCAGACCGACGCGATACCGGGAAAAGACTTCTTTCTGGAGCCAAGCAAAGGCATCAACGGCGGCACCGACTTCATCTAAGGCTTCGGATGTTTCAACCAGCGGGTAAACGATGAAGGCCTGGCGTCCCTGATCCAACTGGGAGCGGATGAAACTATAGGCACGTTCGCGCTGAACGGGGTTGATGACACGGGTTTCGATAGGCGCGCGACCAGCGGGCATTTCATCGATAATGCTCAGATCGAGGTCAGCATAAACCGTCAGGGCCAGCGTGCGCGGGATCGGCGTGGCGGTCATGACCAGGACATGCGGATTAGTGCCTTTGCCGCGCAAGCCGCCGCGCTGTTCCACACCAAAACGGTGCTGCTCATCGATCACCACCAGCCCTAAGTTCTGGAAGTTGACGCCCTGCTGGATCAGCGCGTGAGTACCAATAACCACCTGAATCCAGCCTTCGGCCAGCCCGCGCAAAATTTCGTTACGCTCGTCGTCGCTGGTACTACCGGTTAGCAGGCGGACCTGAATATTCTCGCCCCCTGGCGCGCTGCGAAGCAGATTGCCGATGCTGCGGGCATGCTGTTCGGCCAGGATACTGGTGGGAGCCATCAACGCTGCCTGTTTGCCCTGGATGGCGGCGATTGCCATCGCAGTGGCGGCTACAACGGTCTTACCCGATCCGACGTCACCTTGCAGAAGGCGGTTCATGGCGACAGGCTTCGCCATATCGGCGCGAATCTCGGAGATAACGCGCTGCTGGGCATTGGTGAGCGGGAAGGGAAGCGTGCCCCAAAAGTGGTTAAGCCACTCATCATCAACGCCCATTGGTTGGCCCGGCACGATCTGCCATTCGCGGCGGAAGGACAGCATGGCCATTTGGAAGGTGAATAGTTCATCGAAGCCCAGACGGGCGCGCGCATAATTGAGAGCATCAAATGAATCGGGGAAGTGCATTTGTTCCAGCGCCCACCCCAGCCCGACTAAATCGCTGCGGTCTAAGACGCTGCTTGGCAGATATTCGGGCACCCGACGGCTCCATTCATCCACCACCTGATGCATCAGACGGCGCATGGTGCGGGCGGACAATCCTTTGGTGAGCCGATAAACGGGAACAATACGCCCGGTGTGCAGGTTTTCGCGCTCCAGCAGTTCCCATTCGGGATTGGTCATCATCAACTGGCCACGGAAAAGATCGACTTTGCCGCTGAGGACAAGCTGGCTATCGCGCTTAAACTGGCGCTGCAACCAGGGCTGGCCGAAAAAGGTCACTTGTAAGCAGTTAGTCCCATCGTCCAGGGTGAGCAGAAGATAAGACTGTCCACCTTTGCCCTGTTTCTTCACCACCGACTCTACCGCAGCCGCCACCGTTACAACTTCGCCCTGCCGAACCTGGTTGAGGGTCCGCATGCGCGTATAGTCATCGAAACGGCGCGGAAACGTGTAGAGCATTTCCTCGATAGTTTCGATGCCCAGTTTTTGCAGTTTTTCGGCCATTATTTTGCCGACTTTGTGTAACTGGGTGGTCGAAACCCTGAGTTCCTGCATCTGTCGAACCGCATCCGCAAGGGATGGCATTTCCTGGCGAGTCCGGCGGGGAGAGACAGGCGGAGTCGCAGGGGTTTCGATGTGCGGGGCAACCGGGCGAAATTCGACCCCGAAGAGATCTTCAATATCCTCGGACGTTTCAAGTCCTTCGCCGTTATCTTCGAATAACTCTTCGTCGTCCGGCTCCGGTTTACGTCGTGTCCGGGGCGCAGGTGGTGCTGGTGGCAGCGACGGGGGTGGAGAAGGCGGACGCGCCGCCGCCGGTTTAGGTGTTGGCGGTGGAGCAGATGGTGGTGCTGGTGGCGGCGCGGATGCAGGTGTGGATGGCGGCGCGGCAGGGCCGGGAATGCGGCCCATGATCCGGCCCAGCATATGCTTAATGGCGTCGTGCCGGGCTTCAGTCGCTTCGAGCGAGGGATAAGCTTCCAGATAACCGATCAGTTCGTCGACCAACTGGTGATGTTCGGGACGCTTGGCCTGCTGATGGGCATCGCGCTGCCAATGACCGGCATAGGACTGTAACCCGCCGATCACAGCCGTGTTTTTATAGCCCGTGTCTTGTTCGAGCTTAAGAATTTTGACCAGTGTTTCTAACGCCGAAGGCATCGTGTTTTTATCCTGCCTTTTTAACAATCGCAAGTCCTAAACCGTGCGGGCCGACATGAACCCCGATGACCGGCGTCACGTCAGAAAACGGGATTTCACCCTGGGGATGAATATCAGCTAATGCCTCGGATAAGCGCCGGGCACCGTCGGGATAATTTGAATGCATCACCGCCAACCGTTCCAGCGGGGCGGCCTGATGTGCTAATTCAACCAACTTATCAAAGGAGCGGGTTGAGGTGCGCACGCGTGCCGCGGATGTCACGTCACCTCGATACATCTGGACCACCGGCTTGATCTTCAGAAAATCGCCGACGATAGCTGAGGCCCAACTAACACGCCCACTACGACGCAGGTATTCCATTGTATCAAGCGCCGCCCACACCAAGATGCGCGGCTGCATGTTGGTCACAACCTGTTTAATTTTGTCCGGGCTGGCCCCCGCTGCGGCCAGCTCAGCGGCGGTCCAAACCTGCCAGCCAAGGCCCATACTCAGCATATGCGAATCGATCAGCGTTACGCGGTCCGGCGCGGTTTGTTCTGCCGCCATGCGAAACGTATTAAAAATGCCGCTCAATCTGTGAGGCGCAGTAATGGCGATCACATGATCCGCCTCGGCGAGCGCCTTGTGCATCACTTCGAGCGTGATTCCAGGCGAGGGAGCCGCCGTTGTCGGATGAATGGGCGCATCGACGATACGGTTGTAAAAATCAGTACGGGTTAGTTGAACTCCATCATCGGCCAGACTATCTGTTCCAAAATTGACGAAAGTAGGCACTATGCGAATATCATGCCGACGCACCCAACTTTGGGGCAGATCGCATGTGCTGTCCGTCATCACTACAATACGAGCCATTAATCCTCATCTTCTTCTTCATCTTCCAGTCCCTCGTAGACTGCAATCCCCATTCCATCTGGACCGATCAACGCTGCAAGACTGGGACCATACGTCATTACGGGAAAATTCCTGCTGCCCAGTTCGGCAGTCAGGCGATCCTGAAGCTGGCGAGACTGTTCGTTGGCATAGGATGTGTTTTGCAAAATAATCAACTGCTCGACGGACGCAAACTCCATAATGAATTCGACCAACTTATCCACTGCCTGAGTTTGTGTACGGACTTTTTCCATGGGGATCAGCTCCCCTTCTTCGATGGTCAGGAAGGGCTTGATGCTCAACATGCCCCCCAGAATAGACTGGGCTTCGCTGAGAAGACCATTGTGGCGCAAATAGTCGAGGGTTTCGACGTAAAATACGGTATAGATGCGGGGCAGCATCCCCCGAACTTCACGGACAATTTCTTCGAGGTCCGCGCCATCGTCAGCCATACGGGCGGCGTTTTCAACCAGCATCGCCAGCCCAGCGGAAACGGTCAGCGAATCGACGATTGAAATTTCGCAGCGCCCTAAAAGCGCTTTCGACGCAGTGCGGGCATGATCCCAAACCTGACTGATGATTTGGCGAGAAGGATGCAGCGACAAAATCTGGTCGGTCTGGCGGTTGAGTTTGCCATAAATCGCGGCGAACTGCTCCACCGAGGGCGGCAGGACTCTCGCCGGCGGGCTGCCATGACTCGCTAAACGCAAAAACGATTCCGCATCCAGGTTGACGCCTTCCTGAAAGGTCTGTGTGCCGATTTGAATGGTCAGCGGCACGACCTGAATATCGTAACGTTCGATCAGTTCTGGATGGAGAAAGTGGGCAGAGCTATCTGTAACGATCCGTACTTTACTCAAAAGGGCATCCTCCACTGTTCGCCCATACTCACTCTGCGCTCAAAATGTAGTGGTAATGAGGCTGCCCCCCATAAACCAGTTCAAATTCCTGGCCGTCATAAACGGCTTCCAGCCCGGCAATCAAGTCCCGTGCATCACTTTCCTGGATGCCATCACCGGAATACAGGGTGATCAATTCGCGTTCGGTGACACGCATTTTTTCCAGAATATCGACCATGACCTGATCCAGATTACTGCCGGCCACAGCCAACGTGCCATCGACCAAACCAATAATCTGGCCCTGCTCGACATTCACGCCGTTGAGTTCGACGCTTCGCGTGGCCGTGGTAATTTCGCCCGTTACGATGTCGTCTTTGGCTTCCTGCATGGACTCAGCTACTTCATCAAGGCTGCCTTGCGGATCGTAGGGCAGCATCGCACTGATCCCCTGGGGCATGCTCCGGGTGGGGATGACGACGACCTGTTTGCCCGTTGCCAGACGAGCGGCCTGCTCGGCACCTAAAATGATATTTTTGTTATTGGGCAGAATGATCACATGCCGACTGGGGCAGCGCATAATCGCGTCGTAGATTTCCTGAGTACTGGGGTTATTGGTCTGACCCCCGCTCACAAGCTGCGTTACACCAAGCTGAGTAAAAACACGGGCAAGCCCTTCACCTGAGGCGACGGCGACTACACTAATATCATTTTCGCCGATCTCAGGGGAATAACCCATATTGGGTGGGTGTGATTCGGGATGTCCAGTGCGTTCGGCAAGATAACCCTGATATTGTTCCTGCATGTTTTCCACGACAATATCGGAAATCGGTCCCAAACTGATCGCATAGCTGATCGGGATGCCGGGATCGTGGACATGAACATGCACTTTGACCGCTTCTTCGTCGCCCACGACCAGGGTGGACCACCCCATCGCGTCAATGGCGGAGCGGATCACATTCACATTGAGGTTGTCGCCTTTGATGATAAACTGCACATCATAGCCGTAACCAAGTTCATCTTCAGGCGCGAGCGCCGCTGCCAGGTCTTCGATCTGCTCGGTGGCAACTTTTGCCACTTCGATAGCCTCGCCCCGGATGCAGCGCAGCATACCTTCCAGAATATAGGTTAAGCCACTGCCGCCAGAGTCAACTACCCCGGCTTTCTGTAAGATGGGCAGCATCTGCGGGGTGCGAGACAGGGCATCCTTAGCACGCCAGAGCACCCGATCCAGGATTTCAAGTGAGTCCTGGGTGTAGGTATAGGCGGCTTCGGCTTCTTCGGCGGCTTCACGCGCAACGGTGAGAATGGTGCCTTCGACGGGTTTGATCACGCCGCGATAGGCGGTATCGGCGGCGGAACGCAAGCCTTTGACAAGGAGTTCGGGCGTCAGCACCGGTTGATCACGCAGGGCATTGGCAAAACCCTGCCACAACTGAGACAGGATCGTGCCTGAGTTGCCGCGCGAACCCATCATCGCGCCGTGCGCAATGCGTGCAACGACCTTACCCACGTGATCGCTGTCAAAGTCTGATACTTCTTTGATGGCGTTGCGCATGGTCATCAACATATTGGTGCCGGTGTCGCCATCGGGCACCGGAAACACATTAAGCTGGTTGACCAACGCATGATGCTGGTCCAGCCAGTCGCGTCCAGCCTGCGCCAGCTCTTTGAAGACGCGACCGTCACATTGTTCAGCCGGGAGAATTTGATCTGGCATGAGGTTGCTCACTTCGTGCGGCTGACACGGAGGCCCTGAACATGGACGTTCACCTGGCCGACCGGGAGGCCGATACTCTGCTCAATGGTATAACGCACGCTGTTGATCAGGCTGTTGGCGACTGAAGCGATGCGCGTACCGTATTCGATGATAACATAGACATCAATGATAATTTGTGATCCATCCTGTTTAACCTGAATACCCCGATTCGGATCACGGGTGAGGCTGGCGGCGATGTCGCTGGCGAAGTTGGGTGAAGCCATACCTACCACACCGTAGGTCTGTAACACGGCGTGGCTGGCAAGTGTCGCGATAGCGGTTGGCGCTATTTCAATTGTGCCGCGTGGCGTTTCGTTTGTGGTCATCCGTTCGTGCCCTCAAGATTTGCTGCTCAATTTTATCCACCATTCGGCTGAACACCAAGAATGCCGTCGTAACGGCAGCATGGCGAAACGGCCCTTGCGTAACCCACTGCTCTATGGTAGCATGACGCACGCTGATTTGAACAGAGTGAGGTACTCGCATGGCAAAGTGTGAAGTTTGCGGAAAAAGTCCCCAATTCGGGCACAATGTGAGCCATTCTAACCGCCGGACCAACCGCCAATTCCGTCCCAATATTCAGCGCGTCAAGCTGATGGAAAATGGCCGCCTGGTCAGCAAGTACGTGTGCGCCAAGTGCCTTCGCACGCTGAGCAAGTAAATTTGGCCTAACACAAAAGAGCCAGCGTCGAGCTGGCTTTTGTTTTTAGATGTGCAGCGCTGCCGCCTGACGCAGCGCCTGAACCGCCGCCGGTATTCCCGCGGGTGCCCCAAAAATCGCTGTGCCCGCCACTAACACATTGGCACCACTGACGACGACCTGCGGCGTGGTATGAATGTCAATTCCCCCATCGACCTCAATATCAATGGCACGCCCAATCTGACGAACCATCTCGCGTAATTCCCGGATTTTGGGGAGCATTTCGGGAATAAAGGACTGCCCGCCAAAACCAGGGTTAACCGTCATGAGCAGCACCATATCGATAAAGGGAAGAACTTCCTTGACCATCACCACCGGCGTATGTGGATTCAGCACAACCGAGGGGCGCGCGCCCACTTCTCGGATTTGCTGAACAGTGCGGTGCAGATGGGCACAGGTTTCGACATGAACTGAAATAAGGCTGGCTCCGGCATCAGCAAAGGCGGGGATATGGCGTTCCGGCTCCACGATCATCAGATGGACATCGAGCGGGAGTTTGGTCGCCCGGCGCGCGGCGGCAACCACCATTGGCCCCATTGTCATGTTGGGTACAAACTGACCGTCCATCACGTCAATGTGGATATAATCGGCTCCGGCGGCCTCGGCAGCAGCAATCTGTTCACCGAGCCGGGTAAAATCTGCCGCCAGAATTGACGGGGCGATTTTTACAGTCACAACAAGCTCCTTGTCAGCGGATCGGCTGTCACCGATTCTTCATCCGTTTTTCGACCAGTTTCTTAAAGGGATCGTGCCCCGGTTTGATCAATACTTCACGCGAACGCCCGCCCGCTTTGGAAGCGCCAATGATGCCGAGTTCCTGCATCAGGTCCATGATGCGCGCGGCGCGGGGATAACCAAGCCCCAAACGGCGTTGAATGAGCGAGGCCGAGGCTTCGCCTTCGGCAATCACCAACGCAATCGCATCTTCGAGCATGGGGTCGGTTTCGGCCAGGACTTCACGCCGGGTCAGACCGCGTTCCCAGGGGGCGACACCGGGTTCTTCCATCAGGTCGGCGGCGATCTCTTGAGCATGCCAATTGCGCCAGTAGTTCACAACGGCATTAACTTCTTCATCGGAGATGTAGCAGCCCTGGATACGCTGTGGGCCAGCGGCATCAGGCGCAAGAAACAGCATGTCGCCACGCCCCATCAACGAGTCGGCTCCGGTGGCGTCGAGAATGACGCGGGAATCGACACTGGACGCCACCGCGAACGAAATACGAGCCGGGAAATTCGCTTTGATCAAGCCTGTGATCACGTCTACGCTGGGTCGCTGGGTCGCCACCATCAGATGGATACCGACAGCGCGGGCCATCTGCGCCAGCCGGGTCAGGGCGCGCTCGGTTTCGTCAGGACGCTGCATCATCAAGTCCCCGATTTCGTCAATAATCACGACGATGTAGGGAAGCTGTTCGTCTTTGCGGCGACGACCCAACGCCTTGTTATAGGTTTCGAGATTACGGGCGGCTTCTTTTTCGAGCAGTTTATAGCGCAAATCCATTTCGCGCGTACACCAGCGCAACACGCCAATAATGCGGTCTAATTCGGTTTCTACGGGACCGAGCAGGTGTGGCAGCCCATTAAAACGAGGCAGTTCGACCATCTTGGGGTCGAGCAGGACCAGCTTTACACGATCCGGCGGGTTGTTCATGATCAAGGCGGTGGTCATGGCGGCCAGCATAATCGACTTGCCTGATCCGGTGGTGCCCGCGATCAAAAGATGGGGCATCGTTTGCAGATCCGTAATGAAGGGTTCGCCTGATACGTCACGACCTAATGGCAGCGCTAAGGGACGCTTGCGGTTTTCGTAAAAAGCGGCTGATTCGAGGACCGGGCGCAGGGCTACCGTGCTGGGTTGGCGGTTGGGTACTTCGACGCCCACATAGGAGTGACCGGGCACCGGGGCCTGAATACGCAAGCGTTTGGCGGAGAGCGCCAGCGCTAAGTCGCCATTCAAGCTGGCGATCTGGCCGACACGCACCCGGTTCAAGACCGTTTCGCCCGCTTCGTTGACCGATTCGGTGTAGGGCGAGACCGCGTACTGGGTTACTGTTGGGCCGATTTTAACGTCAATGACTTCGGTTTCGAGATCGAATTCCAGCAGCGTATTTTTGATGATACGCGCGTTGGTGTTGATCTCATCTTCAGTGGGCTTATTCAGTTCCAGATCGCTCAAGAGTTCCAGCGGGGGCAGATTTTCCTCGCGCTTGGCGATTTTTTTGACTTCGCGGAAATCATTCACCGTGAAGTAGCGGTCCCCATCGGTTTTGTCGCCCGTATAATGAACACGAGCGCGCGGCGTGGCTGGAACAGCGCGGGAGTCGGGCAGGAGATCGCGGGGGACAATGGACTGGCGTTCGCCGGGATCACCTGGAGCAACCAGACTTCGGCCATTGGTCGCGCCAAGCGTGCGGCGGGCTTCATCCACAATTTCTTTTTTCTTCGCCGCACTGAGCGGCTTATGGTGGGACTGCTTAAGTTCGGTGGCACGCTTGCGCTGGACCTCGGTTTGGGTTTCGGCCTTTTTTTCCTCGACGGGCAGCGGTGTATGCGGGTGCGGGCGGCGCGTAATGGGATGATCGCCGTTGGTTTCCTCCAGCGGCGGAGCTGCGGCGAGCGGGGTAGCCATCGGCGCTGTGGCGGGTTTGCTAGTCAGCGCAGGTGGCGGCGCATCCAGCCGGTTGACTACTTTTTCCAGTTGGGACGTCAGCCACGCTAAAAAGACGGAAATATGGTAACGGCGCAGACCTGTCAGGAGCACGATGGAACCGGTAAGCAGCGCCGCGAACAACAGCAGGGATAATGTTGAGCCGATGATGGCGGTAGACTGGCTTAATGTCCAGCCCAGATAGCCGCCACCCTTGCCCTCCTGGGCCAGCAAACGCGGCGCGGGGTCATTGGCGGATAAGTGCAGGAGCGCTGTAATTGATCCAAAGGCGACTTCGATGCCAATCATTTGAGACCAGTTCAGGCGCAGTGTTATGCCAAATTTGGGCAGCAGCAGCCAGATGCCTGCCGCCAGAATTGCCAAAGACACCAAAAACGCACCATAGCCAAAAAACTGGCGAAGCATATCCGAAATGGTGACTGAGATATGCGCTTCGGAGGTGGTGTTAAAAAGAGCAGTCAGGGTTACGATTCCCAAAACCAGCAACAGCAGCGCGCCCATTTCATCGGCCCAGGGGGGCATCTTCTGGCGCATATCAGACCAAAACTGCGGATCCTGAACCGTAGCATTCCACGTTTGGAGACGCGCATGTATCCGTTCCGCCGTGGTTGGTTTTTTGATAATTTCGGGGCGAGCGGTGCGGGCGCGAGGCTTGGGCGGCGTAGCTGCCGGGCGCGCTCCCGTAGCAGGGGTTGTTGTACGAGACTGCGACGTACTTTTTCGCTTCGAATCCATTCAGCCACCCTTCATGACGAAAAACTTTGCCGATCATAACATAATCGGAAATGATCGGGAAGAGAGAGGGTTGCCATAATAGCACGTTTGTTCTTATTTTTCCACCGGAATAATGCGTTATAATGGCGCAAGATGGCCCCGGCAACCCGAAAGAGAAAGTTATGTCTACCTCAAACTCTGAAACAGAGTATCGTCATAAGGTACTGGTCATTGAGGATACGATTGAAATCGCGGAAATTGTTTGTGCGACCTTGCAGCGGATGAATTTGCAAGTGTCTCATGCCACGCATGGCGATAAGGGGATTGAACTTTATCAAACGGAACAACCCGATCTCGTGCTGCTTGATATTGGACTGCCTGATACCACAGGGTGGAAGGTGCTGGAGACGATTCGCCACCAGATGCAAGAGGACGGAAAACGCACCCTGGTGATCGTCATTACGGCGTATGGGGATCCGGCTAATCGATTGATGGGCAAGTTACAGGGAATATTTGATTACCTGATCAAACCGCTGATCCCTTCGCAGATTGAAAAAATCGTTGCTAAGGCCTTAGACCTACCCGCAAACAAATGATCCAGCGTTGGGTTGGGACTTCGACTCGTTTTGTGGTGTTGGCGGTGTGTTTTGCACTGCTGCGCCCTACTCCGGCTGGGCAACAGGTCCAGAGGTGGCTGAAGGATGCTGACCGGCTGGCCCAAGCGGGGAAGTATGACGAGGCCATCGCGCTTTATGACCGGATTCTGGTTCAAACAGAGCCGCGCGCCAGCTTGTATGAAAAATTGGTGCAGTGGAGTCTGGACGCGAGACAGTACGCCGAAGCGCGTATCTATCTGTATGCCCTGGTCAATCTGGATGGGTGGGATACGATGCGGCGGACGCAGTTGGAGTATATCTTAGAACGAAGCGGCGACACCGCCCAGGCGACTGCGCTGCTGTATGCCTCGTTGGAACACGAAACTAACCCACGCGCTTTACAAGCCCTGGCCCAACAACAAATCGATATGGCCGCGTGGTATACGGCACAACAAACCCTCGAACGGTGGTTAGCGGCGGAACCCGGTAATGCAGAAGCGTCATACCAACTCGGCCTTTTGCTGGCACCGCTGGATCAAACGGCGGCGGCCACCTATCTTGCTCAAGCGATGGAAGATCAGACCTGGGTGATGCAAGCGCAAGCAGTTCGGCAAGCCCTGGCGGTATATGAAACCGAAGCGCTGACGGATGCGCATACGTATCTCGGCACCACACTGGTACGGCTGGGCGAATGGGTGTTTGCGCAGCACGCCTTCCAACTGGCACTGGCGGCAAACTCGGTTAATTCGGTGGCGATGGCTTACCTGGGGTTTGTACTGGATCAACGCGGCGGAAATGGGTTGGATGATATTGAGGCGGCGCTGGCAATGGACCCCAGCAACCCGATGCTGTACTACTTTTTGGGGCTGCATTGGCGGCTGCACCAGAATCATAAGGCCGCGTATGATGCATTTGAACAGGCGTATTTCTTTGCGCCGGATAACCCGGCCCTGGCGGCAGAAATCGGCGTGTCGCTTCAGGCATTGGAAGACCTAGCAGCGGCAGAAGAGTGGTTGCGAGTGGCGGTTGATCTGGACCCTGCGAATCCGGCGTGGCGGCGGCTGCTGGCCGCATTTTACGCGGATACGGGGTTTTTGATCAAAGAAGTAGGGATGACTTTTATTGAGGAATCCAGCCAACTGATGCCAGATGATGCAGATTTGCTGGCCAGCCTGGGGTGGGGATATTACCAGACTGAGAATTATGAACCCGCTTTTGAGGCCCTCAACCGCGCGGTTTCGATTGATTCGTCTAACCCGCGCATTCGCTATTATTTTGGCATGATGCTTGAACAGCGCGGAGATTCGGCATCGGCGGCAGACTCCTACTGGTATGTCGTGAATCAAGCGGGCACAGATGAAGGATTTGGACTGCTTGCGACACGGGCACTGCAACGCCTGGGATATACCATCGGGTAAGCGTTGCCATTGCGCCCATGCCAAGCTGCTGCGGAGCATGTTACAATCCAGCCTGAGGAGCTACCTGTGAAGCTGACGAGCGTAGGAACCATCTTTTTGTTGTTGTTTCAGACATCAGGACCATCAGGACAAGGATCTGAATACCAGGGCAATATTCTGTTTCAGGATGACTTTTCAACCTACAGCCGACGATGGCGGGTCGAGGAAACGGCTAAAACCCTGGTTGAATATCGAGATGAGGCGCTGAGTCTCAGCGTTTTTGCGCCGGGCGTGAGCGTATGGTCGGTCCCCGATTTTGAGATGGATACGACAACCTACGAGATTGAAGTCACGGCTGATTTTCGCAATGGAAACGACGATTCCTCGTTTGGGTTGGTGTTGAATTATGCGGATGATGACCAGTTCTATATATTTGCGCTCACACCGAATGGAACGTGGCGGTTTGAGCAGCGTGATGGAGCGGAATGGATTGATCTTACGCCGCTGGATACCGAACCAATTGAGATGGCAGCTTTTCCAGTGTCTCTGCATGCGACGGTTATTGATTACCGTTATACATTCTGGGTCGATGAACAATATGCCGGGGAAATACAGCTTCAGGACAGCCCTAAAAGCAATCAATTTGGCGTCATTACATTGACCCAAAAGGGTTATAGTGATGTGACCTTTGACGATATGCTGGTCACGACGATTAAAGACATTACAGAGGATTAAGTGGTATGACAGAAGCGATCCAACCCTTTCACCGGGTTTCGGAACAGGAAGATACCCAATGGCTTTTACGGGTGATGCGGGTGCATTTTGCGTTGGTCGGGATAATTCTGCTGGTGGGGGCAATCGTCCTGGCGGCCTATCTCTATATGCTTGAGTTTAAGCGCGTCGAAATGGATTGGGCTAGTTTGCGGGTCGAACAGGCCGGAAAAATCTACCAGCAGGAGACGCAACTGCAACTGCTCGCGGTGGTGCTGTTGGGGATGATGAGTCTGGTTCTGCTGCAAGCGGTGCGACGGTTGGGACGGCATGCGACGGGCAGTTTAGCTACTATCTGGTTGTCTGTTTTGATTTTGTTCGCAGGCATTCCGGCGGGGTTGATCGTTTGGAATTTGCAGATCAGCAGTTTTATTCCTACGGCGCTTTTTCAGGTTATGGGTGGACTGCTCATCGGGCAGGCGCTTTTGACACTCTGGTACGTGATCGGACTGCTGGTCACACATCCCGTACTGAAGGTCACTGAGGCAGTTGATCGCCCGCTGCGCAAAATGCGCACACTGGGACTGGTGCTATGGCTGGTGGTGGTGCTGGCGCTGGGCGCGGCGTTGGGTGTGCTGACCGACTGGCTGTATGAAATCCCCGTGTCCCAACCGGAACCCGGCAAACTGCTCTATGCCACTTCGTTTGATGATCTGAACGACGAATGGGATATTTATCCAGGGCGCGACTCGGCCAGTATCGAGTTGCTACCTGACGCATCAGGTTCAGTCGAGGGAAGCGCCCTGGTGGTGAAATATGGATCGCCGTATACCAATTCGGCGGTGTTTTCGTCGCTGGACCGAAAATTTAATGATATGGACCTGCGCGTCACTGCTCAACCGCTGTCCGGCCCGACGGATAACCAGTATGGGGTGGTGTTCCGATACCGGGATAATGAGAATTATTACGGTTTTTTCCTCAGCAGCGATGGACGCTACACCCTGGCAAAAGCGAAAGATGGTGAATTGACTTTTATCAGCGAATGGGGCCTGTCGGATGTGATACATCAGGGATACACCGCGAATGAAATCCGTGTGATTGCGCAGGGGGATGAGTTCCGGTTCTTTGTCAACGGCCAACCGATTCCGCTCTGTTTGCATGGGGCGAACACCTTCAGCATGTGGAACGGCTATGCGGGTGCAAATTACTGCTATACCGATGCGTTGAGCTATGTCTTTCGGGACGACGATTTTACACAGGGGCGCGTCGGACTGGCAACGGGAACCAGCGGGGATGTGAGCGACGATGTGCGGGTGGCGTTTGATGATTTGATCCTGGTAGGGCCGGATGCGGAACTGCTCCGCAGAACGATGCCGGGAGAATTTTTGTATACCACGTCGTTCGATGTGTCTGATAAGTTTGATACCGGTGTCATGGGACAGTGGGAGACATTCGAGGGGACAGATTCGGCGCAGATAGTGGCAAGCCGCGAACTGAATCTTACCCGGCTGACTGAACAGGTGTTGACAGCAACCGAACGGGTGCTGCTGGTAACGTATGGTTCGGCACAGGCACACGGGATGGTCTGGTCGAATTTGAACCGAGAATTTGACGATATGGATTTGCGCGTAACCACATGGAATGTAGCCAGCCCACAGGATAACCAGTATGGGGTGGTGTTCCGGCAGCAGGATGACCAGAATTACTACGGATTATTCATCAGCAGTGATGGTCGTTATAAGCTGGAAAAAGTGAAAGATGGTCAGATCGAAACGATCAGTCCATGGGGAATTTCGGATGTGATTCAACCCGGGATGGCACCGAATCAAATTCGGATCGTGGCATCGGGCGACCAATTCCAGTTTTTTGTGAATGATCAGCCGCTGGCGTTGTGTCTGAAGGGCACAAATGAGATCAGCATGTGGGCACCGGAACTTGAAGGCCAAAGCTGCCAGACAGCCAATGTCACGACGGTTTATCAAGATGCGGATTTTGGAGAGGGACAGATTGGATTAGCGGCGGGACACAGCGTGGATACCAGCAGCCCCGTGGTGATCGCGTTTGACGATCTGCTCATTGCACGGCCTGAGTGAGTTGTATTGGTTGGAAGTGAAATGAAGATTTACCTGGAAACAACCGGCTGCCGGTTAAATCAAAGCGAAGTGGAAACAATCGCGCGGCAGTTCCAGCAAGCCGGACATTTGATTGTACGAGCCGCTGAAGAGGCGGATGTGTGTGTGGTGAATACCTGCGCGGTGACAGGCGAAGCAACGCGAAGCTCACGTAATATGATCCGGCGGCTGAACCGCGAAAATCCGGCGATGGAAATTGTCGCTACCGGGTGCTATGCGCATCTGTCACCGGAGATAGTGAGCAAACTGCCCGGCGTGGGACAGGTGATCAATAACCTGGACAAGGATCGATTGGTGCCGCTGGTTTTGCATACGGCGGAAACGTTTGAGCCGCTCGAACGAGAATTTTTGCCGGGGGCATTAGGGCGCACCCGTGCCTTTGTGAAGGCACAGGATGGGTGCAATAACCACTGTACTTTTTGCGTTACGACGATTGCACGCGGACCGGGGCGCAGCCGCACTGCGACTGAGATTTTGCGCGAAATCCAGATGCTGGCTGAGAGTGGGTATCAGGAAGCGGTGCTCACGGGCGTACATCTGGGTTCGTATGGGCATGATCAGGGCGATCATGAAGGATTGTACCATCTCGTGCGGGGCATTCTGGACAGCACCGATATTCCACGCGTACGGCTATCATCGCTGGAACCCTGGGATATCACGCCGGAATTTTTGGAATTGTGGGATAACCGGCGGTTATGCCGCCATTTGCATCTGCCGCTACAAAGCGGGTGTGATGCCACACTCAAACGGATGGCGCGGCGCACGTCGCAAAAAACATTTCGCCATCTGATTGAAACGGGGCGAGCGCTGATCCCTGACCTGGCAATCAGCACCGATATGATTGTGGGATTTCCTGGCGAAACAGATGAGGAATTTGAAACGAGCTACGAATTCGCGCGGGAGATGGATTTTATGAAGATACATGTCTTCCGCTATTCGGCACGGGCGGGCACAGCGGCGGCACGCATGCCAATGCAAATTGGCGAGGACATGAAAAAAGAACGCAGCGCGCGGCTGCTGGCGCTATCGGATGAAGGAGCGCGGCAGTTTTACCAACGTTTCGTCGGGCAAAAAATGGATGTATTATGGGAACAGATTGCAGGCGCGACGCCGGATGGACTCCAGAATACCGGCCTGACCGATAATTACATCCGGGCGGATCTAATCTCACCTGCGGTGATGACCAATACGATCACCACCGTGCGGATGGTCGAAGCAACCGAACGCGGCTTGGTCGCAGTCACACAAGGATAAAGGTAAATGGCCTGTATTTTCTGTCAGATTGCAGCGCATGAGCGGAGCGCTCAGATTGTGTATGAAGACGATCAAGTTGTGGCGTTTCATGATGTGAACCCAATAGCCCCGGTGCATATCCTCGTTATTCCGCGCGAGCATATCACCGGCCCGGTTGACATTGGGGATGAGAGTGCTGAACTGGCGGGCAAGCTGCTTGTGGCGGCGGCGAAAATCGCGCGGCAAGAGGGATTCGCAGCGGACGGCTATCGTCTGGTGCTCAACCAGGGGCGCAACGGCGGGCAGTCGGTATTTCATGTCCATCTCCATCTGTTAGCAGGACGCCGGATGCAGTGGCCGCCGGGATAAATACGCGGTAAGGGGGTATTCAGATGAAGCGGTTTCTTCTGCTGTTGATTGGACTTCTGCTCATCAGCGCACAGGCCCACGCTCACCCTTATACCCAAGTTGATCCCGCTCGCTTCCCCAGCAGCAGCAACGGCATCAGGGTTTTCAACGATCAGATAAACGTCCACTATCTCACCGATGCACAAGCTGAATTTGCGGCCACACATTATGCTGGCACCCAGAAAGTAACGCTTGCTGGCGCGCAGCGGCTGCGCGCCTATAATCCCTACTTCGTGGTGCTGCATTACCGGCTTGGGCTGGGACTCGGCCACAGTACGCCGGTTGGTGACTGCCAACCCAGCAGTGAATTTATTCATATTATTTCCGGCGATTGGGTGCAGGAATGGCCGGGGGAGGATTCGCTGTCTGAAGACTGGTTTTATCATTATGATGGGCAGCGGGTTTTTCAGTGTGATTGGGGCTGGTATCTGATGGATACGGACCACCCCGATTATCGGACGTGGTGGATCGAACAGGTGTTGGACCAACTAGCGCTGAATGAAAATGATGGGTTATTTGCAGACAGTGTCAATGTACCCAACGGACTCGGTGCGGATCGATGGCGGCCCATTTTGCCGGAAATTGACGAGGCGTGGGAAGCAGACTGGTCGCGGCGGATCGAGGACTGGATGACCTGGACACGCGAGCAGTTCGGGGGAAAGTATGCGCTGATTGTAAACGCGGGCGGCTGGATCACGACCCGGGACCAGACGGACTACAGCCTCGCAGATGGCGTGATGATCGAAGCATTTGCCGGATGGGGTGAATACAGCCGCTTTGAAGTCTCGGATTGGGTGCTGCAAATAGATCGCATTCTGTCGCTGGTCAACCAGGATCGTATTGTGATCCTGCAAAACTATGTTGGGGAGCCATCCGAACGACTGTGGATGCTGGCGAATTATCTGCTGGTGAAGGGCAACTACACTTACATCAATTTCGAAGTGAGTGATGGGGCCGAGTGGTTCCCCGAATATGATCTATTGATCGGGTCGTTGGTTACTCCAATCCCAAACACCATTGAAGATTTGCGGATGGAGAATGGGCTTTATAGCCGTAGCTACAGCAATGCGCGGGTGCTCGTTAATCCCGATCCCAATGGTACGCCGATCACGATGGCACTCGAAGGGCCGCTGTACCTTGTAACCGAGGTGATCGGCGGCGGGGATATTCCCGAAGATGCAGATATGTCGGCATGGCATGTCGTCACCGCGGAAGTTTATGAAGTAACTATCGAACCAGGGCAAGCCGCTATCTTACTCGGCAGATAGCCACGCTTCCTGGAATTGGGTCCATTCCAGCGGCTCAGTTTCTTTATAGACGTAAAGGGCGATGCCTTTGACCAACTGGCCCGCATCCTTCGCGTCTTTGATGCCAGCTTTGACTCCCTTAATTCCGGCGTCCAGGCTTTCGACGGCGGGATCGTGACCGGGGGCCAGGGAATAGGTGGGCAGCGCTACGATGATCGATACTTCATTGCTCAATTTACCTAACACATCGGCATAACTATCAACCTGATAGGCCACCCACTTTTGATAGTCGGCGGCACTGGTCAAGCTGCTGGCGTGGGCCATAATTACCACTTCGTCCACGAGCAGCATCCCGATGCCCTGCTTATAGTCCATATCCCAGGTCAGATCGCCCGCATCGGTCATTTCGGGACCCACAGGAACATTGGGATTAGTGGGGATACGATCCGCCGGGACGGTGACAGAGAGAATGGCAGAGGAGCCAATCGCCTGACGGAGATCACGCAGCATTTGCAGATACAAATTACTCCCGTTGGCGATACGGCTGCCTTGAAGCTGAATGCCATCCAGTTGCCACTCCTTGACGGCTTTCCGAGCCAGATCGACCAGCAGATTGTGGGTGCTCGCCGCGCTGATCTTGTCAATATCGACCTCGCGCAGCCACAGTAAAATTTTGACCCCAGGATAGGCGGTACGCAGCATCTGGGCAAAAGCTGTTGCGTTCTGAACTTCCTGGAAAGAACCGTCCGAATACCACACGCCCGCTTCCAGATAAACTGCCGTGATCCGGCTCGACTTTAATCGATCTGCCAACTGGCGCACGCTAGCTTCCGGCTGCTGGGTCCAATCCACATCCAACCAAGTGCGATTCTCGGTAAGCGTTTTTTCTTCATCAAGCGAAGGCAACACAAACTGACGAACCACCAGCACCAACACCACCAACCCTACCCCAATACCCGCACCCCATAAGATACGGCGCGGCAAGGTTGGACGCTGTTCCAAACGAACATGTCCACGAGTAGATCGTAGCTGTGAGCGTCGAGGTGGACGATCTGGACGGTTCATACTTTACTACCTATTCAGAGTCATCAAATCGGAAATGAGGCACCACAATATTAATCTGCATCACTTGCAAAGCTTCGGACTGGATAGTCCACATCTCGGCTTGATTTTCAGGATTGTCATGGTCATAGCCTAACAAATGCAGCGTTCCATGAATGACTGCCAAGACCAGTTCATCATCGACCGGGTGCTGCTCCTCATCGGCATGGCGCTGGATATAGGGAAGCGAAAGAATCAAATCGCCCAGATATGCCGCTTCTTCTTCGGGAATTGTCGGGTCCGACTCGGATGGAAAAGACAGGACATCGGTTGGCGCATCGACGGAACGGAATTCCCGATTCATTTCCTGGACGGTTGCATCATCGGCAATGACAATACTTAACCCGGACTCTGGCTCGACCACATGCCGATCCAATAACCATTGGATGGCCTGGCGCAGCCGCTCTTCAGGGAGCGCGGGCGCGGGGTCAAGTTGAATGACAAAGTTAAGATCGTAGGTCATGGTGTCTTTTCCGTTGGATGATCATCGATGTGGGCATTGATGGGCGGCGCATCGGAGCCAACAGGGGGATGCACATTGGTCGTGGCTGGCAGCGCGGCGACCTGTCCGGTTCCTAATGCGCTCGGTGTGCCGGGATAGGCGATACGCGGGTGGAAAATACCTTGCAGCGCGGTAAGAAAGGCTTCGCGCAGGGTGCGTAAATCGTTCAGGGTCAGGCCGCTTTCGTCTAACTGCCCTTCGCGCAGACGTGACTCGAAAATAAAGTCCACGGTTTCCTGAATATCCTGCTTGCTTTGGGGCCGACGTGCACGCACGCTGGATTCACAGCCATCGGCCAGCATTAAAATAGCAGTTTCGCGCGATTGCGGGCGTGGGCCGGGATAGGTGAATTCCTGAATATCGACGGCCGTATGATTCTTTTCGGTTGCTTCAAGCGCTTTACGATAGAAGTAGGCTACCTGGGTGGTCCCATGATGTTCCACAATAAAATCACGAATCCGGTTGGGTAAGCGGTAGCGCCGCCCAAGCCGTTCGCCCTCGGACACATGCCCGATGATGATACGAGCACTTTGATAGGGATCATCAAGCGAATCGTGAGGGTTAAGGTTTTCCGCCTGATTTTCGACAAAAAAGTGCGGATTGAGAATCTTCCCGACATCATGGTACATCGCTGCAACACGCAACAGCGAACCATTGGCGTTGACCTGCTGAGCGCCCAACTCGGCCAGGTTAGCGACCTGAAGACTATGCTGATAGGTGCCCGGTGCTTCGCGCAGGAGGCGCTGTAACAAGGCATGGTTGGGCTGAAGCAGTTCAATGATTTTGATACTGGTCGGAATGTTCAACAAATAGCCAATGACGAATAAGCCTACCAGCGCAAGGGCCGCGGACAGCAGACCGTTGATAAACAGCGACCCCATAATCTGTTTGAGAGTGGTCAACCAATCGACAGATGTGTCGGAATTTAAAGCGAACAGGAGGGCAATACTTGCGCTTGCCAGTCCAACCGCGCCGCCCGCCATAAAATAGGAATTGAAGCGCTCGGTATGTCCCAGAGTCAAAATACCTGCCGTTCCAGAAAACCCAATCAGCATAGTGAATTCGAGGGAATTGCCCGTCATATAACCGACAAGTCCCGCTAACAATACAATCATAAGCACTGCCATTTGGGGACCGACAAGTGTGCTGACCAGGAATGCAAAGGCAGAAGCCGGATAGTAGTAGGGCTGGATCGATTCATTCCGGCTCACGATGCGAGTACCTGCCAGAAAGATTAGAAACAACATTCCCAGCAGGATCGTCAGCTTGGCATCTTTATAAACGCGGGGATAAAACTGGCGGAGGTAGATACCCAATAATGTTGCAACAAGCGATATCGCCAGCAGACCACTAAAGAAGTGCGAAGAACGGCGCTGATTGACTTGCAGCAGACCCACGCGATCTAAGGCCTCGATATGCGCTGGCGTGGCAATTTCGCCCGCCCGGATGATCATTTGTCCACGCGCAAAGGTACGCATTTCAACGGGGACATTCTCGGCGGCTTCGGCCTGCGCCTGGCGGGTTGCTTCCTCGTTGTAAAAGGCATTCACCTGCATCAGACCGCCGACAATGGCCTTGATGATCGAAACTTCGGTTTCGCTGTAGCTGGCACTGATCAGGTTAGGCAGACTTTCGCGCTTGGTTTGGATATTATCGGCGCGCACTTCGCCGCTCATTACACGCTCTAACAGGCGAATAATTTGAGCATCAATCGCCTGCCACGTATTTTCATCATTGGTCAGAATAGCTTCCGTAACGGGCGCTTCAAGCGGTAGATCCGTGATCAGCGCAATATCCTGTTTTTTTTGCTCCAGCGTCGCAAAATCATCGCTTCGGACATTTTCGAGATAGTCCAGAATTTGACGCGCCAGTTGAATTTGCTCGGCTCCGACACTGGGATCGGGCGGATCGTACATGGGGCGCACGGCATCAGCGGCAGCGCTGCGCTTGGCTTCGGTCAGCACTTCGCTTTCATATTTGAGCGCACGGGGGGCCAGTATGTCGCGCGGGGCGACCTGCCCTTCCTCAAGCGAGACTTTGCTGCTGGATGGGATCAACGAATCGTAGGCGGTAATTAAGGCCCCGATCACGATGAACAGAACCAACAGCAGCACATATTCTGCCCGCCGAAGCAGTTTATTGGTGGGATTTTGGCGCTGATTCATTTTTACTCAAACCCGCTGCAAGAGCCTGTCAATGGGTGAGCAGTTCCTGGACAATGCTGTTGACCGTCTTACCATCGGCCTGCCCTTTGAGGCGCGGCATCAGTACTTTCATGACGTTGCCCATGTCTTTAGGTGATGAGGCACCAGACTCCTGGATGGCCTGACGCGCCAACGCTTCAATGTCCTCGCGAGACAACTGTTTGGGGAGATAGGTTTCGATGATCCCCAGTTCATAACGTTCACCAGCGGCGAGTTCGGTCCGCCCGGCGCGATCCATCTCTTCAATAGCCTCGCGGCGTTTTTTGGCTTCGGCCATCAAGATGCCAATGGTATCACTTTCGGAGAGTTCGATCCGCTTATCCACTTCGACCTGCTTAAAGGCGGCCATCATCAAACGCAGCACTTCGCGCCGTTTAGTATCACCGGACTTCATCGATTCTTTTAGATCAAGTTGAATTTGTTCTTTGGGATGCATGCTTCCCCTCCTCATTTACATGTGGGCATTATAGTCGCAGAAGACGGGCATCGCCAATAAAGTCACCACTAAACATATGCACATTTCTCTTTAGAACTCCTAAGAAGGCCTGTGTATTCCACAAAGTATATCCTCTTACAAAAACACTGTCTAAACATGATGAATTGCACTGTGCCGGAAAGTCAATCCTAGATTACTGTGATTTCAGCGAGATCGATCAAGAAAGGATGCTTATTAGACCCCATTAAAAATTCAGTCTGTCCGACGAGTGGCGGAAATCGACCGTCCCAAAAGGGTTAGTTTATTCGTCCATTGTCGAACGAGAGAGGTAGACCCCTTGAATACATCTAGAACCCAGACGTTTTATGATCGGGTGGCGCGGGCAACTCCAGGGGGTGAACTGCTTGGTCAATGCTTACAATGTGGCTCGTGTGGCGGTTCATGCCCATCGGGTGCGGATATGGATCATACCCCCCGCGCGCTGTTTGCGATGATCCGGGCCGGACTTGAAGACGAAGTGCTCCGAAGCAATGCGCCCTGGTACTGTGTATCGTGTTTTAGCTGTACTACACGGTGCCCCCAACAGATTCCCATCACTGACATTATGTACACGCTGAAGCAGATGGCGATCCAAGAAGGCCATTATGATCACCCGCATGCAACAAAATTTTCAGAGACTTTTATCGGTTTTGTTGAACAGCGAGGCCGCAGTTTTGAATTTGGATTAGCGACTCGCTATCACCTGTTCCATCTGATCCAGCACCCCAATCAGATGCTTAAGATGGGGGGGATGGGTTTTAACATGCTGCGTCGAAATCGACTGGCGCTGCGTCCGAAGTCGATCCGCAATATGGATCAACTGAGCGCGATTTTGAAGGAAGCCAAAGCGATTGCGGCAGAGGAGAGACAGGGATGACCCACAAAACTTATGCTTATTACCCTGGCTGCTCACTCCAACACCGCAGCCATGCCTATGAAGTGTCGAATAACGCGATAGCGAAAGCATTGGGCTTTGAACTAGTTGAAATCGATGACTGGAACTGCTGTGGCGCTACTGAAATGTTTTCGCTGAACCGGCTGCCTGCTTATTCGCTGATAGCCCGTAATCTGGCGCTGGCAGAAGAGGCGGGTTCAGAAGAGGTGGTCGCGGCATGCAGCCTGTGTTTTCTCAACCTCGCCAAAACCGACCAGCACATGAAAAAATTTGCGAAAGTCGAGCACGAAGTGAATCAAGCACTGGCAGCAGGCAAACTTCACTACGATCCAGGGAGTGTGAGGGTTCGTCATTTGCTGGAATTAGTGCTCACCGATTACGGGCTTGATGCGATCAAGGAATGTACAAAACGCCCACTTTATGGCCTTAGCCTGGCACCTTACTATGGCTGCTTATTGGCTCGTCCGAACAGCGTATTCGACAACACTGAACAACCCATTGCCATGGACCGGCTGATTGAGGCGCTCGGCGCGAAGGCGGCACCCTTCAGCATGAAAACGTACTGCTGCGGGGGGCACATGACACAGATCAGCGAGGCCACCGCGCTGGAGATGATCCACAAAATTGTCAAAAACGCGGCAGATGGCGGCGCGGATGCGATTGTCACGGTGTGCCCGATGTGCCAGCTCAACCTGGATGTCTATCAGGGGTATGCCAACCAGTTATTTGAGACTGAGTTTGAAATTCCGGTTATGTTTTTCTCGCAGCTCGTCGGGCTGGCAATGGGCTTTGCGCCAAAAGATTTGGGATTTGGGCAAGAGTTTATTTCGTTTAGCCCTCTGCTGGAAAAAATTCAGGAAATCCCACCGGCCAAAGTCAAGCCGGAACGACGTTCCAAGCAGGCGCTCCCGATGCCTGTGATGCCGGAATAGGAGGCCGCGATGACAGAAAGAAGAGAGCAATCAGAAAAACGAGTGGGGGTGTACATTTGCCACTGTGGGCATAATATCGCGGGGACGGTTGATGTTGAGCACGTCGCGGAATGGGCTTATAACCTGCCCCATGTGGTCATTTCGCGGGACAACCGCTTTATGTGCGCCAGTACGGGACAGGAACAGGTCGAAGAAGATATTAAGGAATACGAATTGACGCATGTGGTGGTGGCGTCGTGTTCCCCGCATATGCATGAAAAAACATTTCGGGGAGCCTGCGCGCGCGCCGGGTTGAATCCTTATTTGTTTGAAATGGCGAATATCCGCGAGCACGCTTCCTGGGTGCATCCAAATGACAAGGATGGCGCGACCAACAAAGCGAAGGCACTGGTCAGCGCGGCGGTGTATCGTGTGCTGCAACATGAGCCACTGACCCCCATGGAAGTGGAAATTCGGCCCGAAACGCTGATTGTGGGTGGTGGGATTGCGGGTATTCAGGCGGCGCTGGAAATTGCATCGGCGGGCTACCATGTCTATATGGTAGAGCGCGAACCGAGCATCGGCGGGCATATGGCACAGTTGGACAAAACGTTCCCCACACTCGACTGCTCCGCCTGTATTCTGACCCCCAAGATGTTTGATGTGGGTTCGCATCCCAATATCACCCTGATGACCTATGCGGAAGTAGAAACCGTCGATGGGTATGTGGGGAACTTCACGGTCAAGGTTCGCAAAAAATCAAAACATGTCCGTGAAGATCAGTGTACGGGGTGCGGCACCTGCTGGGAAAAATGCCCGGTCAAAGTCATTGATACGGAATATGAGGCCAGCCTGGGTTATCGTAAGGCGATCTATCGTCCATTTCCGCAAGCGGTGCCCAAATATCCGGTTATTGATATTGAAAACTGTACCTACTATAAAACGGGCAAATGCAAAGCCTGCGAAAAGTTTTGCCAGCGGAATGCAATCGATTTTGATATGCCGGATGAAGTCGTTGAAATCCAGGTCGGGAATATCCTGCTTGCGACAGGTTACGAGTTGTTCGACTGCCGCCGTATCCCGCAATATGGCTATGGTCGCCTGGAGAATGTGTATACCAGCATGGAATTCGAGCGGCTGGTGAATGCTACCGGGCCAACCGAAGGCAAAATCACACTCCGTGATGGCGAAACGATGCCGAAGTCAGTGGCGATTATTCACTGTGTGGGAAGCCGCGACAAGAATCACAACGAATACTGCTCGGCGATTTGCTGTATGTCCTCGCTCAAATTCGCGCACCTGGTGATGGAAAAAACGGGAGCCGAAGTCTACCAGTTTTATATTGACATGCGGCCTATTGCCAAAGGATATGAGGAGTTCTATCACCGGATTCTGGAAGAGGGCGCGAATTTTATCCGAGGGAGGGTGTCGGAGATCACCGATGCGGCGCATGTGCCAGAAGAAGAAGGCAAGCTGATCGTGATTGCCGAAGATACGCTGATCGGACGGCAGCGCCGCGTGCCGGTGGATATGGTGATCCTCTCCGCCGCATTGGAACCCCGGCATGATGCTGCGGAAGTCGCGCACCTGTTCAGCGTGGGCTGCGGTAATACCGGGTTCTTTACAGAACGCCACCCCAAACTCGATCCAGTTGCGACGATGACTGAGGGTGTTTATATCGCCGGGGCGTGCCAGGGACCAAAAGACATCCCCGATACCGTCGCCCAGGGCGCAGCCGCTGCCGCTCGAATTCTGAGCGTGATCTCGCAGCGCCGGGTCGAACTCGAACCGGTACGCGCCAGTATTGACGAAAGCCGCTGCTCCGGCTGCCGGATTTGCAATAACATGTGTCCGTATGGCGCGATTGCCTACCTGGAAGATTTGGCTGTCTCGCGTGTGAATCCCGCCCTATGCAAAGGGTGCGGGACGTGTGTGGCGGCGTGTCCAAGCCAGATCATCACCGGCGCACACTTTACATTCGATCAACTGATGGCGGAAATCGACGGGATTATGGTGGACGTTCATACTGCTGCGCCTGTTCGTGTAGGGAATCAGCCGATAAAGGTAGGTAAAGCATGAGCGGTAATGGAACGTTTCAGCCCGTGATTGTGGGCTTTCTGTGCAATTGGTGTTCCTATCGCGCGGCGGACCTGGCGGGCACGTCCAGAATGGGGTACCCCGCCACACTGCGCGACATCCGGATCATGTGTACGGGGCGGCTGGACCCCACCTTTGTGCTGCGCGCACTGCAAAAAGGCGCGGATGGCGTGCTGATTATGGGCTGCCATCCCGGACAGTGCCACTATCAGGAAGGAAATTATAAAGCTATCCGGCGGTTTGTTCTGCTGCGACGCACGCTGCGCCAACTGGGTGTTGAAGATGCACGGGTGCAACTGCATTGGGCATCGGCGGCGCAAGGTGTCATTTTTGCACAAACCGTCGCCAGGATGACTGAAGAAATAAAGGCGCTTGGCCCGCTGGAATGGCCACGCAACTGGACCAACCCTGAGGAGGCCGAATATGAGCAAGCCTAAACTCGCCCTGTATTGGGCCTCGTCGTGCGGCGGCTGCGAGATCGCGGTGCTGGGGCTGCACGAAAAGGTTCTGGATGTGGCGAATACGTTCGACATCGTGTTTTGGCCGTGTGTCATGGACTTTAAATACACAGATGTCGAAAACATGGCCGACAACGAAATCGATGTGTGCCTGTTCAACGGCGCGATCCGCAATGATGAAAACGCACACCTGGCGCATTTACTCCGCAAGAAGTCGAAGGTGTTGGTGGCGTTTGGGGCGTGCGCTTATGGCGGCTCGATGCCAGGACTCGCCAACTTCACTAATCGGGAAGCGATTTTTGACTACGTGTATAAAAAGTCTCCGACGGTGGATAACCCGGAAAATATTGTTCCTCAGCCCCGAACAGACGTTGAGGAAGGCGATCTCAGACTGCCGAAGTTCTGGCAGACAGTCAAAACGCTGGATCAAGTTGTGCCGGTGGATTACTATCTGCCTGGGTGTCCTCCCGAAGCACAAACGATTGAACTGGCTGTGAATGCGATTGTGTCGGGCCAACTGCCGCCGCCGGGTTCGGTGATTGGCGCGGATACTACGGTTTGCGACGAATGCCCGCGTACCAAAAGCGAGAAGAAGATCAAACAGTTCTACCGTCCGCAGGAGATTATCCCGGACCCCGATATTTGCTTGTTGGAGCAAGGGTTGTTCTGCGCGGGGATAGCAACTCGATCCGGCTGTGGGGCGTTGTGTCCCCAGGCGAATATGGGCTGCCGGGGGTGCTACGGCCCGAACGATGGCGTTTACGATCAGGGTGCAAAACTGATTGCGGGGGTTGCCTCGGCCATTGATGCCATGACGTTCGAGGAAGCCGAAGCAATTTTCGACTCGCTGCCCGACCCAGCAGGTTATTTTTACCGCTTCCACCTGCCTCAGTCGCTGCTACGCCGGAAAGCGCGCACCACCAGCAAAGAGCGCGTTCGGGAACTCGCCGGAGGAGAACGATGACACGCATTACGATTGATCCGATTACCCGGCTCGAAGGTCACGGCAAGATCGAAATTTTTCTGAACGAGCAGGGCAATGTTGAAAACTGCTATTTGCAAATTCCTGAACTGCGCGGCTTTGAAGTGTTCTGTCTGGGACGCCCCGCGGAGGAAATGCCCCGGCTGACGGATCGCATCTGCGGGGTATGTCCAGAGGCGCACCATATGGCTGCCGCGAAGGCACTGGATGAACTCTACCAGGTGGATCCACCAGCGCCTGCGAAAAAGCTGCGCGAACTGCTATACAGTGCCTTTTTTGTCACCGATCACACGACGCATTTTTATGCATTGGGCGGACCGGATTTTGTCGTTGGGCCGGATGCGCCGGCGGCAGAACGCAATATTCTAGGCGTGATTGCGAAAGTAGGGCTGGAGATCGGCGGGCAGGTGATCGCCTGCCGTAAACGCAACCACGAAGTGATCAAAATAATTGGGGGGCGCACGATTCATCCGGTGACAGCGTTACCGGGCGGCATGGCTCACCCAATCACGGAGGAACAACGCCAGCAGATTCTCGAAATCGCGCGGCAGAACGTGGAATTTGCGCAGTTTACCATCCAACTATTCCATGATGTGGTACTGGCAAACAGCGGCTATGTCGATCTGATTGTCAGCCAGGGATACACCCAAAAGACGTACTATATGGGGCTGGTGGATGAGAATAATCACGTTAACTTCTATGATGGCAAGGTGCGCGTGGTCGATCCTGATGGTAAGGAATTCGTCAAGTACGCACCGACTGACTATACCCAGCATATTGCCGAACGTGTCGAACCCTGGTCCTATCTGAAGTTTACCTATCTGAAAAAGGTGGGCTGGAAGGGATTTATAGACGGCAAAGACAGCGGCATCTATATGGCAACACCGCTGTCCCGGCTGAATGCGGCGGATGGGATGGCGACTCCGCTGGCGCAGGCTGAGTATGAAAAGATGTATGAAACACTCGGCGGTAAACCGATCCATCATACGCTGGCAATTCACTGGGCGCGGGTGATTGAACTACTCTATGCCGCGGAACGAATGGTGCAACTGGCCGAAGACCCGGAGATTACCAGCACCAACGTCCGCGCCATCCCTACGGCAACTCCGACGGAAGGCGTGGGGATTGTCGAAGCGCCGCGCGGCACGCTGACGCATCACTACAAGACGGATGAACGAGGACTGCTAACTGAAGTTAATCTGGTGGTTGGCACGACCAACAATAATGCGCCAATGTATATCAGCGTCAAAAAGGCGGCGCAAGCCCTGATCCATGATGGGCAGGTGAATGATGGCATTCTGAACCGGATTGAGATGGCCTTCCGGTCCTACGATCCGTGTATGTCGTGTGCGACTCACTCGCTGCCGGGGCAGATGCCTCTGGAGTTGATTGTGCGCGATGTAACGGGCGCGCTGGTTCATCATCTGAGCCAGTATGTTCAGCCGGAACTGCTTGAAACGGTCGAATAATCAGATTTCGCGTACCGGGGGGCGCAGATGTGCCCCCATTTTTGTTAAGGCAGCGTTTCTTATGGCAAAAACACTCCTGATAGGGCTAGGAAACCCGATTCTGACCGATGATGCGATTGGTTGGCATGTGGTTGAGCAAGCGCGTGATAACTTCGAACTGGGTGATGTCGATATTCAGTTGGCATGTGTGGGTGGACTATCGTTAGCGGAATTGATGATTGGATACGAGCGCGTAATTATTGTGGATTCGATCATCACCAAGCGCCATTTACCCGGCACGGTGTATCACCTTTCTTTGTCCTCACTCCCCGATACTCTCAATTCCTCGTCGGCGCATGACACGAATCTGATCACTGCCCTCGAAGCGCTGCGGCGTTTTAATGCGCCGGTACCGGATAACAACGCGATTGAGTTTGTGGCCGTGGAAGCATTAGATGTCTGGACGTTTGGCGAAGGCTGTACACCAGATGTCGCGGCCAGCATTCCAACGGCGGCGGAACGGGTGTGGGCTTTGCTCCAATCCTAAAATTCTCTGGCAGCAGGGCGGTAATGTGTGTTATATGTTGGCTATTCATGGCAGCCATGTGAGGACATTATGCAAGACGATTTTGTGAAACGCCAACAGGAAGAACGCCGGATCAAAGATGCGGGTCGTTTACCGCCCGGCCAACTGCTGACACTGAAGTTCCCGGTACTGCATTATGGGCATGTGCCAACCATTGATACAACAACCTGGACGCTGCGGGTGTTTGGAGAAGTTGAAGCAGAAAAAACATGGACCTGGGATGAATTCTGCGCGATCCCAACCACGACAATCCAGACTGATATTCACTGCGTGACCGGGTGGAGCAAATTCGATACGACGTGGGAAGGCCCATTATTCCGCGACTTTATCAAACTCTTTCAGGTTAAACCGGAGGCGAAGTATGTGATTGCCCATGCGCCTTCGGGGTTCAGCGCGAATCTTCCGCTGGAAGTGATGCTGGAAGAGAATGTGATGCTGGCCTGGAAGTTCAACGGACAACTGTTAGAGCCAGAACATGGCTTCCCGGTGCGCACATTGGTGCCGCAACGCTATTTTTGGAAAAGCACCAAGTGGCTTAAAGGGCTGGAATTCAGCAAGTCTGATAAGCCGGGCTTCTGGGAACAGACGGGGTATCATAACGATGGGGATCCGTGGAAAGAAGAGCGGTATCAGCGCCGCAGTCTATTCTAAAGCGCTGCCCTGTTATTCATTTGCCATGAATAACAACTCGATTAAGGCTGCATTGGGCTTATTGACATCACATAAGACTTCCCTTATACTGACTAGATAATTAAAGGAAGTTTAGTCTATGCGCTACTTGTCTTTAACCCAACTGTTTCAGCCCGCAAAGCACGGTTAAATACCCCGTGCTTTTTTGTTTCTAGGTAATTTGTATAGAGTAGAAGGAAGGTTCACATGGATTACGGAATGATCGGCAAGATCGAAAAAGCCAAGCGGTATGCAGAGCAGCGCGACCGGATTCACTTCCAGTCCTTTACTGTAACCTTTGATGGCGACAACAGTCCTCACACTGTAACCTACAGTCAAAATCAATGGACATGTGATTGCAGTTTCTTTAAGACGCGCGGTGTATGCAGCCACTCCATGGCGCTTGAGCGAGTTCTTGCCGGCATGCTTCCCGAATCCGCATCTATTGAATCGTAAGTTAGCTTCTACAACTGCATAAATACCTGATAAGAGCGGCTTCTCTGACCAGAGAAACCGCTCTTGATCTATTCCGGGGTATAAGTTACCAACTGCATGGAGAATGTGCTGCCTTTGCCCAGTTCACTTTCCACTTTCAGATCACCGCCCATCAACGTGAGCAAATTACGGGTGATCGCCAGGCCTAATCCAGTGCCGGGCTGTTCAGAGACAAACTGGTTGTCCGCACGCCAGAATTTGGTGCCCAGGCGCGCGATTTGTTCGGCAGTCATCCCAATTCCCGTATCTTTCACACTGATATTGATGTGACCATCCTGGGTTTCGATGTGAAGCGTAATGGTTCCACCGGGAGGAGTATATTTGTAGGCATTGCTCAGAATGTTGGTCAAGACCTGCACCACTCGGCTGCGGTCCGCCTTGACTTTTTGCAAATTATCGGGGATTTCTTCGATCAGATTATGCTGGCGTTCTTTGATCTGCTGAATCACGCCTTCTTTGGCCTCTTCGATGGCCGCGCGAAGGTCCACTTCTTCTTGTTTAACCTGGAGCTGGCCGCTTTCGATACGGCTGATGTCGTTCAGATCGCTGACGAGCACCATCATCCGCTGGACCGCATTTTTGATCGAGCCGAGAAATGTAACTTGCTGGTCGGAAAGCGAGCCGAGCATCAGTAACAAATCGGCATAACCGCTGATGCTGGTCATGGGCACCTTGAGTTCATGCGCAACAAGACTCACAAATTCAGATTTGGCTGTATTGGCGGCTTTGACGGCACTATACAGGCGGCCATTTTCGATGGCAATCGCGGCACGATCTGCCAGCCGTGAGGCGAGAGCCTGGGCGTCTTCGTCGAACGCATCGGATCGTGTAGCCGTTAACATCACCACACCAATCACATTACTTTCGCGGCGAATAGGTACACAGAGAATCGTTTTGGCGGGATCAACACCGGGCGGTGAAAATTGCAGCGCGGCTTCGCCGGTTTCAAAGACCTGGCCGATCAAGGGGTGGGTCAGAGTGAGTTCGGATTTGTCAGAAAACTCATCCGGATCGCCATAATGCGTCACCAACCGCACCACATGGGCATCTGGATCAAGCAGTCCCAGGCTGGCACTTTGGGCGTGGCACAGACGCGATGACCATTCCAGCGTGATATTCATCGCGTGGGTCATATCCAGCGTTTCATTCAACTGGCGGTCAATCCACTGGAGCATGGTCAGCTCTTCGACACGTTCCGCCAACGCCTGGTCTTTGGCGCTGTAAAGCCGCGCGTTATCGATTGCCACCGCAGCCTGAGCCGCAAACGCATCCAGCACTTCGAGGTCTTTTTCGGAGAACAACCCCGTCCGAATGCGGTTATCCACATAAACCACGCCGATGATATTGCCGCGTGCCCGGAGAGGGGTAGCCATAATGCTGCGCAGCGCGTGAGTTACAACGCTCACCTGCCCGGCATAACGCGGATCGGTCTGAGCATTGGTGGTCACAACGGCTTTGCCACTGTTCACAACTTCGCGGGTAATCGTGCGGCTGACGACAAACGCGCCGCTTTCCAACGTTTCCTGATCGAAATTGCGAGCGACGCGAACTTCCAGCTTACCATCATCATCGAGCAGCATCAGAAAGCCGCGCTCAGCATCGGTAATTTGGATAATGGCGTCCATCACCTGATCAAGGACCGTTTGTAAGTCCAGCGAGGACCCGATGACCCGGCTGACCTCGTAGAGTGCTCCCAGGCGCTTGTGCTGGACCGATTCCTGGTAATTGGCAGTCACATCATCAAGCAGCTTTTCAAGCGCGGCAAGGCGTTGATCCAGATAAACCGGATCAATCGTCTTCGCCTGAGCCTGAGAGCGAAGCAAAACAATATTCTGTCGCGCATTGCTGAGCGACATTCCCATCTGGTGTGTGGTTTTGGGGGTTGTTTCGTCCATCACATTTTCATTTCAAGGGCTTATGCATCTGGTAGTAGACGCAGTAGGATGTCAGGGGACAGTCTTCACAGCGGGGTCGCCGGGCCTGACATACCAGCCGTCCATGACGAATGATATTTAAATGGGCCGGATAATATTCGTCCGGCGGGATAATGGCTTCTAATTCCTGGTGCGCACGTTCCGCATTGGTTTTGGGATCAATCAGGCCGAGCCGCTTCGTGACCCGATGGACATGCGTATCCACGGGAAAGGCCGGGCGACGAAAAGCAAAAAGCAGAATAATCGCTGCTGTTTTGGGGCCAACCCCGTGAATCTGTGTAAGCCGCGCCTTGGCTGCTTCAATATCCAGATCATTCAAAAAATCCAGCGATACCTGTCCGTCCGGTCCAGTGATAGTGCGCAACGCGGCCTGGATACGCGGAGCTTTTTGGTTTGCCAGCCCTGCCGGGCGGATCGTGTTCACCACATCCTCCAGCGGCGCATCACGCACGCTTTCCCAGGATGGGAAACGCGCCTGAAGCGCATCAAATGCCAGATCACGATTGCTGTCGGTTGTGCTTTGGCTGAGAATCGTACTCACCAATTCATCAACCGGAGCTAGATACTGCCGCCATTCGGGATAGCCATACAGTTCTTCCAACAAATCTGCTACTGCTCGATATTGTCGGCGGCGAGACTCGAGAATCTCATCCTTCAAAGCTGCATCCTTTAGCATACAACGGTATAGGCGCACAGAGCCAAATTTTTATAAGTTATTCAGAAATCAAACTACCAATTCATCGTACAGTTTATCTAAACTGAGATCTGGTGCAACCGTATGACGCGTGCGCAGGGTGAGCGATGCCGCCGTAACGCCGAGCCGAACCGCTTCGTCCAGCGGGATGTCATTGAGTAATCCAAAGATGACGGCTGCCGTCAGCGCATCACCGGCACCGGTCGCATCCACAATTTGAGTGAGCAGCGCGGCCACATGCCCCGTGCTTGTGCCATCGGCAAAAGCAACACCTCGTTCGGCCATTGTGATCAAAGCCGTCCCCGCGCCCAAACTGACAAGACATTGCGCTGCTTCGATAGCCTGATCGCGCGTTCGGGGCGGCGAGGATGGTGTCTGGCACAAGATGGTCGATTCCATGATGTCCGGCGTCACCAGATACAAATCGGCCAGATAGGGTAATAACTTTTTTGCCAAAAGCTGAGATGTCGGGTCGGCACAGACGGGGACTTTAAAACGTTTGGCCCAGCGAAAAACTGATGCCAGGGTTTTGGTCGAGAGGCTGGTATCGATCACAATCATGGCTGCTTCAGCCAACAGTGTACGGTGTTCCTGGAGGTAACTGGGCGAGATGGCACTGACAATATCGTATTCGCTGACGGAAACGGCTAACTGTCCTTTATGATCTAAAATTGCCACATAGTTTCCGGTGGGCACGTCGGGGAGACGCAGGATGTAACGGGTGTCTACTCCCGCATTCGAAGTATGCGCCAGCACAAAATCTCCGGCAGCGTCTTGTCCAACCGCTGATAACAAGATGGTCGGCACTTCCAATCGGGCGAGATTCTCGGCAATGTTGCGAGCGACACCGCCCACACTGCTGCGCACCACACCCAAATTCGAAACCCCCATTTGCAGCGTTTTTTGAGGACGCCCTTTGGTATCGATACCGGATGCGCCGATGACGATGACAGGACCTTCAGCATTCATGCGGGTGATCTCCTTCTGCTTTTATTCATTGTGCCCTAAGCACTGCCTGTCGTCAACGCGAATTCGGGACTTGCCATGAAATAGGGAGAACACTATATTTAGGCGTGTTAGGGAATTGTCAAAACCTGACAGGGAGCACTGATAATGGGCGCAGATAACAATCAGATACCGAATCTTGAACAATTAATGCAGTTAGGCATCCAGACTGCCCGGCAAGGCAACCGGCAGAATGCGCGGATGATTTTTCAGCAGATTTTGGATGCAGATGCCCAAAACGAGCGGGCCTGGCTGTGGATGGCCGCCGTTGCCGAAAACCCGGAGGATCGCTTTCGGTACCTGACAACCGTATTACGCATTAACCCAAATAACCCTACAGCACAGCGTGAGTTGGAAAAGCTCAAAAAACGTGAAACATCAAATACCAGCCAGGTACTTTTGTACGGGGGCATTGGTCTGGCCTTTTTGCTGCTCATGATCGCGCTGATCATCGTTTTTATTGCGGTGCGCTAACACCATAAATATGCAGTTGTCAGATGCACAGTGGCCTTGTTGCCAAAGCCGGGATAAGATTCGGTCCCCCTGAGTATTTACAGAATTTCAGGATGGTATAACTGTGGCTAACGAAGAACTTCAAAACCTGCTGCGCACAGGTATTCAGGCAGCGCAAAGCGGAAATAAGGCCCTTGCACGTGGTATCTTGAAACAGGTAGTCGATCAAGACCCGCGTAACGAGTTGGGATGGATTTGGCTGGCATCCGTCCTCGATGCGGCGGCAGAACGGCGCACGGCGCTGCAAAAGGTATTGGAGATTAATCCGAACAATACCCGCGCCAAACAAGCGCTCGACAAATTGACACCAGCATCTACAGCTACTGCGGCGAATATCACTCCGCCCCTGTCTGTTTCGGCACGTCCTACCCCGCATTTAGCGGAGCCTTCACCCCGTGCCTCGCGCGAAGCACAGCGCGCGCAGTTGGAGCGTGAAGTACTCCTGGCTGTACACGCTCGACGACAGCGCCGTATGTCGCCTGTCACCTTTATCATACTGGGGCTGTTGGCCGTCGCCATGATCGCATTGGGTGCAGTGCTGTTGGTTGATATGCTGAATGATGATGAAGGCGAAGAAAAAACTGTCACGACGGCTAATCAAACGACACCGACAGTCACGATGACGCAGGCGGGCGCGGCAACACCTTTGGGCGGATATGCTTCTCCCACACCGATTGGCGGCGTATTACGCACGGTGCCACCCAAAAGCACACTGCCGCCCACCTGGACACCGCTGCCTACGGCCACACTTCGGGCTACGGATACGCCCGTCCCCACACTCCCGCCCTTGACGGAGTACAACTTGCTGGTTGCGGCCCGGCAGGATGAACAGGATAGCTGGGCACTCTACACGATCAGTGCTGATGGTTCAGGCAAAACGCGAGTCCCAATCCGATTATCTGCTCAACAGGATGATTTGCAGGCCACGGCTGAAGCAATGGAACCCGAACTGGTTGAGGTCATGGATGCGGCTTATTCGCCCGATAGCGAACAGATCGTCTTCACAGCACGCTTGCGAACAGGAAATACTGAGTATGAGGATTTGTACACGGCTTCCAGTAATGGCGGGGTGATGGAACGGCTGACAACACTGGAAGCTGATCATGTCGGCGGCGCGGTCTGGTCGCCCGACGGAAAACGAATCGTTTTTGCGTCGGATGCTGGCGGCGACTTTGATGTCTATATCATTGACGTAACCGGCGACAATTTGCTGCCGATCACATTCGAAGATGGCATTGATCGTGATCCTGCCTGGTCGCCTGACGGACAGTTTATTGTTTTTGCCTCGGATCGTAACAGTCCCGGTTTCCCCGAAATCTGGAGGATAACCCCGGATGGCGCATATCCGACACAGCTTACCGATAATACCAACAGCAGTTATTCGCCCGCCTGGTCGCCAGATGGACAGTGGATTGCGTTTATTTCGGATCGTAATGGCGATGCGGATTTGTTTGTGATGAATGCTGAAGGACTAGGTACCTTGCAAGAATCGTTAATGCCGCCGGGAATCGTATCGGAGGAATGCGATCCTTCCTGGTCGCCCGACAGCCAATGGATTGCCTTTTGCTCAAACCGTGACAGTTCCGTGTTTGATCTCTATCTTGTGCGGCCCAATGGGAGCCAGATGCAAGCCCTCATTACCGGGCAAGATGGTGATACACGTTATAGTGTATGGAAGCCGTAGATAATCGCTAGAAATTAACAGAATCTAAAGATACAATAGTGGTTGTTAATTTTAGTTCTTGTTTGGATGGTACGCATGGGAACATCCGATCCTCAAATTGATGAACTGCTCCGTCAGGGTATTGAAGCCGCCCGTGCCGGAAACAAGGAAGCTGCGCGTGGTTTTCTGGAACAAGTGGTTGAACGCGATCAGTATAACGAAAAAGGTTGGTTTTGGCTGGCCGCTGTCACGGCGGATGAAGATGAAAAGCGAATTTGTCTGGGGAATGTCATTCTGATCAACCCGCAGAATGAGCGCGCACAACAATTGCTCGATCAGTTGGAAAATCGTCGTATTAGCAAAACGACTGTATCAACCAGCATGGCAGCCGGAGTGAGTCGTAAAACAGTCTATATTGCGATTGGGCTAGGCATAGCCGCTGTTGTGGCGTTGCTGCTGGTGTTGGCCGTGATGCTGGGCGGGGAAGACAAACCGACGACTACAATTGAGGAAAATAAGCCTACTAATACACCGCGTGAAGCGCCAACTGATGATCAAACAGTACCGGTAACAACCGAAGTGGCAGCACTACCCCAGGCAACTTCGATCCCGCCGACGCCGACTATACAGGTTATCAATACCATGCCGCCCACATGGACCCCCAAACCCTCAGTGACACCCAAGCCAAGTTTGGGCACTGCGCTCCCGGTACTGCCCGCTGCTGCAAATGCAAGCGGATGGATTATCATGCAGTCGGGACAAGCGCTCGATGGACAAAATTATCCTATTGCGATCATAAAACCTGACGGATCAGAACGGGTGGTATTGTCACCAGCGGTAGAGAATGGGCGGATGCCAATCCTCTCGCCCGACAGCACCCAATACGCCTATGTGTTCACCAACAGCAGTTTTGAAGTTCTGATGCAATTAGGGGATGTGGAAAGTAAAGTCGTAAAGGGCATCAATAAACGTTGGGCGAATAATCCAGCACTGTTGGACTACAGTGAGCCATGCTGGTCGCCAGATGGTCAGTGGATTGCGTTTACCGCACTCGATCTTGCCACGCGCACACGTGATTTGTATATAGTGTCGATGGTGGGGGACGATGATAACCCAGAGAATCTTAAACGCCTGACACAGAACGATGTCGTTGAGAGTAGGCCCACATTTTCACCCGACAGCCAGCGTATTATCTTCAGCGCGACCACCGATCCACAAGATAGCGACCCATTCACTGAACTGTATCTGTATGATGTAGCTTCAGGTCAAACAACGGCTCTCACGAGCAACGGCGCGGCCCTGACCGAAACATCGCCGGATTGGGCACCGAATGGGAATGCAGTGGTTTTTGAAGGTGTGGAAGCTGGATCAACCAACGTTGACCTGTACCTGATTCAACTTGCGAATGGCGAGACAGGAAAAATTACCGATCTTTCGACAGATGCAGGCGAGGCGCGCCCGCGCTATTCCCCTGATGGGCGCTTCCTGATGTTCTCATCGAATCGGACCGGCGATTGGAATGTATTTGTTTATGACCTGATCGAGCAAGCACTCTATCAGGTCACAAGCGATCCCTGGGTTGATCTGGGGAATGATTGGGGTGGTTAAGCGCGGCGAACCAGGCGAAAGCCCTGATAGTTCACCCGATCCCCGGCGTAGTTATAACCACGAAAATCGGTGAGGGCGCTGTGTTGGCTCAGCGCCCATGATCCCCCCCGAATGGCGCGAATTTCGGAGCCGACGAACGAGGTGCTGTCCGGCGTATTAAATTCATTCAGGCACCAATCCGACGTGTTACCGCACAAATCCAGAACGCCATAGGGGCTGGCCCCATCTGGATATTGCGTTACAGAGGTAGATACTTTGATCCCGGCTTCGCCTGTATTACACAGCAGCCGATCATAGACAGTTCCCCAGGGATAGGGGCGCGCGTCATCGCCTTGGGCCGCCCGCTGCCATTCCTGCTCGGTTGGCAGTCCAATTTCTGCGCCTGTTTTGGCGCTCAGCCAGCGGGAGAACGCAATGGCTTCATACCAGCCCACTGATGAACGTGGCAGATCATCGCCGGGAAAAGGAATCGGTGTGGGCTGCTCGTATCCGATCCGCCAGCGGGCCGCTGCGGGGGAGAAGTTCCACCACTCGGCATTGGCATAGCCATCTTCAGCATCGACAAAAACCTGAAACTGGGCATTGGTGATCGGGTATTTTGCCATGTCGAACGCGGCTACCTCAAATTCGTACTGGCTGTTTTTTAACACCACGATGCCGGAGGGGACGGCACACCACGCAAATGGGGAGGGCAAAAGATTGTTCACGTTCGTCTTTCCTGTCTTTTCAGAGCAAATCTGTTTTAGTATAGCAAAGAGCTTATAAATAGTCTGTACTCACTCGTGATATAATGAATTGGGAAGAGAACCTCAGTTCAGACAAAAGACGACTAAAAAGAAGGAATGCAGCGGATGAGGGTCGGAAATGGAGTACTCTACAGATTTATTCAATGCCCCCAAAGAGTTTCTTAATCTGTTTAAAGACGGAAAAGACGCTGCTCGAAGGGGGGAAAATGCCAAAGCACATGACCTGTTTCGGAAAGCAATCGAAATCGATCCCTATCATGAGCAGGTATGGCTGTGGCTGGCAAGTGTCGTCGAGACCGACGAAGACCGCCGTGTATGCTTTGAGAATGTGCTGGAACTGAATCCAACTAATCCAACCGCTCGCAAGCAGCTTCAGGTTTTGGAGCAAAAAGCACTGGCCGAGTTGTTGGGCAGAAAATCCAAACACAGCAAACATCACAAATGGCGACGTTTGCTGCTGGGTGTATTTATTTTTGCCAGCCTGATCGGTGGCGCGGTGGGAGGTGCGTTCGCTTTAGGGTTTCTTTAAAGATTGGCGAACCGATAACCGACGCCGCGTGATGTCAAAATGTAGGTTGGGTGTTCGGGATCTTTTTCAACCTTTTGACGCAAATAATGGATATACAACTTCAGACTATCTATCGCGTCGCCGTATTCGGGTCCCCAGGCTTCTTTTACCAGATCAGAACGCGTAATCACGCGGCCTGCATTGCGCGCCAGCACGCCGAGCAGATTGAACTCTTTGGGGGTTAGATGGATTGTATTTTCACGCACGCGCACTTCGCGGCTGATGAAATTGATGCGGAACGTTCCCCCATCAAACACTAATTCCTCAGACACGGCGGGTTTAGGGGCACGGCGCAGATGGGCTTTGACGCGAGCGGCCAACTCATTATTATCGTAGGGTTTGACAATGTAATCATCGGCACCCATTTCCAACCCTTTGACGACATCCCGCACGTCATCTTTAGCCGTCAGAAAGATGATAGGGACATCGGACAGTTCCCGTAAACGACGGCAAACTTCCCAACCATCCATATCCGGCATCATGATATCGAGAAGGATTAGATCGGGCTGCGTGCGATACGCTTTGCGCAGACCATCTTCAGCCCGATACGCTTTAATGACCTCGTACCCCCGCCGCTCAAGCAGAATGCTAATCAGTTGAACGGTCATTTCTTCGTCATCAATCACGAGAATTTTTTCAGGCATTGTTACGACCTCAGTTCCAATCCCATGAATCGGGCGTTAGTATAAGGTTTGTATCATTCGTTAGCACTCTACCATGACTAGCGTAGCGGCGCAAGTCGTCTACAAACTTAATACCTTATTCAAGCGTTGTTCAAACTCGCTTAAAATAATTGCAGTTGCGCCCCAAACGCGATGCCCATGGACGTTATACCAGGGCACCTGCATCTGGAACCCATTGTAATCCCAGTCTTCAACCACTTTGTGTTCGTCATCCAGAAGCCAGGACAAGGGGAATTCCAGAATAGCGTGGACCTCGCGGGGATCAGGCTGGAACGAGGGGATATAGGAGACTGCGCCGACAAATGGATAAACGTCAAAATCGCTGGGAGGAATATATAGTTTTGCCAGCGAACCTAACATCTCAATTTCGCCATCAAAGCCAATTTCTTCGCGCGTTTCGCGGAGAGCGGTTTGCAGTGGTGTTTCCTCATTTTCATGCGACCCACCGGGTAAACTGATCTGGCCGCTGTGGACATCATGTTCATTTTCCATGCGTTGTGTCAGGACCAGGGCCAAACCAGACGCAGTTGGATAAAGAAGTACAAGTACACTGGCCTGGCGAGGCTGGCCGGGAAGCGCCCTGCTCCGTTGTAGCGTGCGGGGTTGGGGAGCCATCCGGCGCTGGGCCGCCGCCGAATCAAAATCGGTCAGGGCCAGCGCCGCGCGGACATGATCCAGGGCAATCATAGGTACCAGGCGCGTCGTTTGCGTAGTGAAATGCCCGCATCTTTTTCGTCGCGCTGAGTGGTCCGAACCCGCCCACGAGGATCAATATGAATCTGGCCTGCTTGCTGAAGTCGGGCAAACTCCTCAGGAGTGATGTCCGGGGCAGGCTCACCGCCGAGGCGTTCCAAACGCGGTCCCAAATCTTCGGCCATACTCTCATCTTCTGGCGTAGGCTCATCGGGAGGCGGCGTCACAGGCATATTCTCGTCAACGGGAGGAACTTGATTCTCAGACATAGATTATTTCCTTCTATAACAACCAACAGGGAGCGCTAACGCTCACCCTCATCATGTTCATAAGAGACATTACCCAGACTCGCCAGATCCGTCAGGGATAATTCAGCCGTTTGTTCGTCGGATGCGTGGTGCAGATGGCCGCACACCAGACATTCAGGATTACGTGGAACACTGATCCATTCGGCACTATAAGGGAGTGTGACACGCCCTTCGTAGATTTCCAGCCGCGTGTTCGCTAAAACAACGGTATTGGCGGGCATCTGGCGGTGGACAGCGGTATCTTCCAGCAGCTTATTCAGCGCCATATCCGCCTGGGATGCGGCAATCCGCACCACATGAATCCAGAGGCCCGGTTCAGCGGCTAATGTACCATCGGGTCCGATCATGCCGTAATCCAACTCTTCTACCGATTCGGGATCGGCAAGCCCTTCACGCAGATGTTCTGCCCAACAGGCATAACAGGGGCCTTCGTCGGGATAAATAATGCAGACATCGCCCCCTTCGCCGCGTTCATAGACGCCGGCATACACGGCTGTCCGGTTATATTGGATACACGCCTGATTGATCGTGTACTTCGGGCCTTCACTGTCTACCCCGGAGATCACGACATCCATTTCCTGAAGCAGTTGCAAATGATCCTCGATACGACCTACCACCGTTTTGACAACCGCTTCGGGATTCCGCTGACGAATGAGATCGGCTACGGCGTCTACTTTCGGCTGGCCCAAGTAACGCCGATCGGCTGCATGGCGAACGATATTAGTTGGCTCAATGGTATCGTTATCAATGAGAATAAATCGTCCTACACCGCTCATGGCCAGGCTAACAGCGACAAAACTGCCACCTGATCCAAGTCCGATAATGCCGACTGTCCGCGTTTTGAGATACGCCAGTACATCTTTACCCAGCAGCCCTTCAACCCGATCCCAACTCATTTGACATTATCCTCTTGCAGTGTTTTTTCGATATGCCATACCAATTCAATCAGAGTTCGTTTCGAATCCCATTCCCAGGTAGGCATTTGAGTCAGCAACACGGGCTGCGATGCTGCATACAGCTTTTCAAACACGTCTTCGTCTTCGGCCACACTTACCAATGGTGCGAGACGAATCGCGGGCGAATGGGCCGGATAGTCTACCGACGTTACCAGCAGAATCACACGGTTACTGCCCGGTTTATATACCGAAAATGCGATTTCATACGGTGGTCTGCCATCCGCATCCCAGCGAACAATATCCACCATATAACCCGCTTCGGTTAGCAGGCCGAGTTCCTGGTCGAAGCGTTTGGGATAGGCGAGATGCCAGGCCAGCGGCGGCAGGCCAGGCAAACGGTCATTGGCCCATATTGTCGGCGCAACACCCACAAAAGGCTTTACCCGTTTACTCGCGTACCAAAAATCAATCCGAATTAACCAGTTCTGTTCTTCGAGGCGGATCACCATTGAATTCGCCGTGTTTTCTGGAATTCGACTATACAGATTATCGGCAGCGCTTGCGACCGGGGGAGGATTTTCCGGCGCTGGCTCAGCCTTTGTTTCGGTGGGAGTCTCATCTGCACTATCGGGTGGCGAAATAGGAACTGAAGCAGGAATAGTGGGAACCACCGGCTTAAGGGGATACATCGTTACAATCGGCGCAACAAGATGCTCAATGGGGGTTTCCTCATCGTTGATCATACGGCGCGCCGTCTGGGCATCGCCCCCAGATGGTTCTATCATATCGCCGGGCTGCTTGTGCCAATCCCCTACATGCATCAGCGGGACGTCCCACTTGGCTGCAATCGCGTTTCCATAAGAAGGGCGGCGCAGCTCGCGGAAGGCTTCCCAATTGACATGCATCCACTGAAAAACATCAGCCTGCCAATCGTCACCGTGCTCGAACATACCCCATTCGCGCACAGTTCCTTCGCCGGGGCCAATTGTATCCAGCACATAAATATCCGGTTCAGATCGTCCGGCCTGCGACACAATCAAGCCAATCAGGGCCTCGCCGGTTTCAGGTTCAGGGTACAGCAACGCGCCACGTGTAATCTTATCCACCACACGTTGGGCTAAAATGACACGCGGGAAGTCTCGCATAGTTTCCGGTCCTTGTTCTTCCATGGCTACCGCATCCTCCGGTTACGCCCGCCGTCTTTGGTCGGGGGCATTCGTTCTTCGATGCCCGGCCAGGTGCCTGTCGCTCGCCAGGTATAATAGGCATATAACCACTGGATCGCCCATCCGGTTACGGTGACAGCCGTTGAGGTGCTGGGATTCCAACCATAAGTGATACCGTCTTTGGGATTAAACAGACAAAGCTGACCGTCTTCATATTGGTGTTTTTCACTATACACTGTAGGACGGTCTACATAAGCTTCCGAAGGGCGGTTGGGGTAAACTTCGGGGTAGACGATACGCAGCGTGTGAACGCGCTCAGGAATTCCTCGCAAGTTAATCTCGACATCCCCAATCCAATATAACAAGCCGCGTTTGGGTACAACCAATTTGAAGGTGTCGGCAAACGTCGCCCGCATCATTTCAACTTCCAAGCGAAGCCGGTTCGACACCGCATTGGGCGAACCCCACCACTCTATTCGCGTCATACGCCCTCCAAAACAATTTCCTGCGTTTGAGTCATCGCATCCTGTTTGACCGCTTCATCCAACAAGTTGAACAACATTTCCTGTTGGGACGCCTGCATTTCTTCGGACATTACGCTTTTTTTTAGCTGCGTGTCAGTACCATCAACAAACGTAAACCGGACCGATGTCACAACCGTCACGCCAGATCGCACTCGCAAATTCCAGCGCTGCCCCGTTAAATGCTGCGGCGCATTGAGCAAAAGCCGGTAGTGGGGCATTACCATCTGCGGTGCATTGCCCAAGTCGTGAGCAAACTGGCCCTTAAAGCGAACCTGTTCGCCTTGGTCTACCAGTGAAAAATCAAACTCGTAGGCGCGCTCCTCGCCCGTCCGTGCGACAACAAAAGGACGAATGGCGCGGGCATTGGTGAGCGTAACCGAACGAAAGTAAACACGGGGCTTGACTTCGCCATACCGGTAGACCAGAATACCAGCGGCGATCAATTCTAACCCTGGATCAATGTTATGCTCTGGCGCTTCGGGCCGGGTCCCGCCAATGGACCAGGGCATCTGTGCTTTGTGACGGCTAAAGGTTTCGAGGATGCCGCCAAACAGCATGGCTCCCCAAAAATACAGGGCCAGCACAAACAAAAAACCGAAGAGGGCAACCAGTACATACGCTACTGCTGCCCAGGTGCTCTTCGTAACTGCTAAGGCAAGCACCAAAAGCACACAAGCAGCCAGCCCTCCTACTACAAGCGCCTGACGAAAATTAATACGGCGATCTGGTCGAGAAGTTGTGTTTGGTATCATGAATCCCCTCAGTTAAGTATTTTAGGTACGGCGTAATCATTCCTCTTGATCGGACAGCAGTTCCGATAAACTCATGGCTCGCCGTGGTTTGCCATGCAGTGCTTGTTGCAGGGTAGGCGAAATTTCACCATCGGTTGCCGTATACTGTTGAATAGTTCCTCCCCCAACGGGCTGCCAACCAAATTTATGACTGGCCAGCAGGGTCTCACCGGCCAGAATACGCAGTTCCCAGTCATCAGAAGCTATCTTTTTCCCTTGCAGTGGAAGCCAGGTACCTGGTAAAACAGTGTTTGTTCCACGCACTAAATCATATTCGGCTTCATCGGCATAGCGCAAGCGGTTCTGGGCATCAACCAATTCAAAACGCACCTGCCCGCTGGCTGAATAGGGCAGCCACAGCTCGGCAAAAGGCCGGAGATACTGTGTGTCTGTAAACACATCATTATACCGAACCAGTTTGGGTTCGTCTGTTTGCCGATACGCCAGCAGGCCAATATCAACGACCTGCACATAGTCCGATCCAGCCTCATAGCCAGCACGCCGCATCGCCATTGAAGCCGCTGGCGATCCAGCAACAGCCGAACGTCCCCGCTTTTGTGCTTTGGGGCGTGTCAGGCGGCCTGTATGTCCTTCGGCTACTGAGAACAGGGTGAATAAAAACCCCACAAACAGTATCAAAAACAGCAGCAATACAAATACAGCCATGATCGCTTCTCGCTATTCAGCCTGCCGAGCATCGCGGCTTTGTTGACGCAGCAGTTCTTCGAGGCTTAAGGGCAGCGATTCATCTTCAGTATGCCAGATTCGTTCGCGCATTTCTCCATCCGAAGACATCTGGCGACGGCGCGCTGCTAATGAGGGCGAAAGGCTGAAATTGTGAATGCCGAGCAACCCACCTTCCACTAAAATATGTGCCGTCCAGGAGCCAACTTCAATAGGTGACTTGCTGTTCCGAATGGGAAAACGGTAATCAGGCAGAATCGCATTCTCCCCCGCACGCAGCCATTTTTCGGTTTCGTAAACATACTCACGTTTACCGTTTTCGTTGCGCAGCTCAAACCGGATACGCACGGTCCGTTCGGCTAACAACTGAGGCACATGAATCAGTGCGAAAGGACGAATACCGTGATCGTCCATTGAAATAAACCTGCCTCGCCGCAACGCCAGGCCATCGGGCCGCTGCTCATCCACGATCAACCCTACATCGACAAGCTGCACGGTTGCATCATAGGCGGGATGGCTGCGGGCGCGAGATATGGCTTCACGGGCAACTTCCGACGTTTCCACCGGGTGTTCGCGACTTGCCATCATTTTCTGGAAAGCAGGGCCAACCGGAATACCACGTGCCACCATCCACACCAAAGCGAGATAGGCAGCTAACAGCACCGCGCCAGCCGCAGTTGGAACTTCCCCCGCGACAAGTGTCAGACCCAACGCCATGCCTACAATAAAAAGCCAAACGAGTGTGCCACGATAACTATGTTGGAACATGGTATTCTGCCTTACCACAAGACGATTTTGCATTTATCTTACCTGATTTACGCGCAAATACACTAGTAGTTTCAGACGGTTGTCAGGTGAATATCAGACTTTTGTTGCGTTTGACAATTTTTTCCGCTAATCTGACAGAAAGGGAGCGTTGGGCGTGGGGAAAGGAGTGCGCGTGATGACTCAGAAACAGCTCTATTGCAGTTTGCTGCTTATTGGCCTGCTGCTGGGATGCAATTTAAGCACAACACCAACCCCGAAAGAAGTCCAATCTGTTCATAAAGGCCCGTTTGTTTTTTTGATCGCCCCCGAAAATCAAATCTATGAGCGGGACCTGCCCCGCTATGCCAGCGGGACCGTGGTGCAGTTTTACGCGGTGGCTCAGGATACTGAAGCGGGCGTGGTGCGTCTCGAATTTACGATTGACGGAATGCCGTACCAGGAGGTGACATCTGCTCAACCGCAGAATTTATTGAACGGGCATATTACCTGGACTGCCGCCGAACCCCGCAAATACCTGATTACAGTTGAAGCTTTTCGGGCCGATGGCTCGTCGATTGGACGCGATGATCGTCCGGTTGAAGTGACAGTCAGCCCGGCGAAACTGCCTTCCAGTTCCGCACCCCTCATCCCAACACCAACATTAAGCGATGTAAATACCAGTAATAATCTCGCGCCAACCGCCACTTTGCCCGCTGTCAGCTTGCGCGTCAATGCGAACCCCAACCTGACCGTACGCCAGGGGCCAGGAACGAACTACCCGGCCATTGGCTCACTCAATTTTGGAGATCAGGCAGCCATTATCGGGCGCAGCAGTGACGCGCAGTGGTGGTCGGTTCAATACGGCGCGAATACAGGCTGGGTTTTGGGCAGCTTAACCGTAGTGGATGGCGATACCAGCCAAATACCTGTGCTGACACCGTGAAACTTATTTCACTATTTCAAAGGACACGGTGCTGATCGGTATATCGTCGTCATCGATGAACAGCCGGATTTCATATTCGCCTGGCACAAACCCTGTATCGCTGCCAAAGAAGAAGTAGGTATACCCGCTCATCCTCGGTCCCCATAGATATTCACCGCCCACAATGGGTTCGCCCTGGTAGTAGAGGTAACGCTTCCAGACCACACCCTGCCCCATAAAGTTGAAACGCACAAAGTAATAGATGCGGGATATTCCAGCGGGAAACTCGGTACGGGCTTCAACCGGTTCGCCTTCATCTGACACCTGAGTATCCAGTCCGGTAATGGTCAGGCGGGCATTCGGGCGCGGTGTCACACGTGGAGCCAGCAAGGTTGAACTCGCAGGCGGGGTGAAGGTCGGATACGGCGTACTGGAAGGCAGCGGTCCAGGAGTCGATGTGACAACGATGACCAGCGGCGTGAGAGTCGGGGCCGGGGTGTATGAGGGGAGCGGTGTATAGGATGGTTGCGGCGTCAGACTTGGCAGCGGTTCCTCACTGCGAATCGGGATAGGCGTAAATGGCTCGGTTGGTACATCCGGGATGGTTGGTGTGGTTAGAAGGGTGGTATCCGTTGGCGTTAGCGTTTCGGTTGGTGTCTCAGTTGGATTTTCAGTTATCGTCGTAACCGGTTTGTCATCGTCATCAGCGAGGGAACCGATCAACAAAGTGCCAACACACAACACCCCACTGAGTACGAGCAGCAGCGTTCCCAGCACAAACAGCCGCCAGCCTCGACGCCCGGCTTCGCGCCGCCGTCGCCAGAATACATCGGTTCGACTGCGCCGGAAGAGTCGCCCGGATACCCAAAACGAAAAGAGTGCCAGGGCAAGCGTAATTCCTGTAAATATCATTAAGTCTCGTTGCGTCACTGTTTCCATCCTGAACCGTGCGAATTATAGCAAACTCTTTCAGATTTGGAGCGTTTCTAACCCTTGCCAAATCTGCGGAGGTTCACTATAATGATGGTCACTTGGGTCGTTAGCTCAGTTGGCTAGAGCGCGTCGTTGACATCGACGAGGTCACACGTTCGAGTCGTGTACGACCCACAGGAAATGGGCACTACAACAGTGCCCATTTTTCGTTTTATCAGCGTGGGCAATCTTCTACCTGCTGCACAAGATCCGCACGTACCCATCCGATAATCTGGCCTTCCCCGCGTACAAATCGCACCTTGAACCACAATTGATTATCCGACCCGATTTGCTGCGCGACTACATCCATGCGCTGTTGAGCGCCTGTTGCAAAGACACGTTCGGCGTTCGGATCCGGCGAATAACGAATATTGACACTCTGGTTCGCAAAGACCACACAGATCACTTCCGGCGTAGGGGTGATGCTGGGCGTCAGCGTCGGCGTGGGTGTGTCGGAAGGGGTCGATGTGGGTGTGGGTGTGGGGGTATGGCTCGGCGTGTAGGTTGGCGTAGGCGTATCTGTCGGCGTACTGGTCGGCGTTTCGGTCGGCGTATCTGTTGGTGTACGTGTAATCGATGGCGTATATGTGATCGTTGGTGTATTGCTGGGGGTTGGTGTGATGCTGGGTGTGAGTGTCGGCGTCAGCGTCAGCGTCGGGGTGAGCGTGGGGGGCAGCGGTGTTGGTGTATCAGTATAAAAGATCGGCCCCCAAACTGAATCGCGGGTTGCCAGCGCCACGCCGATCACTACCACAAGTCCAATAACCCCTAGAATGCCCCACAGCAGATACCGTCTTCGCTTGAGATCGCGGACTTGTTCTTCCAGCCGTAGAATCTCGGTCCGGCGGCCCAGGATGCGGAACGGTTCGTCTTTTGCAATATCAAGCCAGTGCTGCGCCGTTTGTGCATCACGTTGATCCAGCGCGGCTTCCACCCGTTCAAGATGCCGGGCCAGCAGGTCAGATACAATCATCCGGTAGCGCGGGTCCTGAGCCTGATGCCGCAGCCCACTCAACATTGTCCGCGCCTGGGCGAGTTCATTTTCATAATTCTGAGCGATCAAGGCCGATGCCCGCTCAATCACCTGGCGCGACTCGACCATATCGGCTTCGTTTTGGCGCGCACGCTGCAACAGGTTGTTAATATCGGGATCGGCGGGCAGCAGTTCCGCTGCCGTTTCAAGCGCACGAACCGCTTCACTAGTCAGGCGCAGCCGTTCTTCTAATACTGTGAGCGTTTCGCCTCGCGTCAGCGCACCCTGAGCCTGGTTATAAAGCTGAGTGATAATATTTTCGATCCGGTCCTCGATCTCGCGCCCTAACCGCTTTAACTTCTCACTGCCGGGCAGCAGTTGCCGCAGCCCGGCCAAGCGATTAAGTAAATGCTGCAAGCCGCGCGCCCGATCACTGAGCGAGCCGGTTGTTGTATTAAGCTGAACCGTCGCTTGATCAAACTGCTGGCGTACATTACGGACCAGATCAATCCGTTCCTGCGCCAGCGGATCATTCGGCACCACCCGCATTGCGCCTTCATATTTTTGCAGCGCGGTATCCCAATCATCAGCGGCCAGAAGCCGATCTCCTTCGGCCAGCAGTTCACGAGCCAGCGCGAGGTCCTGAATATCGAGCAGGGCCTGCTCAACATCTTTCCAACTCGTAATGCCCGCGCGGGCAGCCAGATCGCGGGCTTCGCGGTAGAGCCGCTCGGCTTCGTCATAATTCCCGGCGCGGACCAATGAGTTTGCCCGGTTATAGGCGACACGCGCATCAAATGGAATCCGGTGATCGGGAACGACACCGCGCAGCAGATTCTCTTCGGCTTTCTGGCGGTAATCCTGAGCCTGGGCATTACCCGGATCGTCGGCCAACACACGGTTGGCGAGATCAACGGTCTGCCGATAGTCGCCCGAATAATACGCCTGCGCGATGTCGCCTAAAAGTTCGCTGTGATTATTCGTCTCTGATGTATATTCTGTCGGGCGACGCGCTGGCGGTGGGGGCGGTGCGGATGGTGTCACGGGCGGCGGTGGTTTGGGCACATCACGGCGCATTGACAACCCATAACGATCCATCAGGCCGCGCACTTTCATTTCCAGCGCTGAACTGTGTGAGGCCGCTTGCTGCAATAGTTCTAATGTTTCCGCGTTATCTGGGTCTTGCTCCAGGGCCTGGGCCAGAATATCACTCGCTTCGGCAAGATCGTCGGCATCCCCGGCGATTTCAATCCGAATACGGGCGCGGCGCAGCAGGCCGCGTACTGCGGCGGTTTCGGGCGGCGGGGGCGCGCTGTGGCGGGCCAGGTGGGCGAAAAGTTCGCGGGCGGATTCTTCATAAGGTGTATTTTTGCTTTGAGCCAGCAGGGCGCGGGCTTCACTTTCGAGCTGCGCAATTTGACTCGCGGTTGCACTTGCGGGAAGCGCTTCAATTTCCTGACGCAGATTTTCAAGCTGGTTTTTTAAATCGGCCATGCCAAACCTCATTTTTAGGGAATAACTCGATGATTCAATGCCTCGTTGATCTGGGCCAGCAAGCGGCGCAGTTCCGCTTCCATATCCTCATTAATGTCATCCAAAATTACGGCTTCGAGCAAACTTTCGCGGGCCGCGCGCAGCGCATCCTGCCCTTCGCGCAGTTTGACCAATCCCGCCCGCATGTGATCCCGTGCTTCACGCAAGCCTGTTACCGTGTGCAGTCCAGAGAAAGCCCACCCCAGTTTAGCAGCGACTTTTTCCAGTTCGCTGATGAAGGCTCGAACTGTTGGAATTTCCTGCCGGGCACCTTCTTGCAGCAGTTCCTGTAAGGCCATGCTGAGCGACGGCTCGACGCCAAAATCCAGTTCATTGACATCCCGATAGCGTTCTTCCACTTCGGTTTGAGAAGCGGGCTGCGGCACCAGCGCGCTTTTTTTCGGCGATAATCCCGTGAAGATAGGATAGAGAATCCCCACACAGAGATTATGCACATCCTGAACCACATACTGATCGAGTGTATGGGTGCCCGTCTCTACAACTTTTGAGCTATTAAAGTCAATAATCCGCAGTGTTGTACCATCCCAGTATACATGCTCCAACTTGTGGTCAAGGTAAACGATCCGCTGCGCGTGGGCTTCCCGCAGAAAATGGCCGAATTGCAGCGCAAGGTCGATCCCTTCCTCGGTTGGCAACCGCCGCCGGTTGCTGGCGGTGTTGGGTTTCATCAAATAGAACAGGCTGTCCTGGCGCGGCAGCAGTTCAAGCGCTAAATAAGGCCGCCAGTTGCGCTCAATGTAAGGAAACAGATTCTCGCGGAAAGCGGCGATATTGGTTTCATAGGAAATCATGTCGCCGCCGCTGGGCCGTTCATTAGGATCGGAAAGATACCCACAGTCATATAACTGGACGGCGGCCCGGTTGGGTTTCAATCGGACCAAAAGATCGGCCTCGTTGATAAAGGCGCGCGCCTCCCAGCGCGGGGTGCCGTCGCCGGAGAGATGTTCGGGGCGCATCACTTTCAGCGCCACCATCCGCCCATCACGCATATCCTGCGCTTCCAACACCCGCGCATAATGTCCCAGCGCAAAGGTATCAATATAATTGCCAATGTCATATTGTTCTTCGAGTGCAATTTCAGTAAAACGCATCGTTCACCCTCATTACGGTAAGTCCGCGCCGGGCCGGTAATCGATTTGCAGGCTGGTTACTTCCACCACCACATTCTGCCCGGTCACAAAGAGGAGCAGAGTCAGCGGCTCATTTTGCGGAAAAACGATAACCGGGTTGCCCAATAACTTATCATTCACATAAAACGCCAGTGTATTGGCATCAAAGCGCTGCAATGACAGCGTAATTTCAACGGTGGGATCAGACTGCGGAACACGCGTTTTGGAACTGAACTGATTATTCTGATTGAGTCCCAGGTTCAACAAATCCGGCTCGAATTTGACTTCGCCCATTGCCTGTTGATCGTGCATATTCTGCGCACCCAATCCAAAGGCAATTTCACCGTTCGCCAGCGCTTCGGGATCATATTCCACCAGTTGCATCACCGCTTCGACTTTGGCAATCGTATTGGCTGTGCCGGGCATAAACAACGCATTGATCAAATCAGGCGTCAGTTCAATCGTTATTGAATTGGCGCTGCCCGATGTGATCCGCCACGTGTCATTGTCGCCCGCCTGAAATTCGTCCGCGCTCCAACCCAGTAGATCAACTGGCATGGCCGCCAGGGCTGCCAGAGCATCGTGATTCGGTTCGGAGCCTGCGGGAGCAAAGGTCGCCGGGGTGTCACCCGGATCGAGTGGCTGTAGGGTGGGTGTATAAACCACAACAGGCGTCGCGGAACTGGCTTCAATCGTGGGTTCCGGCGTATTCGTTGGCGCTTCTGTCGGTACTTCTGTGGTTGGCACATTGGTCGGGATGACAAAGGGTGTGTTGGTCGGTGCGTCAGTTGCCGGAACAACCGCAACGGCTGCCGTTGCAGGTGTAACAGGTGTATTGCTCGGTTTGGGGCGCGTGGTGCGCGTCGGAAACTGCGTGGCAGGTGGCACGAGTTCCGGTTCGCGCGCCGTCGGATGTTGGTTGTTGTCTGAGTTTTCGCCTGAAGACCGTATAACAGCGAATCCCACGACAGCAACTAACAACACCAGCGATCCTATGATAATCCAGTTCCAGGGGAGGCCGCCGGTTCGTTCACGGCGCGGCGCTGTTTCAAGTTCCTGATCATCTTCGAGATAGGATACCGAGGCCGCGCTGGAATCCTCTTCAACTGCCTCCATTTCGATCACATCGTCTTCGGCCTCATCGGGCGGAAGCTGCTCAATTACAGATTCCCAATGGCGGAACAGTGGATAAAGCGGGTGTTTGGTGATAAACAGGGAGGCAAAATGGCGGCTGAAAGCGGCCAGTTTTTCCCGCCGCGAAAGGCGCTGGGTGCTGTAAGTTTCCAGCACGGCAGTATACATTTCTTCCCACTGCCGCACCTGATGCACATAATCCGAACCCAGGGTTTGCTGCGTCAGGCTGACGATTCGGCGGTGAACGCCAGTGAGTGCGGGATCAGGTTCTTCGCTGGTCGAAAGCGCACTTTTTTCTAAAACCAGGCGCTGCTGCTGAAGGTCGGCGGCAGCATCGCGCAGCCGCGTGAGCCAGGTAACGAACGGCTCGACTTTTAATCCCGATTTGTCCACTGCCTGCTGCATATGCACAAGGGCGGAGTCCAACTGCTGGCGCGCATTGTAGAACTCGCCGTCCGCCCAATTATGGAGTGCTTGATTGGTATCATAAACCGCTTGCTCTGCTCCAGCCAGCCATTCTGCTGCCAGCGGCGCGTTGAGCGTTTGCCGGACATTTTCCAGGTCTTTCGGTCCGGTAACGGCGTTCATTGCTTTTTCAGCCGCTTCGACTAAGCGCCGCCCCGTAAGCATCCGATCCAACACCTGGAAGGCGCGATGCGTCCGGGCATCGTCAAAGGTGCGGCTGGCTGCATTACGCCAGAATTCTGCCTCTTCCAGATCATTATTCAGCAGCGATAACATGCCCCGCAGCACATAATGCAGATACAGTGCGCGCCAGCCTGCACTGCTGCTCTGCTGCATGTACGCGACAATGCCCCGGCTCATCGCACGCAGATAAAGCGTGGTGTTCGGCATCTGCTCGGCAAACGTCCGGCGCTCTTGATCTTCATCTGACAGCAGTGTACTCAGGGTTTCTGTTTCGGCTTGATCGGTTCGTTCAACATCAGTGACTCCATCATCCGCCAGCCAGCGTTCGAGCAGTTCTCCTAATTTTCGCAGTCGATCTGCGGCGAGACGCTCACCTTCTGTTCGAGCATGCTCCCGTGCTTTTTGTCCGATCTCAGTGGCTAGCGCGCCCCGCCCCTGATCCCAGGCTTTCCAGCCTTCGGTTAATGAATCGGCCAGCCGCGTATTGGGGCTGTGGCGCTCCACTTGCGCAGCATCCGCCAACCGGGTGGCGAGATTGCCCAGCCACGCGGCGAGATTTTCATTAAAAGTGCGCAAAATATCAGCCGTACTGCGCAGCATATCAATTGTGGGCTGCCGGCGGCCCAACGCCAGATAGCTAATCACCGTATTCCAGCCCTGCGCGGCGCGGTCCAGCGCTGCCGCTGTTGCATGAAGTTGCGCATCGGACAGATCGTCCAGATAGGGTCGTAAAAATTCCTGGACATCGGCAAACCACATCGCCAGATTGGTGCCGTCTGCTTTGGGTTTAAATTGGCCGAGTGCCGCTAAAGCCTGGTGTACTTCGTCAAAGTAATCGTGCAGTGTATCAAATAATGGTGAGGTGGGATCGACCTGATGCGCCTGATGCAGCAGTTCCCCTGCCCGTCCCGGATCGCGGATCACATATTCACCGACCTGCCCTAAATTTTCTGTAACCGCGCGGATGGCGCGCTGGGCATAAATCACCGTGGATAATAGCGCTTCGTCGGCGCTCGACTCCGTCTCCAACTGCTCTAATAAAGCGCCCACATCTTCATAGCGGACTTGCAGCGCAGTCAAACCCGGCTGCGGAGGCTGCGCCAGCAGTTTATCGATGTCATCCAGCAGGGCATTATCTTCCCCTAATTCGTGTCGCAACCGCGCCAGATGAGGCCGCAGCAGCGTGACTTCGGCTACCGTCCGCGATAGTTGTTCTGCCAACAGCCATTGCGCCTGCCGCGCTGCATTCCGATTTTCGTTGGTGGTCAACAAAATCTGCCCCGCCGCTGATACATCTCCCTGAAACAGAGGATCAAGCGCAGCTAAAAATCCGGCAGGCGGTGGTGCGATCCGCATCTCTTCGAGTGTGCCCGTGGCGCTGATCAAAAATTCGATCAACGGGCGGCTGTTATTATCGGCAGTGGGTAATAAATCACCGAGGAGTGATGATGCGCGCGGCCAATTTCCGCTTTCCAGGTAAATTCGTATCGCGTCGAGATCGGCCTGGATCGTAATTTGCTTGAGATAGGATCGGATCTGTGCTGCTAATGCATTTGTTTCAGGATACCCAGGATCCATGTCTTGTGCGGCACGCAGCGCTTCAGCCAGTTCTTCGAGTTCGTTCTGGCTGGCGGTAGCGCGAACACGTTTCCGCACGCGGGATAGGATGTCATCACGGGCTTTTTCCAACGGTTGGCGATACTCACTCAGCGCATTTTTCAACTCTACGATAGAGCCGTACCGCCGTTTGGGATCAGGATTCACTGCGCGGGTCACAATGGATTGTAGTTTGGCGGAAATACGCTCAGCATCCACGCCGAAGTTGACAAAAAAAGTATCCCCTTCTTCTTCGACAGCCAGTCGTTTGCCCCCGGTCAGAACAAAATAGATCAGTTCGCCACACTGATAAATATCCGTGCTGCGGCTGATGTTCGACAGCGCGCCCGGCTCATCCAGAAAAACAGCATTTCCCCAGTCAATCACTTTGAGGCGATACTGATCTCGATCCCAGAAGAGATGCTTGGCATCCACATCGTTATAGATTATGCGTTTATCATGCGCCAGTGCCAGCAGATCGAGCAGATGGTCAATAACCACCAGTGCTTCGAGTTCAGACAGGTATTCGCCGCGTTCTGCCCGTTCTAAAACCATCTCTTCGACAGTCTGGCCCAGGGCGAAATCCATTACAATATATTCGTGAGTGTGTCCACCCACGCGAAATACACCCGATCCGCGCAGTTCGGTAAGCACTGGATGCCCGGACAGCCGTTCGAGCGCTTGTTTTTCGATTCGGATGCTGACTTCTTGCCCGGCACGCATCGGCGGGGCGTCTTGAGGCGCGGGCCGTTTGATAACAACAGGGCGATCCTGGTCCTGTGTGTCATACGCGCGCAGAGTCTCACCAGACCGTCCACGAGGATAAATCGTATCGTAACGATAGCGGTTATCAAACAGGCTTTCGGTTAAACGCCCGGATGGTCGCGCACCCATGCAATACTCCTATCACAGCCCAATGAACGCTTCTATTGTACGCGTCCAACCGTTCGAATACCAACCGGATCGATTCACCAAAAATGCCAGTTCGTGCTAGAGTTGAACATGAGTTTATTTGCGCGAATACCGAGTTAGAACTATGGCTGTCACATTTCACTTTTATCTGTTTGGCCCTCCACGCCTGTTGATCGATGAGCGTAACGTGGTCCTGCCTCCCCAACCGGCTGCGTTCGTATCGTTTTTGCTGCTCAATCGCCAGCGGCGTATTACTCGTGAAGAGGTTCAGGCGGCCTTCTGGCCCGACGCTGCTCCCGAAAAGGCCCAGGAACGTCTGCGGCGCACTTTATATCTGCTGCGCCAGGCAATCCATCCTCATACGGATTTAATTGCCACTGAAGGTAATGAATTGGCGATTGCTCCCGAAGCTAATCTGCGTGTGGATTACGAAGAGTTTGAGCGGGCGCTGATGAACGCCTATCGCACCGATCTGCCCGCACGCCAGCTATTGAGCGAAGCCGTTGCCCTCTATAAAGATGATCTGCTGAAAGACATTTATGCCGATTGGGTTTTGTTGGAGCGTGAACACGCTCACCAGCGTTTCCTGACCGCCCTCCGGCATCTGATCCTGGTCTGCCAGCAGGCCGGCGACTGGAGCGGTGTCATTGAATATGCCCACCGTCTGCGCGAACAAGACCCCTTGCAAGAGACGGCCTACCGGGCGTTGATGATGGCGTATTACGCCATGGGGGATCGCAGCGCGGCTATTCGTCACTACCAGCAGTGCGTCGAGATGCTGGACCAGGAACTGGCCGCAGAGCCGATGCCGGAAACGACCCAACTCTACGAAGACATCCGGCAAGGACAGGCCGTTATACCCGTTGTGCTCCCGTCGGTCCCTTCTGTTCCCGTTCCAGTCGCCACCGATCTTGACTGGGTGCCGCTGGTGGGGCGTGATGAAGAACTGGCGCGCATCACATTGGAATGGCGTATTTGTCAGCGCAATAAGAGCCAGCTTTTGCTGATCACGGGACCGGCAGGAATGGGCAAAACTCGGTTGGTTGAAGAAGCCATCAGCCGCATTCCAGGCCCCAATGTCGCCGTGTTAATCGGCAACTGTTATGCAATGGAAGCCGGTACACCCTACCAATTGATTGCTGAACTGATGCGGCAGGCCGTTGATAGGATAGCCAATCGATTATCCGCAACCACCCGTCAGGATCTCGCCCAGTTAGTGCCGACGTTGAAAAGTGGCAGCCGTTTGGAAACAGCAACCCGCCTCGGTATGGGGCCAGATGCCAGCATCTTGCTGCAAGAAGCGGTGACAGAGGTGGTTCGCCTGCTTGCTTCATCGGGGGATGGGTTGTGGCTGGTGACGGAAGATTTACATTGGGCGGACCCGGCGAGCCTTGCTTGTCTGAACCATGCGCTGCGCCGCTGCCACGATCTCCCCCTGATGGTGTTGGCAACGCTGCGCGATGAGGAAGTGTCCTATGATTCCCCGCTTATGGACTGGCCGACCAGTTCGGTCCATGCGCCTGCGCCAACCACGTTGATCCGTCTTCCACCGCTACCGCAAGACGAATTACAGCGCCTGCTGGCCGAGTTAGTAAAAGAAGACCTAAGCAGTTTTGCGCCCCTGCTGTATCGTGAAACGGCTGGAAATCCATTTTTTGTGGTCGAGACGCTGCGCGCCCTGGTGGAACAAGGTCTACTATACGAGAAAAACGGAAACTGGCAGCTTCGCGCTGGTGCCCTTCCCGATCCGGCTGACTTACCTATGTCCGAAACTGCGCTTGGCATGATCCGGGGACGCGTTCGCCGCCTGTCACGCGCTGCCCAGGAAGTGCTCACTATCGCGGCAGTGGTCGAACACGACATTGACGAAAAAATGCTGGCAGTTTTGGCCGAACCATCGGTTGCTGTCGATCTCGCTTTAGAGGAACTGCTCAAAGCGTTTATTCTTGAGGAAACCTCACCAGGGCTTTACCAGTTTTGCCATATCAAGGTCCGTGAAATTATGTATGCCGATACCAGCGCGCCGCGCCGCCGCTTTTTGCACCGCCATACGGCTGATTATCTGGCTCAACATGGCGGTACGCGTAATCTCGGCGGCATCTCGAAACTGGCCTATCACTACGGCCAGGCCCGCGAATGGACACAGGCCCTGGTTAATCACTGGTGGTCGGCCCATACGGCGCTGCTGGCCGGAGCCATGGCAGAAGCAAATCGTTATGCGGAACAGGCTCAACGTATTCTCGATGAACATGCATCGGAAGTCGATACTTCAAATCTGCCCGAACCGCTGCCCGCAATCCAGTTTGACCTGTTTTCCCTTCGCGCAGAATTTCTGCGTCAGGCGGCAACCGCCGGGCTGTATTATCCGCCCGATATGATGGAAGCAATGGATGCCTTGACCGATCAGATTGATGAAGCTCGTCAGGCTCGTGCTTCGCTTCAACAGGCGATTCATCTTCTGGGTCAGGGCAAGCTGACGGGGGCGAAAGAAGCCGCCGAACGAGGCCGCGCGCTTTATTCCAAAGTAGGCGATCTGCTGGGCGAATTAGATGCCACTCAGCACCAGATTGATATTGCTTACCGCGCCGGGGATATGGTTTTGGTCCGCTTCCTGATGACCGCGTTACGCCGTCTGGGACAAACGGCTGTTAATCCCGAAATTCGCCGCCTGCTGGATGAAAATGAAATGCGATTTGCCACCTATGAAGGCCGCTGGATGGATGTGCTACACCTGGCGCAAAAGCTTTCTTCCCGGACCAGCGGTTTAGACCCGGCGTTGGCCTGGTTATCTCAGATGAACCTGGGCATAGCCTATATGAAATTAGGCAATTTTGAAGAAGCCTATGATGTCGCGCAGCATGCGGTTGAGGTGAGCAAAGATGCGGGCGTACTCGGTTTGGGGGCACAAGTGCTGTTAGCACGCCTCGAATTATGGCGCGGCAATAACGATATTGCGGTGCAGATGCTGCTCGATCTGCTTGAAAGCCCCCATCCCCTGATGGGCGAGGTTGAAATGGTTCCCCCAGCGCTGGCCCTGGTGCGCTGTTATGTGGTGATAGGCGATGATGACGGCGCAAAAAAGTGGGCTAAACGGGCCTCGAAAGCTATGTCTCAAATTCAACTCCCGATCCTGTATCCGCTCTCACAAGTCGCCTGGGCGCTGGCGGATATTGCCGCTTCACGTTATGAAGATGCACGTAAGAGCCTGAACTATCCCATCGAGTATATGCTGCTGCTGGAAGACACGTCACCGCAGGAAATTCTCGCGCTGCGAGCAGCGGCAGAATTGGGACTCGGAAACCACGAAAAAGCCGCTTATTGGATTGGGCAGGCATCAGCAGTCATCCAGCAGCAGGCGGATCAGATCGAAGATGTCCACTACCGGACTCTATTTCTCAATCGTGTTCCGCTCCACCAGTTTATCGAGAGCGTGCAGGCCGGAGCCAAATGGCAGCCCCAGGAAGCCCTTTGTTTTCAAGATCAGGCTGGGGAATGGACCATCTGATCATCACCACTGCTTCATGTGGTCCGCAACCGCCAGCGCCAACAGGATCACATGCCACATGCCATCGGCAAGCGGCGTAGTTTCGATATACTCGTCCAGCCGGTGTGCATGTCCTCCGTATGATATCCCGATGGTCACGGTGGGTAGCCCGTTAGCCAACAGCACATTGGCATCAGTACTGCCCGACTCATAAAAAACGGGGTGGCTGATCGCATCCAGGGCCGCCGCCGCCATCTGGACCAGGGGGTGGCTTGGGCTGATAAAGCCAGATGGTCGATCTCCTACAACGTCAATTTCAAACGTCAAATCGGTTTTGCTCACCCGTTTGATCGCATCCCTGACCTGTTGTTCAAGTGCATGTAATGTTTTGCTATCCTCGGAGCGCATATCCAGATAAAACTCTGCCGTTGTAGCGATGCTGTTGACCGACTGCCCTCCGCTGATCAGCCCGATGTTATAAGTTGTGCGCGGCGATACAGGCGGTATCATGGCGGTAATCTGCGCCCCCAATTCAACCAATCCATGAATCGCGCTGGGTTGCCCAAAATGCAGCCAGCTATGCCCTCCCGGTGCACGGCAGGTGATCCGCCAACGCCGCACAGCAATTCCACCATGATAAATTCGCCCTAATGCCATGCCCTCTAATACAACCGCCGCGCCCAATCGATCTTTGAGATGATCCCACACTGCGCGGATTCCGCCGAGATCACCCAACCCTTCTTCGCGGCTGTTGGCGACAAACCAAATATCGGCAGCAGGCTGAATATGATGCTTTTGACACACATCCAGCAAATACAACAGGCCCGCTACACCCAGGCTGTTATCGCCCAGACCGGGACCATAAATTTGCGAGTCTTTTTGTTGAATGGTGAGATCCGCATCGGCAGCGAAAACCGTATCGGTGTGCGCCGAAATCAACAACGCAGGGCTGGCGGGATCGGTTCCCGGCCAACATCCATACACATTATAGACTTCATCGGTATGTACATCGCGCAGCGGGTAGCATTCAAACTGACTTTTTATATAGGCCGCACGCCGTTCCTCCGCGAACGTGGGAGACGCAATCTGCTGGATGCGAACGGCGATGCCCACAATAGCCTGAATATCGATCTGTTCCCGAATGCTGGAAAGCAGGGGCGAGTTTGCTAATTTTTGTACCGCTTGAACCGATTGGTGCATGATTTTTCCTGACTTTTGGCGTAGTTTTTATTTGATTATGGCGCAGTTTTTCTAATTCCGCTGTTATCCCACATCGCGTGGGATAATGTGGTTAAATTTCATGTGCCCAGTGTTAAGAGACTTTGTGCGACAATGTTAAATGCATGCAGCCAATTGCTTACCACCAGATATGGGGGTAATGTCTCGTGATTAACCCCTAATGCTGGCGTCAATGAGTACGAGAACAAGTAAATGACGTGGAGGAATCAGAGCCGTAACACATATAAATTTATTTCGGAGGTTGCCAGCCTGAAACCAGCCACTATAATCGCGAATGTTAAAATTTGTGCCCCTCAATGTTAAAACGTTAGGTAAAGGTGAGGCATGCGGGCGGTTCGGGTTTTGCTGATCGAAAATGAACGCGCAAATGGTATTTCGTTTGCTGCCGCCCTGACACAGAAGTATCAGGTTCAAGTTGCGCATACGGGAAAACAAGCGCTGTACCTCGCTCAAACAACAAAGCCGGATGTGGTTGTTTTAGATGCGGCTTCAATGCATACCTCTGGCAATCGAATCTGTTCTCGGCTGCGAATGACATTAGGGGAACTGCCGATTATCCATATCCGCGCGGAAAATCCTCCGGGCGAAACCAGCGCTGCGAATGTGGTACTCACCCCTCCGTTCACGCCGCGCAAACTGATTAACCGGATCAAGCGGTTTACTGCACCTATTATGGTCGATGAGGGAAAGGTAATCGAGTTAGGCCCATTCTGCTTGAATCTGGAGAAGCAGATGCTGACAATGCCCTGGAATGAAAAAAAGTTGACACCCAAGCTGGTCGCGCTGATGGAAATTTTTATGAAACGCCCTAACGAAACGCTCGACCGGCGATTTTTGATGCAGGAAGTGTGGAAAACTGATTATATGGGGGATACACGCACCCTGGATGTGCATATCCGCTGGTTGCGCAAAATTTTGGAACCAGAGGCGCGCAAACCCCGTTATCTGCTAACCGTGCGTGGTCAAGGGTATTGTTTGGCAGTGTCCTCGTAACACAAAAAGGCATCTTGACAGATGCCTCATTGTGCGAATGAAGTGCGGTAGAATGATTACCGCTGAGCGTCGAGCTGCGCCAGGCGCTTCATCAAGCGACTTTTGCGGCGCGCAGCGTTATTCGGGTGAATAATGCCTTTGACTGCTGCTTTATCGAGCGTACGAATCGCTTCGAGCGTGGCCTGACGGGCGTTGTCCAGATCGCCACCTTCAATAAAGGAGCGAGCCTTCTTCACTTCCGTCCGGGCGCGAGAACGCACGATACGATTACGAATACGCTTCTTTTCGCTGCTGCGAATACGCTTAAGGGCAGACTTATGGTTAGCCAACAGTAAGTCTCCAATGCTGTTCAAACAAATTACCAGACGGGCGAAATTGTACCAAAGGGCCTACGCTTTGTCTAGAGCGTGGTTATAGGGGAGGTGGGATTCGAACCCACACGAGTTCTCACTCAGCGGATTTTAAGTCCGCGGCGTCTGCCATTCCGCCACTCCCCCATCCGCCAGAAGTTTAGCATGACCCAGGCACACTCGTCAATGCTGATCTAGCGGCTGCCTTGCCATCGTGGGAAAGCCAATATAATCCGATTCTGATCGGGTTCGCTCCAAACCCGGCCTTTTACCGGGCTGAGATAGGCCTGCCCCACCGTCAGCGGCATTGCCAGTTTTTCCGGTTCTTTCCCCTGATAACTGATCTCAGCCCAAACCATGCCATCATCCGCATTAACTGTATCAGTCAGTCTGATGCTTGTTTGGGCGGGTATTTCGACCAACAGATCGCGCAGCATCGCCTGGACGGTGCCGCGGATTTCCTTGTAACAATACACAATTTCAGAGGACCATTGGCACTCAATACCCAGTTGCTGTGTTTTGACTCGATGTTCGATAAAGTCCTGGCTCGAAAACTGAAGCAACTGCGGGAGACTGTAGGGCTGGGGGGCGCTGAGTGTGGGCAGCACCCATTCAGCACGCGTGCGATGCAGCAGGTGATATAAATACTCTGACTTTTCCACCAGCTTGCCTACATCGCTCACTTGGGGGTCCGTCAGCGGGCCATCAATGCCGCGATACACGTGCTGGCTTACCCGTACCAGCCGTTCGATGGTGGTTAGCACTTGTTGGCCGAGCAAATTATTCAACTGCGTTTCAACTGAAGGGAAAATGTGTGCAACAAACGCAATGAGTCCCGGCTGTTCTGTTGGACGCAGGGCAATCTTCCACCCATTTCGAAAATACAGAAACGGCGGCCAGTGCTGCGGGGCCACTCGCCTCTCGACAACAGCCAGCCAACCATAATGCAGCCCGGAACGAGCCTCTGGATCGGCATAACGCAGAGTAAAATCAGCCCATGATAATCCCTCTAAGGTGATAGTTTCACTGGTTTCCCAATGCGGCACACCAATTACACGCCGGATGATGGCGTTTTCATCCAGTCCAATAAAGAGATCATCAAATGGGTTGAGCCACGCCGGGCCGTCAAAAGGTTGAGGCTCCATATTTACTCTTCTGCCGTACGCCAAAGCAGCAGTTTAAAACTCAGGGTTGTGCCGACACCTTCTTCACTGGTAAACCAGATGCGTCCCCCCATCGCTTCGATCTCCATTTTGACCAGATAGAGACTTAAGCCGTACCCAAATTCGGCCAGAATTTGAGGTTGGCGGGCACGCTGAAAGGGGATAAACACTTTACTGGTTTCGTTCTGCCGAATTCCGTAACCTTCATCAACAATGTCAATTTGAATGCTGCGCGTTTTCGGTGAAGGTATGGCTCGAATGGTGATCGGAGTCCCCGGTTCGCTGTACATGATGCTGTTGCGCAGCAAATCACGGAAGATCGAGCTAAGATGCTGTTTGGATGCCGACACCACCACATCGTCAGGAATGTCCATGCTGATCCGCTCGCGTGGATCATTATTCGGGTCGGGTGCTTCGACAAGTGAATTCTCGGCGGTATCTTCCAGCCAGTCTTCCAAGAATCCGGCCAATGGCACGGCCTTGCGATTCGCCCGAATAATATCGATTAGTTGCCCGGTACGGATCACTTCCAGCCGGTGCAGCAGATCCATCAACATTTCCAGCCGGTACATATGCACGGCCATAATATCCGCGAACCCACCCACCCGCTTCGCCAGTTGATCGACGGTAGTATTCGGTGAGCGCTTCGTGATCACTTGTTTGATCAGTTCGGCATGTCCGCGCGTACTGGTGATCGACATGCGGGCTTCCGCCCGGAAGGTGCTCATCAATTCGGTGAGCGCAGACCAATCGGGCCGTTCCAATGTGATCATCGTGTATGTACTGCCAGAGGGTCCATAAATCGCCGTCGCCCAGCAAGGGGTATAGGCACCTGATAAGAAGGTGTGGAACCGGACAGGTTCGGCTTGCCGCAGTGCCCTGGCGCGAATTTCATCCGCGGTTGGGCGATCATCGCGCACGGCATCAAACAGCACGGCAGCAGCTCGCCAACCTTCGGCTCGTACCAGGACTAAGTTTGCGCCCAGGATGGTACGTGCTGCGACATTATCCAGCACCAGCCGGTCTTCTGTATCAAAGATCAGCACACCCTGGCCGAGGCCATCGAGGATGGCGCGAAAATCCAGACTATCAGATAAAGATTTGGGAACAGCCATAATTAGTCCAAAAAAGATAATACCAAGGATGGATTACTTATAATTATCGTCAGCCTGATTATATTGTCCAGTTGAGCAAGAATCCCCTTAATCTTGTCGCGGTTTACCATCGGAAATTATAAAAAGAGCGAGAATCAAAAGCGGCAGCCTGAAAAGAGCTACCGCTTGGGGGGAATTAGCGTTCGCGGAGATGTGGGTAAAGCAGCACTTCTCGAATGGTGCTTTTGTTGGTGAACAGCATGGTTAACCGATCTACCCCAATGCCACACCCGCCGCACGGCGGCATTCCATACCGCATCGCGCGCAGATAATCTTCATCTAGCGGCGTGGCTTCGTCGTCTTCGTTTTTATACAACTGGGCCATCTCAATAAACCGCTGCTCCTGGTCCAACGGATCGTTCAGTTCTGTGAAAGCATTGCCACATTCCATCCCTGCAATAAAAATTTCAAACCGTTCGGTGTGTTTTTCGTCGCCGGGAACCGTCTTCGCAAAGGGCGAAATATCGCGCGGATAATTCATGACAAAGGTCGGCTGGATCAGGGTTGGCTCAACCACTGTGCTAAGCAGATGATCGACCAGCTTTCCCCAGGTCTGGTTCGGCGCAACTTCGATTTTCGCTGCTTTGATTGCCTGATAGAGCGCTTCGCCTTCCGGGTAATCCATGTAATCAATGCCGCAGCGTTCGCGAATCGCATCCCGTAGCGTGACGCGCTGCCAGGGCGGGGCAAAATTGATCCAGTTTCCCTGGAATTCAACCTCGGTGCCCCCTGTGACCTGTTCCGCAGCATAAGCCACCAGACGTTCGGTGACATCCATCACGCCGGAATAATCCGTATAGGCCTGATAGAACTCCAACTGGGTAAATTCGGGATTATGTTTAAAGCTCACGCCTTCGTTACGGAAATCACGGCCTATTTCGTAAACCGCATCGTACATGCCCACCAGCAGCCGTTTGAGGTACAGTTCAAAGCTGATACGCAGAAACAAATCCTGGTGAAGCTGGTTATGGAATGTCACAAAGGGGCGCGCCGCTGCACCACCGTAGATCGGCTGCAAAATAGGTGTTTCGACTTCCAGGAACCCTTCTTGATCCAAAAAGGCACGAATGGCGCTGATAGTTTTGGCGCGGGCACGGAATACAGCGCGAGTATCGGGATTTACAGCCAGGTCCGCATACCGCTGCCGGTAGCGTTCTTCGACATCGCTGAATTCGCCATATCGTTCGACCTGCCCCTCTTCTGTCACTCGCTCTTTGATGATCGGCAGTGGACTGAGCGCTTTGGACAACATCTTCAGTTCGCTGACACGGACGCTCACTTCTCCGGCGCGTGTGCGCATCATGGTGCCTGTCGCCTGCACAAAGTCTCCCAGGTCAAGATCGCGCTTAACCATGTCATAAACCACTTCACCGACGGCATCCACGCTCACAAAAAGCTGAAGTCGGCCCTCACCATCTTCAATGTGCGCAAAATAAACTTTTCCCTTCAGGTTTTGCCGCACAATTCGCCCGCATACCGTCACAACCACCGGTTCCGGCATCTCTGGTGCTTCGACGGCTTCAAAGGCGTGAATGGCTTGTGCCGATGTGTGTGTCCGTTGGACACGGTTGGGGTATGCCGCCACATTCCGTTCACGCAGCCGGTTGAGGCTGCTCATTCGATCTTGTTCTGGGGTATTCGTTGGCTCCCACATGCTTTAGACTCCTACGCGATAAGTGCAATTCAAAATAAAGCCCACGCGAGCGGATGCTGGCATGGGCGGATGAGCAAGCAGGCCGCTGAGTTGGCGGTTTACCTGATTGACTTAACCACAAAAACAATATCACCATCTGGGGCGTTTACGGTGACACGATCTCCCACATAGTGATTCATCAAAGCCTTGCCGAGTGGGCTTTTGTGCGAGATTTTGCCTGCGCGAGGGTTCGCTTCTGCTGCGCCAACCAGATGGTATTCTTCGATATGGTCCGTTCCCGCTTCCTGAACCGTCACAATATCGCCCAAACCAACAATATCTTTGGGACCATTCCGATCGATAATTTGCGCGTTACTCAAAATCATTTCGAGTCGCAGAATTTCACCCTCAATAAACGCCTGCTCGTTTTTAGCGTCTTCATATTCAGCGTTTTCAACCAGTTCGCCGCCTTCTTCGAGCGCAAGCCGTAAACGCTCGGCCACTTCTTGACGCCGGACATTGCGGAGAAAACTCAGTCGCTCCTCATGTTCACGCTGACCCTCTGGCGTCAAGTAATAGACTTCATCGCTCATCCCACTCCTCCATTCGAACAGATATAGACTTGGAGAGTTTTTATCTCAAAGCAGAAATAGGCCATCTGCGTTGAGTGGCCCTTACTCAATTTACAAAAAAACAGCTTGCGCTGTGTCTATAACTGAAGCAAAAAGAATAGACCGCCGGAAAAAGGCGATCTGATTCTGCTGCGTTAAAAGATGCTCCATCATAGCATATTTTAGTATGATTGTAAAGGTAGGTATAAGCAGTGCAGGAGCAGTATTCATTCCCTGCTCCTACGGTATTTTCTACAGCAAATCGGGGATTTCCTCCGGGTGTCTGGCAACCTTCACCCCAGCCGCATTGAGGGCTGCAATCTTGTCCTCTGCCGTGCCTGCGCCGCCCTCAACAATCGCACCCGCATGTCCCATTCGTTTACCGGGGGGCGCGGTTTGTCCGGCGATAAATGCCACGACGGGTTTGGGCATATAGGTAGCAATGAAGTTGGCCGCTTTTTCCTCGTCCGTTCCGCCAATTTCACCAATCAGGACAACTTTCTCTGTTTCAGGGTCTTCCTCGAACATTTCCAGCACATCAATGAAGTTTGTGCCGTTAATCGGGTCGCCGCCAATTCCGATGCACCCGCTTTGTCCGATGTCCCGCTGAGTTAATGCTGCAACAACCTCATAGGTTAAGGTGCCGCTGCGCGAAACGACCCCCACATTCCCCGGTGTTGCAATATGGCCGGGCATAATTCCAATTTTAGTTTGATTGGGGATCAGCAGTCCTGGGCAGTTCGGTCCTAATAACCGGCTGGCACTCTGATCAAGACGCCCCCGCACTTTCATCATATCCGCGACCGGGATTCCCTCAGTAATACAAACAATCAGTTGAATCCCCGCATCAATCGCTTCATACACAGCATCAACCGCAAACGAAGCCGGGACATAAATCACACTGGCATTAGCTCCCGTCGATTCACATGCTGATTTAACCGTATCAAATACGGGCTTTCCAAGCACCCATTCACCACCCTTGCCGGGTGTGACGCCGCCAACTACATCCGTGCCATACTCGATCATCTGCTGGGTATGAAATAATCCCTCGCGTCCGGTGATACCCTGGACCAAAACTTTTGTCGTTTTATCCGCAAGAATAGCCATCGTATCCCCTTATGCCTGTTGTGCAGCAGCTACCGCTTTTTGAGCGGCTTCAGCCAGTGTCGTCGCCGTGACCATATTTGGAATATTTGCCTGGTGTAGAATCTGGCGGCCTTCTTCCTCATTGGTTCCAACCAGGCGGACCACCATCGGACGATCCATCTGGATTTCTCCGAGCGCAGTCAATATGCCTTTCGCCACTTCATCACACCGTGTGATCCCGCCAAAAATATTCAGTAGGACTGCTTTAACTTTGGGGTCAGATAAAATGATACGCAGGGCTGCTGCGACAGTTTCCGCTTTTGCGCCGCCGCCAATATCCAAAAAGTTCGCGGGCGAACCACCGTAGAGTTTGGTCATATCCATAGTGGTCATGGCGAGTCCCGCGCCATTCACCATACATCCGATTTCGCCATCCAGTTGGATATAGCTGATTCCGACGGCGCGGGCCTGAGTCTCGGCAGCGGGTTCGGCACTGGTGTCTCGCATTTCCCCTAAGTCGGGATGGCGAAACAGTGCGTTGTCATCAATTGTCATTTTGCCATCAACCGCCAGGAGGTTGTTGTTACCATCAATAATTAGGGGATTAATTTCGGCCAGCGTTGCATCGCTTTCAATATAGGCTCGATACAACGCTTTGGCGATGCTCATAAATTGTTTCCATAATTCACGGGGGAGTTCAATACCATACGCCAGGTTGCGCACCTGATAATCGCGCAGTCCCAGGAATGGATCCACATGCTCGCGGATAATTTTTTCGGGTGAAGTGCGGTTGACCTCTTCAATATCCATTCCACCCTGCGCGCTTGCCATGATCAGCGGTTTGCGCGCGGCGCGATCATTCGTCACGCCGAGGTAAATTTCGGAATTAATTTGCGAAGCGGGATCAAGCAGCACCTTGAGCACTTTATGGCCGCGAATATCCATGCCAAGGATTTCATCGGCACGCTGCTGGGCTTCTTCCGGTGTTTTTGCCAGTTTCACCCCGCCAGCTTTTCCGCGCCCGCCGATCAATACCTGTGCTTTGACAACAACGGGAACACCAAGTTCTTTTGCAATTTGATATGCTTGTTGTGGGGAGTGTGCGACTTTGCCTTTGGGAGTTGGAATGCCGAATTCTGCAAAACGTAATTTTGATTGGTATTCGTGTAGATTCACTGAACGTGCCTCCAGAACGACCCAAAAAATAAGAGACTACCTCAAAGTATAGCATAATCGCATAGGGGAAGTGGCACGTGGGTATATAGAAGGGGCGAATTGGGAAACTCGCCCGTTTTAGCTGATTCCGTTTACGATAAAGCCGAATATACTGCCCTTATTCGCTTCACTTTCATAGAAGAATTCCCCGCCGAGCAGCTTAACGAAGCCCATAGCAATCGGCAGCCCTAAACCATGCCCTTTGAAGGAGCGTACATGCTCGTTATCTGCCCGCCAGAACAATTCACCGATGTGGGTTTGTTCTTCGGGGGTCATCCCAACGCCATTATCTATCACGGCAACTTTCAGCTTGCCATTGAATGCTTCTGCCTTTACCGTAATCGTTCCCCCGTCAGGCGTATATTGCAGCGCATTGATCACCAGTTTAGTGAGCGCCAGCCCTAGTCGAGCGCTGTCTAAATTGAGCAGCGGGAGGCCTGAAGGCGTATCAAAAACGAGCGTATGGTTATGCTGTGCGGTGAGTTCTTTGGTATTTTTCTCGACTTCCAGCGCGATATTTTTATACATATCCATCTTAGGATCGAGCCGGATACGTCCTGCCGTAATTTTGCTGATATCACTAATATCCGTGACGAGATGTTCCATGCGAATGACGTTAGATCGCACTATTTCCACGAACTGCTGCTGCATCTCGTTCAGTGTGCCGACAACATTTTTTGCCAGCATATCCGAATATCCGCGAATGCTGGTCATCGGCACGCGAATTTCATGGACCATCACCGAGATAAACTGGGCATTCTGCTGGATCAGGGCGTCCATTTTTTGGCGAAGAGCCTCGGCATCATCGCCTGCTCCGCTTTGTTGAGCTTGAGTCAGCAGTTGATCCAATTGATCCAGTTGGGCGGTTAAATCCGCATTCACCTGCGAACGTAAATCGTGCAGTAATTGGCGTGCTTCGTGGAGTGGATTAGTTTGCGCGTCACCCATGAAATTTATCCTTTTTCACTCAGGCTTTAGAATATCTCTGAGTTTTCTGTGCCGTTACTATGGTTTGAATCTGGCTAGCGTTAAGGATACTCCTCGTAGAAAAAATCTGCTACTTTGAAGAGGATGTAAAACCGACAAGGCACCATTGACAAACATTCTTCCCTCCGCTACAATCGCGCACGTCTTGGGGGAAGAGACTGACCCTTGAGACTACGCGGCGAACATGGTAAAATGCGCAACAGTTAGGCCGACGTAGCTCAATTCGGCAGAGCAACCGCCTTGTAAGCGGTAGGTTATGGGTTCAAGTCCCATCGTCGGCTCTGAGGCAGGTATCTTCGCTTCAAAACGTATGGGTCGGTGTCCCGAGCGGCAAAGGGGGCGGACTGTAAATCCGCTGGCAGACGCCTTCGTAGGTTCGAGTCCTACCCGGCCCACTCAGCAAGCGTCTCGCTTGTGTGCCTACGTAGCTCAGTCGGTAGAGCACTCCCTTGGTAAGGGAGAGGTCATGGGTTCGAATCCCATCGTAGGCTCAGGTATTCTATGCCTGAAGAGACATGATCCCAAATAGTCCCAATTCAGGAGGAAGTTTTAAAAGTATGGCTAAGGGTAAGTTTGAGCGAACGAAGCCGCATGTGAATGTGGGAACCATTG
>CAYYNB010000006.1:0-76626 GCA_964472565.1 uncultured Anaerolineaceae bacterium
CCGCTCCACCACTTCATTGACAAAACTATATACTGAGTGTATAGTTTTCAAAAGATAAACTATACACTTGGTATATAGGTTTCATGTCGGTCAAAAACACGCTTCTCGCGCTTCTCTATCAACGCCGTATGCATGGTTATGATCTAAGCAAACAGCTTAACCTGACCATTCATGCTGAATGGGATGTCAAACCAGGGCAAATTGCCAGTACGTTAGTGCGCCTGAAAGAAGCGAACCTGGTCGATTATGAAATCGAAGAAGGTAACGACGCGCCAGATCGCAAAGTCTATTTCATCACGGCTGAAGGACTGGACGAACTTCGCCAGTGGTATCTCACGCCGGAAGTCCGCGAGTATCGCCTCGGTGACACGTTTTATGTGAAACTCGTGCTCAGTTTGGTCGGCGGTCCCATTGCGCCCGAACAGGTGTTGATGGTCCAGCGGCGTGAACTTTACCAGCAGCTTCACGAGGTCACAGAAATGCGCCGTGAAGCCGATCCCCAGACTCAGCTTCCCTGGCTGCTGCTGCTCGACAGCGCCATCATGCATCTGGAAGCTGATCTGCGCTGGATCGAAATGTGCGAGGCGCGTTTACCCGATCTCAAACATTACACGCCGCCCCTTCCCGAACCCAAAGGCCGCGGACGACCTCGGCGCAAATTGCGCGAACCCCTCTCTTCGGGTGATTAATGTCTTCAGGACTTAAAAACTAGGCAAAGGAAAAACATCATGCCAGTAGTACGCACCGAATCATTGACCAAAACCTATGGGGCTGCAACTCATCCGGTTTATGCTTTGCGACAGGTTTCCCTCACCATTGAAGCGGGCGAGTTTGTTGCCATCATGGGACCAAGCGGATCAGGTAAAAGCACGCTTTTGTATTTGTTGGGTGGACTGGAAAAACCATCCAGTGGTCAGGTTTGGATCAACCAGGCCGATCTGAGCACAATGGATGATAACGGCTTGTCACGCTTACGCCGGCAGCAGATCGGCTTTGTGTTCCAGTTTTTCAACCTGATCCCGGTGCTGACGGCTCAAGAAAACGTCGCAATGCCGTTAATTCTTGATGGCGTGACGCGTCCTGATGCATTCGATCGCGCCGATCAAGCCTTAGAGAAGGTCAGTTTGAGCGCGCGTAAATCTCATCGCCCCGCCGAGCTTTCTGGTGGTGAACAGCAGCGGGTTGCCATTGCACGTGCCCTGGTCACTCAACCCGCCTTGATTCTGGGTGATGAGCCAACCGGTAATCTTGACACTCGTTCCAGCGATGAAGTGGTGGCTTTACTGCGTAACGTGGTCGATCAATGGGGCCGCACACTCGTGATTGTCACGCATGATCCGCGTGTCGCTGCCTATGCGGATCGCATCATCTTCCTCAAAGACGGCCAAATCGTGGATGAAAATCACCTTAAAGGACAGGCGAACGCCGAACAAATCCGGGAACAGTTAAGCCGGGTTGCGGTGAGCTAATCCCCCTGTGAAACGAGGACAAGGAGTAACAACAATGAAGACCTCAACCTGGTTCCAAATGGCACGGATGGCCGGTCAGTATTTAAAAGGGCGCAAACTGCGAACCGCGCTCACGACTCTTGCCGTCGTGTTCGGTGTGGCGTTGATTTTTGCGATCAACATCATTATGCCGAGTGTGGTTGATACACTGATGCAAGCCAATGAATTGGATACCGAAGCCGTCGCTCTCAGTATTGTAGATCGTACAGGGGCAGCCTTTGATCCCGCAGGGATAACCGAAGATGTGTTGGATATTGATGGTGTAAAAGCGGTATCGGGCGTTGTACGCCGCCGGATTCTTCTGCCTGAAGACAACAATCCACTGGGCGACATTTCGCGCGTGGAGCTGCTCGGTGTAGACCCGGCAACCATAGCGAGTGTGCAAAACATCGAGCTTCGTTCCGGGAAGATGTTGGCAACGAATGGTGAAGCGGTAGTGTCCAGCGATGTTGGTCAACTAGGTGAAACAATCTCTGTGACAATGGCCGGCGGCCTCAAATCGTACACCATTGTTGGAATCCTAAAAGAAGACCCGGTTACGGCTCGCGTGATAGTCACGCTTGCGGATGCGCAGACCGCTTTGAGTTTGGATGGTCGTATCAATCTGCTGGAAGTCGCTTTTGAGGATGATGCTAATTCGGATACCGTGATTTCACGGGTCAAAAAGGTTCTTGGCGATCAGTATTTGTACAATACCACAGCCGAAGAGCAGCTCAGTTTCGTCAATGTTGCCATGTTGATGATGAACCTGTTCGGCATGATCGCGCTGTTTATGGGCGGCTTTTTGATCTTCAATACGTTCCGAACAGTGGTGATCGAGCGGCGGCATGATCTTGCCATGCTGCGCGCGATTGGTGCCACTCGCCGTCAGGTCACGCAGTTGCTCCTGATCGAAAGTGTGCTGCAAGGGGTGTTCGGAACCCTGCTGGGTTTGGTTGTTGGTTATCTTCTAACCGTGTCTGCCATTGATTTCTTCAATGAGATGTTGGGGCAGTTCACGACAGTGGCTGACCTGGAACCTCGCTTACAGCCGAGCGCATTTGCTATTGCTATCGGCATGGGCATTTTTTCGACGCTGTTAGCCGGTTATTGGCCTGCACGCCGTGCGGGACGAACTTCACCGCTTGAAGCGCTGCGCCCGGTGACAGCCAGCGATCTGCAAAAAGCGAACCGCTGGAGTCTGATCATTGGCTTTGGGATCATGGTTCTCGCGGCGCTTATGTTGGTGGGCAGCGATAAAAGTGCGGCATTCGGTGCGCTCCTATTTTTGATCGGAGCCGTTGTTGCTGGCCCCGGATTGGTTGTGCCCATTGCCCGGTTGTTCAACCCCCTGTTAACTTTATGGTTTGCCCGCGAGGGCGATCTGGCACGCGGTAACCTGGTTCGCCAACCGGGGCGCGCCGCGATTACCGCCAGCACATTGATGATCGGACTGGCAACCTTTATCATGATCGCGGCATTAGTAACGGGGTTGATCCAGTTTACCGACGATCTGGTAGACAGCAATTTTGCCAGTGACATCATCCTGATGCCGCCCTCAATTGGCTCGTTTAACAGTGTTGTTGGGGCGGATGAAAATTTAGGAAACCGGCTGCGCGAACTCCCGGATGTGGAGTTGGTTGCGGAACTCCGGCATGCGCAGAGTGTCAGTGGGGATATTACGCTACAGGTCTTCGGCATCGATCCCCAAATGTATCCCCAGGTCGCCCCGTTCATATTTGTGAAGGGTGATCCCGATCAGGCTTATGCGGATCTGAGTCATGGTCGGACAATGCTGATGAATTCGTTCCTCGCTTCTAGCCTGAAATTGGCTGTCGGAGACGAATTTACTCTGGCTACAGTACAGGGCGATCAGTCGTATAAACTGGTCGGGATTGCGAACGATGTATTGAACATCAAGCTGAATGCGCTCTTCATTTCGCATGAAAATCTGAAAAATGACTTCAACACGAGTGAAGCGATCATGCTGATGATAAATCTAAAGCCCGGTGCCGACGAAGCGGCTGCCAAAGCGGAGATCGAAGCAGCGGCCCACGATTATCCACAATTTACCGTAGACCTCTCGCGTGATTACCGCGATACGGTGAAACGTGCGTCGTTGGGAGCCATGAATATTTACTATACGGTTGCCATCCTGATCCTGATTCCCGCGGCGTTAGGCCTGCTCAACACACTGACGATCAATATCATGGAACGTACCCGTGAAATCGGCATCGTGCGCGCAGTTGGCGGCAGTCGCAAACAGGTTCGGCGCATCGTGGTTGCCGAGGCGCTGCTCTTAGGGCTGTTCGGTGCGGCAGTCGGTGTGTTGGTGGGCGTGGCGATGAGCTATGGCTTTACGCTCGTTTTCACCTTGATCGGGTGGAAGGTGCCGTATATCTTCCCCTTGATGGGCGTTGGTGCTGCGATTGTCATCGCTATTTTGCTGGGGCTGTTTTCCAGCATTCTCCCCGCGCGAAATGCTGCCCGGCTGGATATTATCCGCGCTTTGCAGTATGAGTAAGGTCGGTCCAGAAATATAATTCCTCGCATCCAGCGGATTTGACTCCCCATCCCCAAGTGAAAGGCGGATGGGGATTTATGTCCTACTCTCAGGTCGATGTGCTAACGTGGTTGGTATAGTTTTCGTTTGTAAGAATATTCTTTCGTGGTTATGATTGACGCGCCTCACTTTTTAACCACAGCATCACTTTGTCGGGGGAAATCGTAATGAGCGACGAGCGCAATAGGCTTACTTGGGCGCACACGAAGCGTCGTGTGCGTTTCGTTTTTATTTGTCTGCTGACTCTGGGGCTGGTGTTGGGAGTCTGGCAGACAAAACCAGTGGTAGAAGCTGCTCCAACAACGTTGGCGGCTGGGGATATTGCCATCATCGGATTTAATTCCGATGATACTGACCAGTTTGCCTTTGTTTTGCTGCGTGATATTGGGTCAGGAACTGTGATCAACTTCACCGACGACGGCTGGTACGCAGCGGGCGGTTTCAGAACAAATGAGGGCGTTTATGCCTGGACCGCCGCGACTGATCTGGTGGCGGGAACGGTAGTCTCAATTGAGGTCACAACGCCGCCTGCTAATTTTGTGTTTTCAGTGTCAGGCGATCAAATTATTGCATTTCAGGGCACATTAGCCAGCCCAACCGTGATCTATGCAGTCAACAGTGAAGGCACGGGATGGCAGGCCGACGCGACGAGTTCTAATACATCGGCGCTGCCTACCGGGCTGACGAACGGAACAACGGCGATTGCCCTGAACGAGATTGATAATGCGATCTACGTGGGGCCAACCACAGGCACAGTGGCGCAACTACTGGCCGCCATTGGCAATCCAGCCAACTGGTCCGGTGATAATACGAACCCGCAAACGATGCCCCCCGGTCCGTTCACCATCATTACGGGCACGGACGACGCACCCACTGTAAATAGTGACACGACGCCAGCCAATGGCGCGACAGGGGTTGAACTTGACACGGATATTCAGATTCAATTCAGCGAGACGGTAAATGTTTCTACCGCCTCGTTTACAATTTCCTGCACAAACAGTGGCGCGCATACTTTTGTGCTGACTGGTTCCGGGACCGATTATGTACTGAATCCAGACACGAATTTCACCGATGATGGAGATGTCTGTACGGTGACGGTCCTGGCAGCAGAAGTCACCGATCAGGATGGCGATGATCCGCCAGATAATATGGCGGCGAATTATGTATTCTCTTTCAATGCCCTGATTAGCGATGTCCCACCAACCGTCAGCAGCACGACGCCGGCGAATGGCGCGACAGAAGTGGCGACTGACACGACCATCACGGTTAACTTCGGTGAAGCGGTTACTTTGACCGCCAGCGCGATCACGCTCGAATGCCCCGTCGGGACGCCTATCACATTTAGCGGACTGCCCGCGGCGAATATTTCCAGCGTCACGCTGACACCTGCGACCCTGCTGCCGGAGGGAGTCACCTGTACCGTTACGGTAGTGGCGGGCCAGGTGAACGATACGGATGTGATCGATCCGCCGGATACGATGACAACTAACTATGTCTTTTCGTTCACTACCGCAGCTCCTCCGCCTGCACTGGTCATTAATGAAGTGGACTATGACCAGCCGGGTATCGATACTGCCGAGTTCATCGAAATTTTGAACCGGGGCAGCAGCGCCGTGAGTCTGGCGAATGTCAGTGTGGTGCTGGTGGACGGCAATGGTGGGGTGAATTACCAGACCTACAACCTGCCCGCCGCTGTCAGCCTCGCGGCGGGTGATTACTTTGTGGTGTGCGCGAACACAGCGACAACCATTAACTGCGATCTGGATGTGACGCCGGATACAAACTTGATTCAGAATGGGAATCCGGATGCGATTGCTTTGCGGTTCGGCAGTGTACTGATCGATGCGGTGAGCTACGAAGGGAACACAATTGCGCCGTACACCGAAGGAACCGGGACCATCGCCCCAGATGACGCTGCGGCTCCCGGTATTGGCCTGTCACGTTCGCCCGATGGAACGGATAGCAATAATAACAATGCTGACTTTGCGCAGCGCTGTATTTCGCCAGGGATAGCAAATCTATCGACCAGCACGAACTGCGTACCGTCAGCAGACCTTTCGCTGAGCAAGACGGTAGACAACGGTAATCCTGATTCCGGTGATACGATTGTGTTCACGCTGACCGTGAGCAATGCTGGCCCGAACAATACAACGGGCGTGACAGTGGGTGATGTGCTTCCGGCAGGCGTGACGTATGTCTCGGACGATGGCAGCGGGAGTTATGCGGCTGGTGTGTGGACGGTTGGTAATCTGAACGCCAATGCATCCGCAACCCTGCATATCACCGTCACCGTGACCGCCGCGAATGGCACGAGCTTTAGCAATGTGGCGCAGGTCACGGCCAGTTCCAGCTATGATTCTGACTCACAGCCCAACAACATGGGTGCAAATCCGGCTCAGGATGACGAAGCCCGCGTGACCGTGCAGGTCGGGGCGGATCCTGCGTGTGCAAACCCGACAACCGCTGGAATTTATGATTTGCAGGAAAATGGCTCGCTCTATCCAGAAACCGGGATTATCCATACGGTTATGGGTGTTGTGACTGGCGATTTCCAGAGCACCACCACTGGATTAAGTGGGTTTAACATCCAGGCGGCAACGGGCGATGGTAACCCGGCGACCTCAGACGGCATCTTCGTTTTCGACAACGGGTTTGGTGTAGATGTCACGGTCGGCCAGGTGGTGCGTGTGACAGGAAGGGTAACCGAATATAACGGCCTGACGGAGATCGGCACTGTATCTTCCGTGATCCGCTGCGGTATGGGTTCAGTCTCGCCCACAACCGTCGCTCTGCCCATTGCGAATCTGGCCGATTGGGAAAACTATGAAGGCATGCTGATCACCATCCCCAACATCACGGTTGAAGGCCACTACAACCTGGGCCGTTACGGGGAAGTGATCGTAGGTCATGGCCGCCTGTATCAAGCGACACATCTGGTGCGACCGGGAGCAGCATCCATAGCTCAGGCCGATCTCAACGCGCGCAGCCTGATCATTGTGGATGATGGCAGCAGTGTTTCCAACCCGCCCGTTGTACCGTATCTGGCAGCAGATAATACGCTGCGTGCCGGCGATATTGCGCCGCAAGTGACCGGGGTGCTCAGTTATGGGTTCAGCGCTTACCGCATCAACCCCACACAACCCTTGACTTTTACCCGCGCAAACAACCGTGCTGCAACACCACCTGCACTAACAACAGGAACACTGCGCGTTTCCAGCTTCAACACCCTGAACTACTTCACAGGACCAACGTTCCCAACCGCACGCGGTGCGAGTTCGGCCAGTGAACTGGCTCGCCAGCAGACTAAGTTGGTGGCTGCGATTTGCGGAATGAATCCAGACGTGGCCGGGCTGATGGAAATTCAGAACGATGCGGCTCCAGGTTCGATTGGGACGCTGGTTAATGCACTGAATGCAACAAGCGGTTGCGGTCCGTATGCGTTTGTGGATACCGGGATCACCGGCACCGATGCAATTCGCGTGGCGATCATCTATAAAACTACGACGGTTGTACCCGTCGGCGCGCCTGCCATACTGACATCCGCTATTGATCCGCTGTTTGTTGACACTAACCGTCCTGCGGTAGCACAGACCTTCCGCGAAATAACGAACGATGAAGTGTTCACCATTGTGGTGAATCACCTGAAGTCGAAAGGGTCATCGTGCGGCACAGGGGATGACGACACGGTATATGGACAGGGAAACTGTAATCTCACCCGTACGAATGCGGCTACTGCATTGGTCAACTGGTTGGCGACTGACCCAACTGGCAGCGGCGATCCTGACTTTTTGGTCGTCGGAGATATGAACTCCTATGCGCAGGAAGACCCGATCTGGGTGCTTCGTAATGCCGGGTATACGGATATGCTGAATGCGTTTGGCGGGGTGGCGGCTTACTCTTATACCTATGACGGGCAGTTGGGGTATCTGGACCATGCGTTAGCCAGCGCGAGTCTGGTCGATCAGATTGGCTTTGCATCGGATTGGCATATCAATTCGGACGAACCCACCGATCTCGATTACAACGATGATGTACTGGACTCCGGTGAAGATGCCAGTGATCTGAATCAAGCTTATCTGTACAATACAGGCCCCTGGCGCGCGTCTGACCATGATCCGGTGATCATCGATCTGCATTTGGGAAGTACCATACCGCCCGTCGTTCCGACAGCGACACCTCCATCATCCGGTACGCCCGATATTGGCGTCTTCGATCCCGCCTTGAGTAAGATCGGCGTGTTGGAGCCAGGCGAACTGGGGTTGCCCGGTGAACAGCTTACGTGGCATATCACCGTTCGGAATAACGGCACGGCGGCAGGAACCAATATCGTGATCACCGATACGCTGCGGTCCGAACTCCGGATCGATAGTGTCGAGGCGGATCGCGGCACCTTTGCGATTAGCGGCCAGACGGTCACGTTTACCATTCCGGTTTTGAATCCGGGCGAAGCGGTGGAACTGCGGATTAATACCACTGTTCTCAGCAGCCCGAACGATGGCTTGCTGACGAATGATGCAACGCTGGTCGGATATGGTTCGACGGGAGCCAGTGTTACCCGCAGCGCACAGGGAATCGTGACTGTGACCACCCAGCTACCTGCTACCGGATACCCCCCGGCAGAACAACCCTCGCGGGGTATCTCGTGGATTGTGGTAGTGGCGTTGATCGCAGGGCTATGCGCGGTGGTGCTGCGCCGTAAGCTGGCATAAACCAGCGCCAAAAGACTGAAAAACAGCAAAGGAAAAAGAGCGGAAGTTAACAGACTTCCGCTCTTTTGATGCAGAGACCCATCACAACCAGTAAAGGATTAGACTCAAAAGTCTATCAGAGGCAGTGTCGCGCAGCCGTCGGGCTGTTGATACGGTAGATCATGCTACCTCCACTCCGGCAAAACCGCCTCTATAACCGATCAGAGAATTATTTATGAGGACATCACGCCCCAAAATTGTAATATGCCATCTCGTCTGGCGATAATCACCCAACGGGCATCGGCGCTAAAAGTAACACCTGCCGCCGCCCCTGGAATCTCGAAGAGCAGTTTGTTCGAGCTTATCGACCATAATTTCACGCCCTGTGCATCTGCTGAAGCCAGCAGGTTGTGATCTGGGCCGAGGGCAATGTCTTCAGTAGGATATTGGGGGCTGTCTAATACGGTATAGTCGCCGCCGGAAGTGTTCAAAACATAAATGCCCGATCCCTCGCTGCCCATATGATAAAAAGCGCCACCTGCCGCCAGAATATACTGGGCGTAGGCAATGGCATAAAAGTCAAATATGGTTTCTGCTTTCGACTGAACGAACAGAGGGACCAGATGCTGACCATCCCAGGTGTATACAGCGTCGCTGCTGCCAATCGCCACCGTGCGGCCATCAGGACTAAAAGCCAATCCGGCTACATTTAGATTTTCAACCATCCCGGCTGGTTTGGCAGTACTGTCTGGATAACTGGACAAATTCCATATCCGCAGACCCTCGGACTCATTGCCAGCGGCCAATTGTGCGCTGTCAGCGCTAAAGGCAACGGCTGCCACACGGTCCGTGAATGGCTGCCAGATCGCAGCAAGGGAGTTGTTAACCAGATCATACAACAATAGACTGCCCGCTGAATCCCCTACGACAAGCCACTTGCCGTCAGGACTAGCACTGAGAGTTGTTAAGCCGTCGCGCCGTAGAATTTCCGTTTCCTTGCCGGTATTCATATCCCAAAGCCGGACAGCGGTGCCCCGATCTGCCCCCCGGCTGTTTCTGGGATTTTCAAGCACGACTAAATGATCGGTGGTTAGGGCTACTTCGGTTATATGGGCATTAAAGTGCGGAAAACTTCCCTGGTTAGTCATGCCAGCCCAACCTGAAGCCCTGCTCCAAAGCTGGATAAATCCTTCTTCAGTGGCAAGAACTAACACCTTGTTATCGGGATGAAAAGCTATGGCAGCTATGGTATGTGTTATTTCGGTAGCCGGGACGACAAAATCGGATTCGTCCGTATCCAGGTTGTGGAGAATAAAACGCCCATAAGGATAATTCAAATTGGGCTGCTCCGTTAAAAACAGGGTGTGGCTATCCGGTATAAAACTTAGGGCTGTAAGGCGCTCGTCAAACCAGATTTCACGAGCTTTCTCGTCTGGAGATAGGACATTCCATATTTTTATCATTTCTCCGAAGGAGGCCGATCCCACCAGCAGTTTGCCATCGGGACTGAAGAGAATATGATCCATACCGGGAAATTGATTTTTCAACGACACCTGCGTTTCTAATAATGCGCCTGTCTGGCTGTTCCACAGCCGAATATCGCTCTCGCCACCATCGTCCGACCAGTAATAAAAAAGCGTGACAAAAACTGAACTATCGGGACTAAACTGAATATCTCCCAATTCCAGGTTATCGCTGTTTGGAGAAATTGTCGTGATCGATTTCCCGGTGGCTGCATCTCGTAACACTACCGACGAGGCATCGCCTGATGCTAAGCGTGTACCATCCGGCGAGAATGCCAAATCCAGAACTGCTTTCTGATGCTGATCATCGGTGAATAGGGAGGCTACGGTGCTGTTGGCAATGTTCCATGTTTTGATCATTCCGCCAGCATGTCCCGTAACAATCTGTTCGCCGTTGGGATGGAAGACAAAGCTGGTGACAGGTATATCATCGCTTAACATGCGCAGTGGTTGATCTACCTCTCCATAATGATAAAGCCACACCTGGCTTGATGCTCGCACAGCCAACCACTCGCCATCGGGCGACCAGCAAGCATCCTGTGGGTTCCCACGCCCCAGAGTTTTCACCAATTCCAGTCGATCAAGATTTTCAACGGTGATCGGTTCCCAACCATCTGTCGTCAATGCAGTGGCGATAGATTGGGCTGGTATTCCAATACGCATCACGAACAGTAACAATATGATTGACACCAAACGCCGAATCGGTCCTACACTGGCACGGTGTTCCATCGGATCGCCTCTCCTCATTCTCTGCCTGTCATTTAGGATACTTTCAATTAAAAATGAGGAAAAATATGCTGCGAACCACGACTTTTCTATCACATAGTCGCATCCTCAGAAAAATCACCTATAATGGCCTATGGAGTAGAACTTGTGGGACTATTCAAAGTAAGCTTAATTTCTGAAAAAGGTTGTTTAGAATGGATGAACTTAAAGGAAAACGTATTTTTATTATTGAAGATGATGTCACCAATATGGCGGTGTACAAAGCTACGCTGCGGCGCAGTGGGGCCGAAATTATCCGTGATTTTCATACCCTGGATAGCATCCAGATGTTATGTGATTATTTGCCGATAGACGTGATCCTGCTGGATCTGATGCTGCGCTACCGAACCAATGGGTATGAAATTTATGACAAAATTAAGATGCATCCCGCACTTCAGCATATCCCTGTGATTGTCGTCAGTGCGTCGGATCCTGGTATCGAAATCCCCAAAGCACAAGCCAAAGGTTTTGCCGGTTTTATTGCAAAACCAATCGAACCGCGCAAATTCCCTAAGCAAGTCGCGGCATGTTTGAATGGCAATGCGGTCTGGGATGCGCATAATAATCAGGATGATGAAGATTAGTGCCGCGTGTTTGGAAAGTACAGACTCAGTATCGCGCCCCCCCACTTTAGACATTTTGAACCTTGGAAGTTCAACAAAGCGGGGGATATAAAACTTGCTCCCCCCTTGACGTTCTGAGTGGTGATCGGTTGTGAAGGTGAGGTATAGGCAAACCTGCAAACCTTAAGCAGACTCGCGAGGTATCAAGGTTAAAGGAACCTCAATTCTACGGCCAACATCGGGGGCAAGACCTTCAATCCGTTCGAATAACACTTCGGCTAACTTCTGCCCAATATCACTTGAATACTGAGCTACTGTGGTCAATTTAGGAGTGATAATCGCAGCTTCACGGATATTGTCAAACCCCATCACACCTACATCGCCCGGCACAGATAAACCAGCATCCTGTAGAGCCGAGATCGCGCCAATCGCCATCAAATCGTTGAGCGCAAAAATGACTCCTGGCAACTTCTTCTTTTCGAGAAGCGACTGCACCGCATCCCGCCCGCTGTCTACAGTGAAATCACCTTCCATCACAAAATCAGGATCAAGCGGCATGCCCATCTCGTTCAAGGCCCTTTGAAAACCATGCCAGCGTCGTATCCCAGGGGGAAAAGCCGCTGGCACTCCTAAATACCCGACGGACGTATATCCACGCTCAGTAACTAGCCACCGCACGGCTTCATAGGTTCCCTTTTCATCATCGGCAAACACCGCATCGACAGAAGGATGATTAACGTGCTGTCCCAGAACAGCAATCGGCGTATTGGTGATGGTAATCAGATTATCGATGTCTTCATATGTCAGGTGCTCCGGCACCATAATGACGCCATCCACCGGCCTGCGCATGACGGCTTCACAAAAATGCTTCTCGTTTTCATATAAATGATCACTGTTGGCGATGAGCACATCATAGTCATGCGTACGGGCGACATCCTGCACGGTGCGCGCAATCGGGTGATAAAATCCGTTGGATATATCCGCAATCATCAGTGAGATCATCTGAGTACGCTGGGTCCGCAAGCTGCGGGCCGTCATATTAGGACGGTAGCCCAGCTCTTTGATCGCAGCAAAGACTTTTTCCCGCGTTTCCTCGCTAACGGGAATCGTCGTTTCCGTTTGGTTCAGAACGCGGGACACTGTCGGTTGGGATACACCCGCCAGTTTGGCGACATCGTGCATCGTTGGCGGTCTATTATTCAGAGCATTTTTTCTTGGTGCCATAACGTCTTATTCTGCCGTTCACTGACTTAGAACATCTATCGGGCAAGTTTTTGACCCGCATCACTTATACTATAACACCACACTTATCACAATGGTGTAGTGATAAGTACTGCTACTTAGGGTGTCTTATTTCGTCAATTCCAGCAGTGAAGGCCAGCCCTCTTCCCAGGCCAACGGCGCAATGCGCAAGGTTTCCATACCCATATTCTCCGCATCATAGGCATGGCATACCAGATAATCGGTGTCGCCCTCTTGCAAAATAGAGTTGTGCCCAGGACCACGCCAGCGCTTAGTAGGAAATGTAATCTGTGTGCCGCCGCCATCCATCATAGCTACGCCATCCTGGTCAACATACGGCCCCGTTACCGACTCTGAGCGCCCAACCCGGACATGGTAGGTACTATCAACACCCCGGCAGCAGAAATCAAACGAGGCAAACAAATAGTAAAAATCGCCTTTGCGAATAATAAAGGGGGCTTCAACTGCGCCGTAATTAGGCGTGCGGTGGGCCAGCGAATATAATGTTTCGTCTGCCGTTGATAGCTTGCCTGTTGCGTAATCGAGACGGCGCATCTTGATCCCGCTCCAGAAACTCCCGAAGGCTAACCAGGGGACTCCGTCGGCATCGAGGATCAGGTTGGGATCGATGCAGTTGTAATTGTCGGCAGTGAGCGAATCTATGACCAGCCCTTCATCCACCCACGCGTATTCGTCCGATTCCGAGTCGAGCGTAACATTGGTTGCCAGTCCAATCAGGGATCGATTACTTCCGAAAGTAGATACTGAATAGTAAAGATGAAATTTGTCGTTGAAATAGGAAATGTCAGGTGCCCAAATATCATTATTGGAGGCGGGAATCATCTCCTGAGTCCAATCGGGTGCATGGGTTGGTGGAAAGACACTCTTCGGGAAAGGCTTTTCCCAGTCGAGTAGATCGGCAGACTTCCGAATATAGATTCCCCCGTGCGTACAGAAGATATAATATTTATCCCCTGCTTTGATGATCGACGGGTCGTGAACTTGCCGAATCGACCCCGTGAGTTCAAGGTAAACAAAACGTTCCTCATCATCTTGGGCTGTGATCATGTTTGAATAGCCTTGTCCGAAACCCAGCACCCCTGCACCAAACATCAGCCCGGTGCGAAGCAAACGGCGGCGCGTATATCCTGTTGGCATTATAAACACTCCATCATTTTCTTAAAAACCACACGGCCATCTCACTGAGGCCACGATGCGCCCATGCATAATAGGGAATCGCTGTGAACTCATCCCCGCCTATCACGACGATGCCATTCAATAAATCGGCGCGAAACCTGGTGGTCAAGGGCATATCATCTGGTATGCTGAGATCGCGCGCCCGTCCGCCGTTATCAATGCCCTCTGCCGCATACACGATAGGACCGCGTTCGAGCGCCACTTTCCCCTGGCAATCAGCGACCTGCGGATGAGCCACCACGCGTTGAATACGCATAGGCAGGATAAGTTCTACCGTGTCGCCAGCCTGCCAGGTTCGGGTGATATTGAGATAGCCTCGTGTTTCCTTAGCGGTTATTGTTTCGCCGTTCACACGACAGGTGATGTTGTCGGGCGTATCGTCCATGTAACGATACAGATCACTGGGGACGGGCTGACCTTTGAGCCAACCCGGAATACGCAGCGAAAGCGTAAACTGAACGGGGCGAGCGGGGTTGACTGTCAATATCACATCACCCGACCAGGGATAGCTGGTAGCCTGGGTGATCAAAATATCGGTGTTGGCAAGTTTAAGCTGCGCTTCACTACCCACATACAGATTGATATACAGTCGATCATCGCGCGTAGCATACACATAACCCGGCAGTGAGGGCATCAGCCGCACAACATTGGTTGGACAGCAGGAACATCCAAACCAGGGTTGGCGGGTGATGGAGTTATCACTGTTGAAGGCGAATTCCCCATCCGACTCCAGCGGATTCACATAAAAGAATGTATCGCCTTCTAGCGATATGCCGGACAGAAAGCCGTTGTAAAGTGTGCGTTCCAGAATATCGTAGTACTTCGCTTCTCCATCAAGCAGAAACAGCCGGTAGTTCCAGAAGATACTGCCTATCGCAGCGCAGGTTTCATTGTAGGCGGTCAGATTGGGCAGTTCATAATCATCCCCAAACGCCTCGCCATGATGGCGTGCGCCGAGGCCGCCGGTGAGGGACATTTTGCGCTGGACAACGTTTTCCCAGATACGCCGGATCGCGTTGATGTACGCCTGATCCCCGGTTAACGCGGCGACATCCGCCATCGCGGAATACATATACATTGCCCGGACCGAATGACCGACGGCTTCGCGCTGTTCAACAACCGGCATGTGATCCTGCATATAGCCAATATTCCCCAGCGCCTGCTGCAATTCACGGCCATTCGCATGCCCGCGTTCATCCAGGAAGAACTTCGCCAGGTTGAGATATTTCGCATCGCCCGTTACGCCATACAACTTTACGAGGCCCAGTTCAACTTCCTGATGGCCTGGCACATTACGCAGCGCATCCGGCCCAAAGACTGTGGTAATCAGATCAGCACTTTTGATCGCTACGTCAAGAAAGGCGCGTTTACCTGTCGCCTGAAAGTATGCCACAGCCCCTTCATACATATGGCCCAGGTTGTACAGTTCGTGGCTCATGTCAGTTCTGGACCAGCGTTCTGGTCCGCTCATCTTATGCGGATGATCCGGATCGATGGTCCGGGCGGTATAGATATACCCGTCCGGTTCCTGCGCCGCCGCGATCTTCTCGATCACGTCATCAATATAAGCCTCCAGGGCGGAGTCAGGATGAACTTGCAGTGAATAGGCTGCACCTTCAATGATTTTATATACATCGGAGTCGTTGAAATGTAACCCTTGATGTGCGCCTTCCATCTTGCCAGCGGCTTTAACAAAATTGTCGATGCGCCCTGTTTCTTCGCACTTCTGGAAATCGTAGGGAATAGTCATCTGGCGATTGGTCTCAATACGCGGCAGCCAAAACGAATCCTGAATACTTACTTGTGTGAATGGAACGGGTTGGAATGGATAAACAGCATTGCTCATTGGTTATGCTCTCCGGTGATTAATTTTCTTCACGAAATGTCGCATCTTCCAGCGCGGCGAATGGAGACGTATCAGTCAGTTCGACCAGGGCGATAACCCCAAACTGGCGGCCAATATACATACCCGGTTGGTTATACGACTCGATTGAGATCCAGGTATTATCCGCCAGACCAGGCGTGATCTGCCACGTTGCATCTCCGGCAAATGCCTCTGAACCGTCGTTGAACTGGAAGTAAAGCGCATTCCCTTCATGTCGCAAATAATAACCGGGCAAGTTGATGCAGATTATAGATACCGCATCCGGGTCGGCCAGCCCCGGCACGATAACAAATTTCGCGTCAACCACGCCGCCCGATCCGATCTGGACAAACGTTTCGACATTCCGAAGGTAGCTCCCCTGGCGGCTGTAGGATGCGAACTGGATAAACGGCTCGAATTCTGGAAGTGGGTCTACACCGGCATCACCAGACGGTGCAGCAATTTCTTCTATGGTCGAAACCGGCTCACCAAAATTCGGTGTGCCATCGTCATTCCAGGTAAATTTCTGAACGCGCGTCGTCCGTCCATGATCACAGCCGCCGCTAGCTGAGTCGTTCGCATGATAAACAATCCAGTCCTCGGTGCCATCCGGTGAACGGAAAAAGCCGTGATGACCAGGAGCAAAAACTCCATTTTCATCGGAGCGTTGGAAGACGGGTTCGGGATTTTTAACCCACGAATCCGGGCTTAATGGATCGCCGCCGTTATAGGTCAGCATCCCTAATTTATAGTCTGGGCCGGAACACGGGCTGGCCGAATAAGTGATAAAAACATCATCATCGTGGAATAAGGCTACCGGCCCCTCATTCACTGTTGCTTCCCAACTATATTCGGGGACAGAAATCTTCACACGGGGGCCGCTGATCGTCCAGGGATTGCTCATGGGCGCGATAAACAGAGACTGTGGGCCTTCAAACGCCGAAAAAAGGAAATACAGGGAGTCGTTCAGTTTCATCACGCTGCCGTCAATCGCCCAGGTATCATGCAGCGGATCGTACAACCGCCCTTTATAGGTGTAGGGTCCCATCGGATCAGTTCCGGCGCTCTCCAGCACATGGGTATGCTGGTTGTCGAGCGTGCCCGCTGTCCCCGCCGTGTAATAGAAATACCAGTGTGGGCCGTCCGGCCCTTCTAACAGATGGAATTCCGGTGCCCACATGTTGCAGCAGCGCGCGGGATCGGTTTCAAAATAAATCTGTACTGGCGTCGCTGTTTTTAATCCAGCCAGAGTAGGCGACCTGCGCATGGTCAATTCAGACGTCCACGTGGTAGCTGCGAGGTAGTAATTTTCCTCGTAGTACACCAGCCAGGGGTCTGCGCCAGCATAGGCATTCAACGGGTTACGGAGCAGCCCTTCGTCCGATTGGGCAGAGATAGACCCGCCGACTACCAGCAAGAAGCATATTACCAGCCCCATTCTGATTAACATCCGTTGCCACATAGCAGTTTTCCTCAGGCATCCGTATAAAAACCCCTTTACAGGGGTTTCTGATTAAAATTCGACTTCAAGCGCTGTGAACGACAGCGGCGGTACGGTAAGTGCCACACATTTTCCATCGATAGCTGGTGTCGCAATCCGGGTTGCTATCACCTGGTTAGGATTTTCAAAGCTGTTCGATGCTTTGGGATCGGTACCCGAAAGCTGATGCGCGGTGCGAATGCATTGAGGTGTACAGTCTTGCCAGTGCAGTTCCACAGGCAGGCTTTCAGTTTGGCTGCGGTTGATCATGAAGATCGCCCCGGTTTTATTGGCTTCATCATAGGACGCCGACACATCCAACAGCGGCATTTCATCGTATTTTTTCGTCTGATAGGTTGGAGCCGTTACGCTGACATCCAACGCCGCCCCGGCAGCCAGTTTGCTGAACAGCATGATCGGGTAGTACGTCGAATGTTTCAGGATAGCGTCATGGGTCGTCAGGATCGGAGAAATCGTATTGACCACCTGGGCCAGACAAGCAATTTTAATAACATCCGATTTACGCAGGAAAACATTTAACCACTGAGCCACAACTAGCGCATCTTCAAGATTGTAGACTTCCTCGCTGAGATGCGGAGCCTGTGCCCACTCCCCATTACCACTGGTGTCCTTATACCAGACATTCCATTCATCCCAGGAGAGATACACATCATGTTTTGAGCGATTTTTCGCTTTGACATAACGCAGCACGCCTGTCAGCGTATCCACAAACTGCTCCAATTCAGCACTAAGCGCAAGATAACTCCCGGTATCGTTGTCCTGATTACCTGCATAGTAGTGCATCGAATGATAATCAACCTGCTCCCAGCACACTTCCAGCACAATCCGATCCCATTCCGGGTAGGTGGGCATAGCTGAGTTGGACGATCCGCAGAGGATAAGCTGTATCGACGGATCGTGCCCGCGCATCATCTTGGCGGCTTCACGTGCCTTTTTGCCATATTCTTCGGCTTCAAGATGCCCGGTCTGCCAGGGACCATCCATTTCATTTCCCAGGCACCAGTATTTGACCTGGTGTGGGTGCGCGTAGCCATGCGCTGCGCGCAGATCAGCATATTGGGTACACACAGGCGCATTGCAGTATTCAACCAGATTAGCTGCATCTTGGATCGTCCCCGTCCCCATGTTAACGCCGAGCATTGGCTCCGTATTGATGGTCCGGCAAAATTCGATGAACTCATTGGTTCCAAACTGATTGGTTTCAATCGAACGCCATGCCAAGTCACGGCGCTGGGGACGCTGTTCACGCGGACCGACACCATCTAACCAGCGATAACCGCTAAGAAAATTACCGCCCGGATAACGTATCGAGCGGTAGTTCACTTCCCGCAGCATCGCCAGCACATCTTTTCGCAGCCCTCGTTCGTCCGCATGCGGCGATGCGGGATCATAGATCCCTTCATAAATGCAACGTCCCATATGCTCGGCAAATCCGCTAAAAATAAGCGGTGATATGGGGCTGATTCGACGGTTCGTATCGAGATAAACACTGGCTTTTGACAATTGAGACATATTGTTAGCTCGCCTTTTTAAGTGAATGCGCAAGACATATTTGGGGCAAACAACCGGTGGTTATATCCATACCGATACCAGAACTCCGCTTCATCTAACCCGCCGAGTTTGCCCACCAGAGTTTGATGTTGAACGCGTTTAGTCCTACCGCCCGGCCATACCTGTCATAGTAACCCCTTTGATAATCCGGCGCTGGAAAATGATATAAACAATCAGAATCGGGATCGTTGACAGGGTTGCTCCCGCTAAAATCATCGGGCGATATTGTCCGGCATACGATTGGTTGAGAATAGATAGGCCAACCGGCAGAGTGCGCGTTTCCAGGCTGTTCGTAACGATCAGCGGCCAGAACAAATCATTGTAATGACCGAGAAAGACGAAAATAGCCAACGCCGTCAGCGCATTGGTCGAGAGCGGCAAAACAACATGCCGGAATCGTCCAAAGTATCCCGCCCCGTCAAGCACGGCAGCTTCTTCCAATTCCTGGGGAATCTGCATAAAGAACTGGCGCAGGAGAAAAACGCCAAACACATTCGCAGCACCGGGGAATATCAGTGCCTTGAATGTGTCCAGCCACTCTAATTCTTTCATCAACAGGAAATTCGGAATCAGCGTGACCTGCCCCGGAACCATAATTGTTGCCAGCAGAAAGAAAAATAAGGGCCGGTTGCCAGGAAAACGCAGCCGCGCGAATGCATAAGCGGCGGGGGCGCAAAGCAGCAGCACGGCGAGCGTATAGGCAGTTGCCGCAAACAAGCTGTTCCGTAGCCACAGGTCCAACCGCAAATCCTGTTGTTTAAGCACGGTACGATAACTGTCCAGTGTGGGTTCCGTGGGGATAATTTTGGGAGGCCAGCGATTGACTTCCTGATTGGTCATAAAGGATTGCGAAACTGCTATCAGCATCGGGATCAATACAAACGCCGACAGCACAATCAGAAAGGTATACACCCCCCAATGTTTGTAAAAAGAACTCTTTCGAATAGCGTCCATGACCTATCCCCTTCTAATATTCCACACGGCGACCAATAAGGAGGAATTGGACGGCAGTGATCACTGCCATGATAACGGCGATTGCAACGGCTACCGCAGCACCATATCCCATTCGGAAAGCAACCCAGGCCATTTGATAAAGATAGATAATGACGGTGTATGAAGCTCTACCCGGTCCACCACCAGTCATAATATAAGGTTGTCCATAGACCTGGAAATGAGAAATAACCCCGGTAACGGTTACAAATAGAATCGTGGGGCGCAGCAGTGGTAGGGTGATACGGAAGAAAATTTGCCAGCCGTTAGCGCCATCAATTCGCGCCGCTTCATATATATGTTCGGGAATACCCTGCAAACCTGCGATAAAAATCAGCATGGGAAAACCGAAAGTCCACCAAATTGTTGTTAAGCTGAGTGCGGGCAGCACCAGCTCAGGATCTCCCATCCAGTTAATGGGGTTAATTCCCAAAAAGCTCAGGCCATAATTGATGACACCAAACTGTGTGCTGAGTAGCCAGACCCAGATGAGGCCCACCGCGCCAACGGAGAAGAGGGATGGCATATAGAGCAAAACGCGGAAAAAGCCCTGCCCACGGATTGGCTTGGTAACTGAAACAGCGGCGGCTAATGCAACAACCGTTGTGCCGGTTACTGTCATTGCCACAAATTTGATGGTATTTCGGAGCGCTTCCCACCAGATTTCGTCGTGATAGAGTTCGATATAATTGTCCCACCCGATATAGGGCCGAGTGGGCCGTAGCAATCGCCAGTCATAAAAGCTAAATTCAACCGCCTTAAACACGGCGCGCAGAAAAAAAACGGAGAAGAAGATCATAAATGGCGTCAGAAAGGCATAGGCGGCGAGTGCCTCTCGGATTTTCAGACTGATAGAAAGGTGTTGACTAAGCCATTTAGGGGTGGCAAGCCGCGCATGGATGCGATACATAGGCTCACTTGTCCTCTACAAAATATCTCAAAAACTTATTCGTTCGCACATAATTTTAAGAGTGGGGCAGATGAGCGATCCACCCCACTTCTGGTTACTTCAATTTACAAGTGCAGCCGTTATCCGCGATCCAGCGCTTCCTGCATCCGCTCTGCCGCATCATCCAATGCTTCTTTGGGACTCTTCATCCCGTTGAGTGCGGCGCTCAGCTCGGCGTCAAGATAAGTGTGCATTTCCTGCGTGACGGTGCTCTTGGGGTCCGACACGCCGTATTCGGTGAAAGTTTGGCCTAACAGAATGTTGGAAGGATAAACTTCGGGATCAAGCGCCGCCTGTGCCGACAAACGTGCAGGCACCTGACCGGAAGAAGCCCAATCCATCTGATGTTCGCTGACCCACCGGATCATCTTCATGACAGCGTCCAGTTTTTCACCTTTCAGGCCAGCAGGAACCATGAAGGTATGGGCGCTGAAGTAGGTTGCCTTGTTAGCGCCAAACTGCCAGTTCGGCCAGGCTATGCTGTTGATGTCGGTGAACAGCAGCGATTGGTTACGAAACCATGTGCCGGTGGGAAGAACCGCAACCGTACCAGCCCCAAAACCTTGCCAGGTGTCGAACCCGGTGGCCGGTGGCGAGACGTGATACTTATAGACCAAATCAACGGCTTTCTGAAGTGCGGCGACACCCGCCTCAGAATTCACCAGCACCTTCTTGCCATCTTCGCTGAGGTAGCTTCCACCCTCTTGGGCGATGCCGGCCATAAAGTTAACATTGATCCACTCGCCAACGGTGTAACCCCACTGCACCACATTTTCGGGATCGAAATCGGGGGACAGGGCGTTATTGCCATTTGCGTCGAGCGTCAACTTCTGGAACAACTCAACCCAACCTTCATAAGTGGTTGGGGCGGTGGCGGGGTCGGTCGAGATTCCGGCAGCTTCGAACATATCGACATTGATCCACAGTCCGCGGCCATGATTATCCAATGGAATACCATAGATCTTGCCGTCATACATCATGCCGTCCATGGTGGTCGCCGAAATATCATCATCCGGGAGCCAACCACCGCCAGAGGTGTACTGATCTCCCAATTCCCGAAGCACGCCATAGCTGGCAAATTGAGGAATTTCACCTGCATGAAGCAAAAAGACATCTGGGGGTTCTTCTGCTACAAACGCGGTCTGGAGTTTCTGATAAAGGGTGTTCCAGATGATCATTTCGACTGTTACCGAAACATCGGGATTTTCTTCCGCAAATTTCCCCAACATTTCATTCAAAGTAACGCCGTCTGAACCGGTAAGGCCATTCCAGAATGAAATGTGAGTGCCACCACTACCAATATCCGCCACGATGGGGGTCGCTGTGGGATCATCTTGCGCGACGGTGGTGCCGACCATCATCGTAGACATCACAACGGCCACGCCCGCTATAAGCACGACCATCAGCAAACTAAGTAAATACGTGCGCTTAGGCATTTGTTCACTCCTTTTATTAGTAGAATTAACAAAATATGATTATGAGATATATTACACACTTTTAATCGATAGAGTCACCTCCTCCATCTATCAGGTACAACATTCAAGCTGAATTAGCCCGACGAATGAAGCGGATTATGCGTGGGACCCACCCCGCAAATCAGTTGTTTAGCGATTCGACTTTGTTGCCCACTTACCAGGCAACACGAAATGAACTCCTGGTGAAGTTAAATGCAAACTATATCCACAAGCTGCTGAGGTTCAGCGTTGGGACTTTAGCAGACAATTAGAGATTGGTGTTATGAGAGGCGCGGCCAATGAGTACTATGTAATTTGTTTGGCCTGCTGATAAAACTTAAAAATCACAACGATCACCAATCACTTAAAAGCGAAAAATTCTATTTATTCGTATGCAGGTATACGTATTATAGAACAACTTTTATTTTCAAGTCAACTGGATCGGGTAATTTTGATCGGGTGATCCACTGCAAGGCCGGGGGATGCACGGTTCCACTGTATACCTGCCTCTGGAATCATCTATTACGTTGGACGGAAAAAAATCTCTTCCAGCATGGAACACAGCGTATGATAAACGGGCAGGTGGCGTTCTTGAATTTGCGCTGTATCCGCTCCCGGAACACAAATCGTTATCTCGCACAGATCGCGTAACATCCCCCCCTCTGGACCGGTCAGGCCAAGCGTATGCAGGCCAAAGGCACGCGCCACCCGGATGGCATTCAATACATTCGAGGCCTGCCCCGATGTACTGATACCCAATAACACATCTCCCGGACGTCCCAGCCCATACACCTGCTGGGCGAAGACCATATCGGCGGCAACATCATTGATCAATGCTGTGCAGAGCGCACTGTGCCCGACCAAGGCCACTGCCGGAAGTGCCCCTTGTAAGTGTTCCGCGAGATAGTCTGCTTGTTCCGAATTGGCCGCACGCAGCCGTTCACGATCAATGGCAGAAACCGGGCGGCGCAGCCGGAAGCCTTTCATCAGTTCACCCACAATATGCTCACTGTCAGCCGCGCTGCCCCCATTCCCACAGACCAACAGTTTACCGCCCGTTTCGAATGTCTTTTTGAGCATCTCAAACGCGGCAGTGATCTCGCCGACATGGGGTGTGAGGTCAGGGTAGCGCTGGATTAAATCGAAAACTCGTTCAGATGAAGGTTCAAGATATGACATAGATCAGTCCTTATTTAGCTGATACATCATTTCCTTCCCGCCACTGTAGCAAAAACGGAGAATCAACATGCTTTGCGGCGGGAGATTTCAAGCCAGAAAGCCGGAGTATAGCACACACTGTCCGGCTAACCCGATAGCGAGATGCTGACAGGTTGAGGTATTCGTTGAGCAGAAATTCCCCGACAGAAATAGTTTGCTTTTCGGCAGGCTGCCCCGTATTCAGCGCTATTTACCACCAACGAACAAAAAGGGGCGGGTAAGTTTTTCGATCCAAAATCGACAAAACTCCAGCTCACGCCGCGAAAAACACCGAAACCAGCTTTTGCCAGGCCATCTCCCCATTTCTCCCGCCATCCTCGGCCAGTATTTGTTTCAGTTATAGGATTTTGAAGTAAATATAAAGAGCTTATTTACATCCTGCTCTATTTCATTCATTCTCATCCTTCAATAATTAGTTGGTTAGGCTGCAACAATAGTTATCGTTCAACGGAGACTGCTAACGGTATTGTTTGGATTGGTGTCTTAAACTTTTTATTTAATGAGTTTTTAATTGACAAACTGACAGTGAAGAGTAATGATGTGAATGGGTGCATTGCTTATTAAGCAAGGGAAGCGCATTAAATCAGGGGGGGCGACGCACATTTTCGTGATGTTCGCTGAATAGGCCGGGGGTTATGTTCAAGAAATTCGCAAGCTATTATGGCAACCTGAAGATTAGCAATAAACTCAGTTTGGGTTTCGCACTACTACTTGCCATGATCATCCTAAGCAATATCGCCACTGCTGCTATCCAGATGATCCTTATCGATCCTGCCCGTGAAAGCTCGAAAAAAGCTAACGACGAAATGATGTTGGGCCAGGCGCTTGGTTTCAACTTCAGTCTAGGACGCAGCTTCGAGGGGAGTATTATCCCAAGTTATCTTGCGTATGGATACGAAGGAGTCACGAATCTCTATGCGAACCATATGCCTTATCTGGATGAGTCGCTCAACAAACTGAGTGATCTGGAAGCCAAGCAAGCCCAAAAACAAGACCCAGAAAAAATAACGGCACTTGGGGAAATACGCCAGCTCATCACTGACTATCGTATTTTCACAAGTGATCTGCAAAGCGGCATGATCGAACGTGGTGACATCTCGCTAGGATTAGGTGGCGACATCATCGCGTTGCTGAACCGTGTCAATGAGTCCATAGACGCCAGCACAGCCATTAATTATGCAACCAACTACATCACGAAGTTCGACATCCAATCAGGGTTATTTTTCCCGCAGTCGCTGACTGAGCTTGAGGTGGCTGTTGAAGCCTCCGATCTTCCCGACTCACAGCGCCAGGAACTGGTGGAGCTGGTTCATCAAAGTAATGCCGCCTTTCAAAATCTGCTTACTCTGGATGCGCGTTTAATCCAGGGCTTTACAGATCTGGACTCGGTTGGAACACCCGTCTCAGCAGCGGTTGATGCAATGGTTGAGGGCAAAGTACAAGAGCAGCGCGAAGCGGAACAGCGGTTAAACCATGCTGAAAGAATACAATTGTTCCTGAGCATGGTTATTTTGGCCATTGCTATTCTCGTTGGATTAACCGTTGCCTATTTTACAGGACGGTTAATCTCGCAACCCGTGATGGAATTAACTACCATCTCGCAGCAAATCGCCAAAGGGGACTACAGCCAGCACGCAACCATTTATCATTCGGACGAAATAGGTCAGCTTGCCCAATCATTTAATTCGATGATTGATACGGTGGCGCAACGTGAAACCGAACTGGTACATCAAGCAGAAAAGCTGCGGGTAGCAACGGCCTCGGCCAAAGAAGCAGCCCGTTTAAAAAGCGAATTTCTAGCCAATATGTCACACGAACTTCGGACACCGCTCAATGCTATCATTGGTTACAGTGATATGTTGCTCATGGGCATGACCGGTAGCCTGAACGATAACCAGCATCATAAAATTGAACGCCTGCGCGAAAACGGCACACGGCTGTTAACCCTGATCAACGATATTCTTGATCTCACACGCATCGAAGCGCGTCGGGTTGACATCATTGCCAAGCCTTTCGATCTGCGTCCTTTGATCAGGCGTCTTGCATCCCAGGTGGAAGTGCTGGCGCAAGATAAAGGGTTGGATTTCGAAGTAGACGTTGCCTCCGATGTCCCTGAAAAGATTACGGGAGATGAAAAACGACTGGAGCAGATTATTGTTAATCTGTTGTCCAATGCATTCAAATTTACGTCACAGGGAAAGGTTGCGCTTAAAGTCTGGACTACCGGGCAAATCTGGCAAATCGCCGTTAGCGATACAGGCATTGGTATTCCTCCGCATGCCCGTTCCCTGATCTTCGAAGAATTTCGCCAGTTAGATGGCTCATCCAACCGTGTTTATAAAGGGACAGGCCTCGGACTTGCCATCACGCGTAACCTGGTGCGCTTGATGGATGGGCAGATCACCGTAGACAGCGAACTTGGGCAGGGCAGTACATTTACAGTAACATTTCCTCTTGTACAGCCTGAACAAGACTCGCAAATTCTTGGGCAGTCACAATCCGCCCCAGAACTCGTGGAGACATCAAATGTTTGATTTAACTGACCCCAAAACGTGGTCCGTGCTGGTGGTTGACGACGAACCCGACAATGTGGATGTCACCGCAGAGGTGCTCACCTTTCTGGGCGTAAAGGTTCAAACAGCAGCGAACGGCGAAGAAGGATTAGAAGTTCTCAAAAGTTTTGCACCCGACCTTATCCTGCTGGACCTTTCAATGCCCAAGATGGATGGCTGGGTCATGCGCCATCAGATCAAAGCCAATCCGCTTACGGCTCACATTCCGATCCTGGCCTTGTCAGCACATGCGATGACCGGAGACAAACAACGAGCGCTTGATGCCGGGTTTGACGGCTATTTAACCAAGCCAATTTATATTGCATCTTTGATCGATGATATTCGAGCCGAACTACAAAACAAGTCAGAGAGTGCGAAGCCATGAATTCGAACGATTTGATGATCGTTGTTGAAGACGAAGCGGATAGCATGGAACTGGTTCAGGGGCTGTTAAGCTATCATGGTATCAGTAACATGGGAGCCTCGACTGCGGAAGAAGCCTTGAAGTTACTTCAAACCACCATGCCGGTGCTCATTATCATCGATCTCTCGTTGCCCGGTATGAATGGGTGGAGTCTGCTCAACGAGATTCGGAAAAACAAAAAGCTCGCGAATATCCCCTGTGTCGCTATTACGGCTTATCACACCGCCGAACTCGCACATGAAGCAATTGAAGCCGGATTTGACGCCTATTTTGCGAAGCCATTAGATGCGACTTCCTTCGTCCGCGAATTAGTGGGAATTATCGAATCATTGTGAGGGAAACATGGCGAAAATTCTGATCGTTGAGGATAACGTTGATCTGGCCGAAACCTATCGTGACTTTCTGGAATTTGCGGGCCATGTTGTCACGCTTGTGTATAATGGAACTGAGGCAATCGAGTATTTGATTCGTAGGCGGTTGGTACCCGATGTCATTATTCTGGATATGCAGTTGCCCGGAGACTCCGGAGTAGTCGTTCTCGGCCTTATCCGTGGTATGCCACGTCTCGTGCGGGCCAAAGTGATCATCGCCAGTGGGCACACCGATATTAGCCAGTGGGCAATTAAACAATGGGGTGCCGATCTGTTCCTGCAAAAACCGATCTCGTTAGAGGTACTCAAAAGGACGATTGATGACTTCAGCATTAGTTCCGCCTCCCCATCCTCAGGGTTATACTCCGAACTCCCAACCGCTTGACGTAGCGGCCCTGGTGCAGGTTATGCGGCAGATGTCGCATGACATGCGCGGTATTCTGGCAGTTTTGACGACCACCAGCGATATGCTGGTGCGTGGCATGTATGGGGAACTATCCCCTCAACAGGCCCGTGCCAGTGAGCGTCTTCAGCGCAACAGTACGCTCTTAGTAAATTTACTTGACGATCTAATTACATTTATAAAGGCAGATGCAAATCAACTCCCGCTGAATGCGCTTCCCTTTGATCCACGCATGTTGCTAACGGAGATACAAAAACAAACTTCTTCATTCGCCGAATCTAAGAGACTTAAGCTCAATTGGGTTGTTGGGACCAATCTGCCAGAAACATTGGTAGGTGATGTCTCTATTATCCGGCGTATCTTGTTAGCTCTGCTGTGGAATGCGCTGGGCTTTACTGATGCGGGCGAAGTCTGGATGGATTCTAGTTGGACCGCCGATCAACAGTGGTTGATCACGGTTCGCGATAGCGGTTCCGGTATTCCGGCAGGTGATGAGCTAAAAATTTTTCAGCCGTTTTACCGGGGCGAAAAACGGCCTCAAATGCCTACCCCCGGTTTTGGATTAGGCTTGGCAATGGCTTCAAGGGTCGCGCAGCTTATGCATGGTCGTGTCAGCCTGGAACAAACTGGACCATCTGGCAGCATCTTCTGCCTACATTTACCCTTATCTATTGCTAAATCATCACTGATACCGTAACACCCGAACTAAAGTATTGTGGCTGGATGCGTATATCAGCACCCAGTTCTGGACAATATTCTGGTATGTCGCAGGCAACGAAATATGGACAGCACAAAATTGTGATTGACGATAAACATCACATTACCCTGTTTTTCTCTGCGATCAGTCCCTTCTATTCCGGCTGGAGTATCTAGTAGGGGCAGAATCGCTTTCTCCGTTCCAAGCCAGCCGTCATAAATTCCTTGCCTGAACTGAATCCCAGATGAATGAGGGTGGGGCATAAATAACCACCCTCCCATGTTCATTTTACTGGCGCTATACGCCTGGAACCTGATCGTGCTGTTGAATTTTCTCCATAATCGTTTGTTGGGTGTGGTCAAACCCCTGTGATTTATGTCCTACCCTCATAACTTAACTGCTTGACACAGAATTTTTGTCATGTTATGCTGATTACAAGCGTTTGCAGAAATCATTATCCAGGGAAATGTTTAGATTATTCTGTCTAAACTTATCTGGGGTTCTTTATAAACGAGGATAACCGTCTCTTTTAAAGGCTGTTGTTTTCTTTTTGGACTTTTAACTGCAAGCGTTTGCAAAAATTTATAGTTTCAGAAGTGTTCAATGAAACGTTCAAAATTAAATCCTAAAGCTTCCGTCCATCATACTATCCATCATCCTGGCGTATCCATAACCCGACCTACGCTGAACAGTAAGTGTGTAGTGCCCAGGGATAGCCAATTTTCCCCCTATGTCTACAAACTAGGTTCTATAATTCAGATTCACTGGGTGCCAGGCGAGCATATCAAACACGACAAACACGCGTGTCCTTCGACTTATCCGATTAGACACACGACTAGTTAAGCCTATTCCAAAATCAGGTGCGCTTTTGCCTGATGAGAGCAGGAAGTCCGCCAGACAAGAGACCTCGCCAAAGATTCTTATTCGGCGGAATTCCTACTGTGCAGCAACAAGAGAGGAGGTGCCTTTCAACCAAAGAGACAAGTGCTCGACCAGTCTCCTCTAGGCTACGGTTCTCGTTGCCGGTTTGTCTATTATATCAGCAGCGGAACAGTCTATATAGAGTCTTTCTCTGGCGAGCCTGTCGATAAATATTTTCCGTTTCAGATGTGATAGAAGTTTGGTTAGTTCTGAAGGAGATGAAGATGTTAAATCGTACAGTTGCCCGCTTAGCATTTGCGGCAATAACAATAGCTCTGATTCTGAGCTTTGTTGCAATCCCTGCAAGTCAAATCAATGCCCAAGGTGGAACCTATAAAGAATCACCTATGTTGGCTGCACGCGTTGAGGCAGGAGAACTGCCTCCGGTCGATGAGCGTCTTCCCGAAAGCCCCATGGTGATCGAACCCTTTAATGAAACCGGGGTGTACGGTGGTGAGCTGCGTTTCGGCTTCCAGGGCGACAACCCTGGTTGGGGCGGCATGTGGTATACGGCGGGTTGGGAAAACCTGGCAATCTGGAAAGCTGACTTTTCGGGTGTTATGCCCAATATTGCGGAGAGCTGGGAAGTCAGTGATGATGTGACCCAGTACACCTTCCATCTGCGCAAGGGCCTCAAGTGGTCGGATGGGGTGGACTTCAACGCTGATGACATCATGTTCTATATCGAAGATGTCTTGTTTGATCCCGATATCAGCGAATCTGGTCCAGTAGCTGACTGGCTGCCGCGCGAAAACACTGAGGGATTTAAGGCTGAGAAAATTGACGACTACACGGTCAAATTCACCTTCGCCAAGCCCTATGGCACTTTCCTCTATAATCTAGCCAAGTGGGATGGCCGTCATATCACCTTCTTCCCCAAGCACTTCCTGATGCAGTACCACAAGAAATACAATCCCGATGTTGACTCCCTGGTAGCCGGTGAAGATGGTGTTGAAGACTGGGTCGGCCTGTTCAATAAATATGCTTGCGGCCCCAGCGATGACACGCAAAACTACTTCCGCTATCCACAGCGCCCCACGCTCTTCCCCTGGATCGTCACTGAACCGTTGGGAACGGGCACACAGGTTAAAATGGAACGGAATCCCTACTACTGGAAAGTTGACTCCGAAGGCAACCAACTGCCCTATATTGACACCGTGCTGGGTATGACCTATAAGGACAATCAAAGCCGTACTTTTGCCATGCTGAACGGCGACCTCGACTACATCAAAGACCCCTCCAATGAAGACCGCATTCTCTTCTTTGATGCGGTTGACGCGGGCGACCCATTGGCAGTCAATACGCAAATTTCCGACGGTGCCAACACACTCTCCATCCACTTCAACCGCACCATTGCCGATCCCTTGAAATCTGAACTCTTTGCGAATAAAGATTTCCGCATCGGTATGTCCTACGCAATCAATCGTCCAGAACTCATTGAAATTGTTTACAGCGGTCAGGGTACACCCGCACAGGTTGCCCCACTGGAATCTTCACCGCTGTACAACGAACAGCTTGCGACCCAGTACACTGAATATAATGTCGATCTGGCGAATGAATACCTGGATAAAGTACTGCCAGAAAAGGACAGCGAAGGCTTCCGTCTGGGATCCGATGGTAACCGCTTGAGCATCGTCCTGACGGTTGTGAACGACTTGTCCTATGGTGGAAACTATGTGCAGATCGCTGAACTGCTGATTGGCTACTGGAAAGCCGTTGGCGTTGAAGTGAACCTCAATTCGGTTGCCAATCAGGTTTTCACCGAATCCTACATGGAAGACAATCAGATCGAAGCGACTGTCTACACCGGTGAAGGTGGTGCAGGCATTACCGGAATTCTCGATTCCCGTTATTATGTCCCCGGTGACTACTTTGGGATGTACGGCCAGGGTTGGTATTTCTGGCGCGTCAAAGACACGACGGGTGCCGTTCAGGTCGAAATGCCTGCCGATATCCTCGCTATTCGTCAACAATTCGAAACTCAAGTTCTGACTCAGCCCACGCAGGAAGCCCAGATTGAAGCGATGAAAGAAATTCTTCAGATCGCGGCAGATCAGTTCTGGGTAATTGGTATTGCCCGTAATGGCCCCGGCTATCAGGTCTTCAGCTCTCGTCTCGGCAACCAGCCAGCAGAGTGGGTTGGCGGCTGGATTTCCGGTGTCCAGAAGATCACATTCCCTGAGCAGTGGTATCTCAAAGAATAGTAAATCGTCAATGTGCTTAGGTTATACCTCTCAGTCGAAAGGCTGAGGGGTATAACTTCTTTCTTGTATGAGTGTTTGGCATCAATCACCACAGCGTAGAGTCTGTAAGGAAGTGTATCTATGTGGCAATATCTTGCGCGCCGCTTTGTTTATATGATCTTTACCATCTGGATTATTTCACTGGTCTCCTTTGCCGTGATCCAACTTCCTCCAGGCGATTATGTTACCAGTATGATTTCGCAGATGTATGCCTCTGGTGGACAAAACATGCCACCAGAATATATTACACAATTACGCGAACAATATGGCTTGGATGAACCCGCACATCTCCAATATTATAAATGGATTCGTAAAATTGTTTTGCATGGCGAATTTGGCTATTCGTTCATCTATCGCGAAGACTCGCGAGAAATGATTTTTGCCCGGCTACCGGTAACGTTTGCCATATCCGCTTTTTCAATGCTTTTCATTTGGATCATGGCGATACCTATTGGTGTTTTTTCGGCGGCGCATCAATATTCCATTGGAGATTATGTTTTCACCTTCATTGGTTTTATTGGGTTAGCCGTCCCCAGTTTTTTGATGGCGCTTATCTTAATGTTTATCAGTTATAAATATTTTGACCGAGCCATGATCGGTCTGTTTTCAGTCGAATATGCCGACGCCCCCTGGAGTATCGAAAAATTTATCGATATGCTCAAGCACCTGTGGATTCCCGTTATCATCATCGGGACCGGGGGGACAGCCGGTATGATTCGCACCATGCGGGCGAACTTGCTCGATGAACTAAATCGACCCTATGTGGATACTGCTCGTGCCAAAGGAGTATCCGAAAGTCGCCTGCTGTGGAAATATCCCGTGCGCCATGCATTGAATCCTTTTGTCAGCACAATCGGTTGGGTGCTGCCCGGATTGGTTGGCGGCGAGGTAATTGTGTCCGTTGTGCTCAACCTTCCCACATCTGGCCCTGTAATCTTTGACTCGCTGATGAAACAGGATATGTACATGGCCGCCGGGTTTATTTTGATGGTTAGCACCTTAACCGTGATTGGTACTTTTATCTCTGACCTTCTGCTAGTCTGGCTCGATCCACGTATTCGACTCACCTAGCTGATTTCGTCTGCGGGCCTTCAACTAATAGAACCACTGTGTTTTTGGAGAGAGAAATATGAATGTAACGGTATCACAAGACTCCATTGATCAGGTACTACAGCCAGACGGAACAGCGATCCCGCCAGATGTGCTAGATACCGAAAATCTCAAGATTGATGTCGCGACTCAGTGGCAGTTGATGTGGTGGAAATTTCGGCGGCATCGACTGGCAAATATCAGTGCCGTGATAGTGCTATTTTATTACTTCGTGGCGATCTTTGCTGAATTCTTTGCGCCCTATCAATCGACTGACTATATCGCGGAGTATGTTTATTCTCCGCCGCAGCCTATTCATTTTTTCGATGATGGTACGTTTAAACCGCACGTTAAAGGGCTTACCTTCACTCGTGACGAACGTTCATTTAAAAAGATTTGGTCCGTTGATGATAGCCAGGTGATTCCGATACGTTTCTTTGCGAAGGGATCAGAATATAAGGTTGGCCTTCACTGGACCAAGATTCCCCTGATCAAGGAATTATATGTGACACTTGATCGTCATCTGATCGGACCTGTCGATAAGGCCCAACCCATGTACTTGATGGGTGCCGACAAGAGTGGCCGTGACATCTTTTCCCGTATGATTCATAGCAGCAGAATTTCATTGAGCGTTGGATTGTTTGGTGTCGCACTGTCGATGATACTCGGTATCGTGCTAGGTGGTCTATCAGGCTTACTGGGTGGTGGGGTCGATACGATCATTCAGCGTTTGATTGAGATTATGATGTCGATTCCCATGCTGCCTATCATGCTCGCCATCGCTGCTGTGGTGCCTCCTAACTGGACTGCGCTCCGTGTTTATTTCATCATTACCATTATCCTGGCCTTTACAAGTTGGACCGGTCTTGCCCGTGTAGTACGTGGTAAATTCCTCGCTCTACGTGAAGAAGACTTTATCCTTGCGGCTCGCCTGGATGGCACAGGTCGATTTCGCCTGATATTCAGCCATATGCTGCCATCATTTTATAGTCACATCATCGCCTCACTGACTCTGGCGCTGCCGGGCATGATCCTGGGAGAAACCGCGCTTAGCTTTTTGGGTGTAGGGTTGCGTCCTCCTGTAGTCAGTTGGGGCGTGATGCTGCAAGAAACCCAAAAAGTCGCCGTTTTAGCATTATATCCCTGGCTGTTGTGGCCGGCGGTAGCAGTTATTATTGTGGTACTGGCGTTTAATTTCCTCGGCGATGGTTTGCGCGACGCCGCTGACCCATACTAGAAAATAGAGGTTCGTATGGTTGATACATTATTGGAAGTTTGCGATCTCCTGATACATTTTTTTACCGACGAGGGGGTTGTGAAAGCGGTCGATGGAGTCAATCTAACGATTCCGCGGGGCAAAACAATATGTTTAGTGGGTGAAAGCGGATGTGGCAAAAGTGTAACAGCGCGCGCTTTTCTTCAGATCATCCGTAAACCCGGACGAATTGTTTCCGGTCAAATGCTTTATCACCAGCAGCGGCCTGATGGGTCTACCGAAGTGATCGACTTGGCTAAACTGCCGCCCAAAGGGGATGCCATCCGCAAAATTCGGGGCAAAGAAATCTCCATGATTTTCCAGGAGCCAATGACCTCGTTGAGTTTGATGCATACGGTGGGTAATCAGATTACGGAGGCCATCCTGCTCCATGAAAAAACGAGCAAGCTGGAGGCGCGGAAGCGCGCCATCGACTTACTTCAGCGTGTCGGCATCCCCCGTCCCGATCGACTGATAGATGAGTATCCATTCCGGTTAAGCGGTGGGATGCGACAGCGCGCCATGATTGCAATGGCCTTGTCTTGTAATCCAACCATGCTTATTGCCGACGAACCAACAACTGCACTGGATGTGACAACCCAGGCACAAATTCTCGATCTCCTTCTCGATTTGCAGCATCAATCCAATATGTCCCTTTTGTTTATCACGCATGATTTAGGTGTGGTCGCTGAAATTGCCGATGAGGTTGCCGTCATGTACCTGGGCCGGATCGTCGAACAAAGCGATGCGGTGACTATCTTTAATTCACCTAAACATCCCTATACCCAGGCACTCTTGAAATCAATTCCTAAAGTTGCCATGAAACGGGAAGAGTTAGCCCCGATCAAAGGCATGGTGCCTAGCCCATTCCGTCGCCCAACCGGTTGTGTCTTTCATCCACGCTGTTCACAACGAATGGATGAATGCTCACAGACAGACCCTGTGGCAACCCAGGTCGATGCAAATCATATGGTACGTTGTCTGTTATATCAAAATGCCTCAGCAGTGAAGACAAATGTGGGGACTGTAGCACATGATTAATCAGGTTGATCAAGCGAGTGCAGAAGGCACACGGGCCGAAGATAGCAACCCAATACTGGTTGATATACGTGATCTGAAAATGCATTATGCGATCACTGAGGGTATTTTTGCGCGCTCCAAAGGCTTTACGAGAGCCGTTGATGGTGTCAGTTTTGCCATTCGCCGTGGAGAGACATTAGGCCTGGTGGGAGAAAGTGGCTGTGGGAAAACGACGGTGGGGCGCTGTTTGGTCAGAGCTTATACCCCAACCGCAGGCCAAATGCTCTATCATAAAGCCCTGGAGGAGTCAACGACCCATCAAAAGGAAGTCGTTGATTTAGCCAAACTGGAACCCAAGCATTTGAAACCTTTCCGGCGTGAAATTCGGATGATTTTTCAAGACCCCTACTCGTCCCTGAACCCTCGCATGACGGTTCTTGAGAACATTACAGAAGCCTTGAAAGCTAATAAAATGGCGTCGCTCTCCGAAATGAAGGAGCGGGCCAGCTATTTGCTCAAGCGCGTTGGACTTCGCCCCGAATATATGGTGCGATATCCGCACGCCTTCAGTGGGGGGGAACGCCAACGGATTGTCATTGCCCGTGCCTTAGTGACCAATCCCCGGCTTATTATTGCGGATGAGGCTGTATCGGCGCTTGATGTTTCGGTTCGTGCCCAGATTCTTAATTTAATGGAAGAGCTTCAGACCGATTTCGATTTAACCTATTTATTTATTTCTCACGATCTGAGCGTTATTCGCCATATCTGTGATCGGGTCGTGGTCATGTATGTCGGTAAAATTGTTGAGATTGCGGAAGGCCTTGATATTTATATCAATCCCAAACATCCCTACACCGAAGCCTTGATGTCCGCCGTACCGATCTCAAATCCACTCCAACGCGAGCGAAGCCAGCGGATCCATTTGAAGGGCGAAGTTGCCGATCCATCAAATCCACCGTCGGGCTGTTACTTCCATCCTCGCTGCCAATATGCCCAGGAGCGTTGTCACGTTGAAGAACCCACACTGCGTAACCTGGATAGCGGGCATTTTATCGCGTGTCATTTCGCTGAAGAATTAAACCTGCGCGGAGCCGTTATGGTATAGAAGCACGATCCTTCCGCGCGCAGGATGATTGATTAGTGCTTTGTCAGTCGAACTAAAAGTCAGGCGGATGGTCAGATGTCTAGGATTTGGTCCCTGCGGCTGATTCATACCCCTTCTCTTTGGGAAGGGGGTATTTATTTATATGGGCAGCCTGTATGACGCTGCCTGCCTTTAATCGTCTCCTTCATAATCAGCAGATTGCACCTGAAATTCAGGCGTTTATTTAGGCATTTTGCCTATACCATACCCTCTGTAATTGTCTATAGTATAAATGCTACGGATTGTAGTACCGTCTAGGAAACTCCCATTTCATTTGTTGATAGTCTCGCCTTCGGTGTGGACTGCCCATCAAAAAACTTTTTTTCTCTATAAGTAGTCGTCTATATTGTCGTTGGTCAGGATATTCATCTGCCATGCGAATGCTTCTGCATAGGCTGAGCCTGAGGGCGACCAGGGAGGTAGAATTATATGTCTCAAAGATTCCCTGATAAGCAAGGGCTTTACGACAGTGCTTTCGAACATGATGCGTGTGGGATCGGGTTTGTTGCCCATATCAAGGGTCGCCCATCACATGATATTGTGGTACAGGGACTGGAAGTTCTCGAACGAATGACTCATCGCGGTGCAGAAAGCGCGGATAACCGGACAGGTGACGGGGCCGGGGTGCTGCTCCAGATTCCCCATGAATTTTACCGGTCTCAGGTCGCGGGCCTCCCCGATGCGGGCGCATATGGTATGGGGCTGGTTTTCCTGCCGCGCGATCTGGACGAAGCACAGTTTTGTATCGATATGTTTAACGAGGTCGTGGCCTGTGAAGGGCTGGCTGTGATTAGCTGGCGTGATGTCCCGGTGAACAGCGCCGTTTTGGGTGAGATCGCCCGTGCAGCCGAACCCGTTATCAAACAGATTTTCGTCGCGGGCAATCTCACGAGGGACGAGCTGGATCGTAAGCTGTACGTCATCCGTAAGCAGGTTGAAAATCGTATCCGGCAGTCAAAACGGGCACCATCCTTTTACGTGACACACCTGTCCAGCCGGACGGTGATCTACAAAGGGATGTTGATGCCTGCCCAGATCAGGCAGTATTATCCTGAACTCCTGGATGATCGGGTACAAAGCGCGATCACATTGGTGCATTCTCGCTTCAGCACCAACACTTTCCCCACCTGGGATCTCGCGCAGCCATTCCGCCTGCTGGCGCATAATGGTGAAATCAACACCATTAAAGGCAACCGCTTCTGGATGCAGGCGAGTGAATCGAGTTTCCGTTCGCCGCTGTTTGGCAGCGACCTTCCCAAGCTGCTGCCAATTATCGAGCCGGACAAAAGTGATTCGGCGTCTGTCGATAATGTATTGGAACTGCTCACCAATACGGGGCGGTCACTGCCCCATGCGTTGATGATGCTGATCCCCGAATCGTTTAATCACCTGAATCCAATTCCTGACGATCTGAAATTTTTCTACGAGTACCACTCGGCATTTATGGAACCCTGGGATGGTCCGGCATCGATGATCTTCTGTGATGGGCGGCTGGTCGGGGGCACTCTTGACCGTAATGGGCTGCGTCCTTCACGTTATGTCGTGACGAAAGACGATTTGATCGTGATGGGGTCCGAAGTTGGCGTGCAGGATTTTGAACCGGAACGCGTCGCTTACAAAGGGCGTTTGCGTCCCGGTAAACTGCTGCTGGTGGATACCGAAGCCGGGCGCATCATTCCCGACGCCGAGATTAAAGAGCGTATCAGCCATCAGGTTCCCTATCGTGAATGGGTAGAGAAAAACCGCATCACCTTCATCAGCGTACCGCTGAATAACCCCGTTCCAGTGGGCATCCCGGCGGAACAGCTTCATGATCTGCACCTCGTTTTTGGTTATACCAAAGAAGATATTGAGGACATCCTGCTCCCCCTACTCGAACGTCACCAGGAGCCGGTTAGCTCGATGGGCACGGATACACCGCTGGCCGTTTTTTCAGATAGACCGCAGCGGCTGTTTAACTACTTCAAGCAGATGTTTGCTCAGGTAACGAATCCCCCCATTGATCCCATCCGCGAACAGCTTGTCATGACGCTCACCAGCTATATCGGCAAAGAGGGTAATCTGCTGGACGAAACCCCTGAGCACTGCCACACTATCCAGTTTAAACGTCCCATCTTTTCCAATCTGGATATGTACAAGCTGCGCCACTGGGATAATCCCGATTTCCGGGTCGGCACACTCAAGATGACGTTCCCGGCCAAAGAAGGCGCGGCAGGTTTACAACAGGCGATGGATCAGCTCTGTCAGCAGGCGGAACAGCTTGTCGATCAAGGCTACGACTTCATCATTTTGTCGGATCGCGGGGTGGACGCGGAACACGCGCCCATCCCGTCTTTATTAGCCTGCGCGGGCGTTCACCATCACCTGATTCGTGTCCAGAAACGGACGCTTTGCGCCCTGTTGATCGAAACCGCCGAAGTACGCGAAGTGATGCATTTTGCGCTGCTCTATGGTTATGGGGCAAGTGCGATCAACCCCTACGGGGCGCTGGCGACCATTCACGCCCTGCACAAACAAGGCCGCCTTTCGTCAGTTGAAAATTATCTCCATGCCGAAAACATCTTCATTGATGCGATTGACAAAGGTCTGCTCAAGATTCTCTCCAAGCTCGGTATCTCAACCCTGCGCAGCTATCATGGTTCCCAACCGTTTGAGGCGATTGGCCTGAGTCAGGAAGTGGTGGAGCAGTATTTCACGGGTACCGCATCGCGTATTGGCGGGATCGGCCTGGAAGAAATCGCGCAGGAAGTCCTGCTGAGTCACCGACAGGCGTATGTCGAGCGGCCCAATCTGCTGCCGTCCGAAGGGGTTTACCAATACCGCAAAGAAGGCGAGCACCATGCCTGGAATCCCGAAACGATTCACCGTCTTCAATGGGCCGTCCGCACCGGCGATTACGAAAAATTCAAAGAATTTTCCGGCTACGTTAACACCTTCAACCAGCACCCCCACGTGATTCGGGGTCTGCTCGACTTTAAGCCCCAACAATCGATCCCATTAGAAGAAGTCGAACCAGCCGAAGCCATTATGAAGCGGTTGACGACGGGTGCTATGTCGTTTGGTTCGCTCGGTAAAGATGTCCACGAAACCATTGCCACTGCTATGAACGCCATTGGCGGGCGCAGTAATTCCGGCGAGGGAGGGGAAGCCCCGGAACGTTATACGCCGCGCCCCGATGGAACCTGGACGCGCAGCGCGATCAAACAGATCGCGTCGGCGCGTTTTGGCGTGACCAGTCATTATCTGGCGAATGCGGATGAGTTACAGATCAAAATGGCTCAGGGTGCCAAGCCGGGTGAAGGCGGACAGTTGCCTGGTCACAAAGTGGATGCCATCATCGCCAAAACGCGCTTTTCCACGCCCGGCGTCACCCTCATCTCGCCGCCGCCGCACCACGATATTTATTCGATTGAAGACCTCGCGCAGTTGATCTTTGATCTGAAGAACGCCAACCCGCGCGCCCGGATTAGCGTCAAGCTCGTGTCTGAGGCGGGTGTAGGGACAATTGCTGCTGGAGTCGCCAAAGCACACGCCGACAACATTGTGATCAGCGGCTACGATGGTGGGACCGGAGCCAGCCCGTTAAGTTCGATCAAACATGCTGGTTTGCCATTTGAGCTTGGCATTGCCGAGACACATCAAACCCTTGTAATGAACAATCTGCGCGGGCGTGTCCGGCTGATGACCGACGGCCAGCTCAAAACCGGGCGGGATGTCGTGCTGGCTGCGATTCTTGGCGCAGAAGAATTCGGGTTCGGCACAGCGGCGCTTATCTCGCTCGGCTGTGTGATGATGCGCAAATGTCATCTCAACACGTGTCCGGTTGGCGTCGCCACGCAGGACCCCGAACTCCGCGCACGCTACGCCGGGAAAGCGCAGCATCTCATCAACTATTTCACTTTCATCACGCAGGAAATCCGCGAAATTATGGCCCAGTTGGGTATTCGTAAATTCGATGATTTAATCGGACGTACCGATTTGGTAACAACCCGCACCGTTGATCATTGGAAGGCGAAAACCGTCGATCTCAGCCGCGTGCTGTATCGTTCCGCCGAAGCGGATCACACGGCATCCTGTTGTGTTGAAAGCCAGATTCACAAAATTGATACCGTCCTGGATCGCAAGCTGATCGAGTTAGCACAGCCCGCGCTCGAACATGCCCAACCGGTCCAGATTGACCTGCCGATCACCAACGCAGATCGCACCGTCGGGACAATGCTCAGTTATGAGATTTCACGGCGCTGTGGGGAAGCGGGCCTGCCGGATGGCATGATCAACATCACCTTTCGCGGCAGTGCGGGCCAAAGTTTCGGCGCATGGGCGGCCAAAGGCGTTACCCTGCGGCTGGAAGGCGATGCCAACGACTACTTTGGTAAAGGACTATCTGGCGGCAGGCTGATCGCTGTCCCGCCTGCGGGTAGTACGTTCGCCGCCGAGGAAAACATCATCGTGGGTAACACGGTCCTCTATGGGGCCACCAGCGGCGAAGCCTTTATCCGAGGTGTAGCCGGTGAGCGTTTCGGCGTGCGCAACAGCGGCGTGAATGCGGTGGTCGAGGGTACCGGCGATCATGGCGCGGAGTATATGACTGGAGGCCGGATCATTGTTTTAGGCAGTGTTGGGCGCAACTTTGCGGCAGGCATGAGCGGCGGCATCGCTTATGTTTTGAACATTGATGGCAATTTCGCCTACTTCTGCAACCGTTCGATGGTAGAGCTTGAACCCGCACTCGAATACGATGATCAGGAATTCATTCGGGGGTATCTTCAAAAACACATCCTCTATACCGGGAGTGCCATTGCGCAGCGCGTGTTAAACCATTGGCACGAGTACATGCCGCGCTTCATCAAAGTGATTCCCATCGAATACAAACAGATTCTGCAAGAACAGCAGCTCCAGGAAACTAAGAAACTGCTCGCCTACATCCAGGAAGAAGAATCGCTGGAGGTTCATTACTAATGGCCGATCCTAAAGGGTTTCTCAAGTTCGAACGCATTGATAACCGCTACCGCCCGGTAGCCGAACGCATCCACGACTACAATGAGGTTGAGACACCACTGCCCCAGGATATGCGGCGCTATCAGGCGCGGCGCTGTATGGACTGCGGTGTGCCGTTCTGCCATTGGGCCTGCCCCGTTGGGAGTTTGATCCCCGAATGGCAGGAAAAAATCCAGGCAGGTGACTGGAAGGCGGCTTATCACATTCTCCAAAAGACCAATAATTTTCCTGAATTCACCGGGCGGCTGTGTCCGGCTCCGTGCGAATCGGGCTGTGTGCTGGGCATCAATGACGAGGCTGTGACGATCCGTGCGAATGAACTCTCCGTGATCGAAAATGCCTTCGCGGAAGGTTGGGTGATCCCCACCCCCCCGAAATACCGCACCGGTCGCCGTGTCGCCGTCATCGGAAGTGGACCTGCGGGTTTGGCTGCTGCTGACAGTCTGAACAAAGCCGGGCATTCGGTGACGCTGTTCGAGGCGGCAGACAAAGTCGGCGGTTATCTGCGCTACGGTGTGCCCGATTTTAAGCTGGAAAAACATTTCATTGATCGTCGTGTTGAGCTGATGCTGGCCGAAGGGCTTGAAATCCGAACCGGCATTAGAGTCGGTGTCGATCTGCCCATCGAAAAGTTGCAAGCTGACTATGACGCGATCTGCATCACTATCGGCGCGCGTTACCCGCGTGATCTGAATATCCCTGGCCGCGAACTGGATGGCATTCATTTCGCGCTGGATTATCTTGAACAATCCAATCGTTTTGTCGCAGGTCAACTTATCTCGCCGGACAACCGGATTACCGCGGAAGATCGGCATGTCGTCGTGCTGGGCGGTGGCGATACCGGGTCCGACTGTGTAGGTACGGCCAACCGTCAAGGCGCAAAAAGTGTCACCCAGGTTGAGCTTGTTCCTGAATTCCCACGTGATCGCCCGTCCAGCCATCCCTGGCCGCTTTTTCCCCGGCTCTATCAAGTCAGCAGTTCCCACCGCGAGGGCTGTGAGCGGTTGTTTAGTGTTCTCACCAAAGAGTTTATCAGCGGCAAAAAAAGCCACCGTGTGAAGAAAATCCGCATGACCCGTTTGGACTGGGGCAAAAGCAACAATGGACACGCCGACTTTACCGAGGTGCCCGACTCTGAGTTCTACCTCAAAGCCGATCTGGTACTGCTCGCGTTAGGTTTTGTCCATGTTGAAAAATCAGGCCTGGTGGAGCAGTTAGGCCTCGATCTGACTCCGCGCGGCACCATTGCTGTGGATGCCAATTATATGTCTAGCGTCCAGGGCGTCTTCTCTGCCGGGGACTCGAACCGGGGCGCGTCGCTGGTGGTCTGGGCCATTTGCGAAGGCCGTGCCGCTGCCCAGTCAATTGATCGCTATCTGCAAGGGAATTAGTTTCGGCTTCAGAAGAGGAGATGGGTGCAGGGAAAATTCCTCACCCATCTCGTGTACTTACTGGGGCAGAATATAGACAGTTTCCGGGGTGAAAGTGATGCCCAGCTTTTGTCCTTCTTTATATATGCTGCCGAAGAGCGGATCAGGATCAACCACAGTCAACCGCTGATCATCGATACTGACGACGTAATCAACCGATGATCCTAAATACATCACCTGTTCGACGATCACCTGTTTTAAATCAGGGTTTTCCTGTAATTTGAGCGCCTCCGGGCGGATAACGGCGACAACCGTATCCCCGACTTGGGGTGTAAAATCAATGGGTAGTGTGACCGTCTGCGCAAGCAGGTTTACCACGCCACTATCCCCGGTCATACTTTCGATCTTTGCCTCAAGGAAGTTCGCACGCCCGATAAAGTCTGCGACAAAGCGCGACTTGGGACGGCGATAGATTTCTTCAGGTGTGCCGATCTGTTCAATCCGGCCACCGTTCATGATCACAACGCGATCCGAAAGCGCCATCGCTTCCACTTGATCATGGGTGACATACACGCTGGTGATATTCAATCGGCGTTGCAGCTTGTGAATCTCACTCCGCATCTGGACACGCAGCTTGGCATCCAGATTGGAGAGCGGTTCATCAAAAAGCATGACGCTGGGTTCAACCACCAGCGAGCGCGCCAGGGCAACCCGCTGCTGCTGTCCCCCCGATAATTCGTGAGGGCGGCGCGAAGCCAGATTCCCCAGTTCCATCATTTCAAGTGCTTGCATGACACGTTTTTTGATGTCGCGGCGTTTAACATGGTGCGCCCGCAGTCCATAGGCTACATTGTTATATACATTCATGTGTGGGAAGAGCGCGTAGCTTTGGAAAACCATCGCCATATCGCGTTTGTTCGGCGGGCGGTAGGAAATATCCCGACCATCCAGCAGAATCCGCCCCGCCGATGGCAGTTCGAACCCCGAAATCAGCCGCAGCGTCGTTGTTTTGCCACATCCGGACGGGCCGAGCAGTGTCAAAAATTCACCTTCCTGGATCGTCAGTGAGACGCTGTCAACTGCGACCACCTCGCCGTGTCCGCCGCGCTGTGGAAATACCTTGCTAATCCCTTCGAGAACCAGACTCCCCCGTTGTGCTGATAACATAATGCTTACGCGCCTCCCTCAATGGTTCGTTCCGTACCGGATCTCGTTCCAACAACGGCAGCCAGGATCCCAATAGCAGTTAACACGATGACAATCAGAATGACACAGTAGGCGAATGCGTTGCCATAACGCCCATTTTCGACTTCATTCAAAATCTGCTGGGTCATAATCTTGGTTTTGGGCGTGGTCAAAAACACAATAGCCGAGATGGTGGTCATCGAGCGGGCAAACGCATAAACCAGCCCAGAGAAAAAGGCAGGTCGAATAAGCGGCAGGGTCACACGCCGGAACGTTCCAAAGCTCCCCGCGCCCAGGCTAACGGATGCTTCTTCGATAACCGGATCGATCTGCGAAAGCGCCGAGACACCTGTCCGCAGTGCGGCTGGGGTGGAGCGAATGATATAAATGAGAATGATGGCAAGCGCACCGCCGCCAATCGCCTTACTTCCTGTCAATTTAGGCATCCATTCGACGGTGCCCAATAGGGGCAAATCGGCTGTATGAGGGCGGTTGAACATGAGCAAATAGCCAATGCCCAGAATGGTGCCGGGCACAGCAATGCCTAACATCGTTCCAAAGTCCAGCAAACCACGCCCCAGGAATTTTTTACGCACGACGATAAAAGCGATTAGCATACCCAAAATACCGGCAATCGGAGTCGCCAGTGCAGACAGCCGCGTTGTGTCTTTCATGGCTTCGGAACCGTAGCCATAGATCACAAAGTCGAAGTGATCGAGCGTAAACGAGTTGTCAACGTTCAGAACACGCACAAACGATCCGACAAAAATAACAGCATAGATCAGAACGATCAGCAAAGCGACAAACATGGCCGCGCTAAACAAAGGCCAGCGCACCAGGGGATGGGTAATCTGCTGCGGCTTGCCGCTCGGTTTGCCCGTGACTGAAATAACCGACAGGCGATTGACCCAATAACGCTGGACGATAAATACCATCAGCGAGGGGACCAACAAAATGATCGACAGCACCGCCGCGGATGTAGTGTTATAGAGGCCGACAATAGCCACATAAACACGGGTTGCCAGCACATCATATTTCCCCGACAGCACGAGCGGATTTCCCAGGTCTGCGACTGCCTCGACAAAAATCAGCAGAAACGAACTGGCGATTCCCGGCAGCAGCATGGGTAGCGTTACTGTGCGAAAGATGCGAAACTTACTGGCCCCCAGATTGGTCGCCGCTTCATCTAGAGCCGGATCAAGCGCCTGCATCATACCTTTAAGGTTGAGATAGGCCACCGTAAACAACGACAATGTGAGAACCAGCGATAACCCATCCAGCCCATAAATATCATAACGATAATCGAAGATGCCCTTAGAGATCATGCCATTACGTCCAAAGAGCAGTAAGACCGAGGTCGCAACGGCAAAAGGTGGCGAGATGACCGGGACAAGCGCCATAAAATGCATAAAGCGTTTGAACGGCACCGATGTTTTGACCTGAACATAAGCCATCAAAAAACCCAATGCGGTCCCTAGCGCACCAACGATCAATCCCATCTTGATTGTGTTCCGAATAATCTGGCGATAAACAGGCGAATCGAGATAGCGATCAAATAGCTCCCGACCTTTTTCGGTCCGGCTTTCTTCTACCATCTTATAAATTGGCGCGATGATGGCTACACCGACAAAGGCGATAATGAGGAGCAGACTAATTACTAATACGGGGTCTCGCAAGAATCCCATTATTTGTCGAACGAAATTTAACCTTCTCAATGTCGTTCCCTCACCAAAGTTATTTTTCAAAGGTTGCCCCCTATATCAGGGGGCAACACACCAATTTTACATTAAACAGCCGTGCTTATTCGGTGGGCTGTGGCGCAATATCGGCATCGAACCGTTCCACAATGTCGTTGCGGTTAGCGCCTGCGGCTAGGAAGTTGTAGTCAATCAGGTTCACTTCGTCCAGATGCACGGATAGCTCCGAAATAGGCGTTTCCGGGTTGGTCGGCAGTTGCAGCGAGTTGACGGTTGCCGCAACAGACTGCGCTTCGGGGGTCAACGCCCAGTCGATCCACATCTTCGCTGCTTCTGGCTCTGGAGCACCCTTAATCAGGCCCATGCCGCCGATTTCAAAGCCTGTGCCCTCTTCAGGGAACGTATTGACTAGCACCTTATCAAAGCCTTCCTGCTGAAGTTTTACACAGTCATGTGAGAAAATAATAGCCACTGCGATCTCGCCATTACCGGCCATCTGGCCTGGGGCCGCGCCAGAGCGGGTATATTGCAGGATATTCTGGTGCAGGTCTGCAAAATACTCGAAAGCGGCATCAATGGCGGCATCCGTCGGCGCGCCTTCTTCGTTATAGCCTTTACTGGCCTCAGCAGCTTCCAACTCGTCGGCTTTCAGCGTTACAACGGTCCAGAAAGCTGTGAATGCCGTACCGGATGTCGCAGGATGCGCCATCGCAACATTGCCCTTCAATTCGGGGGCAAGCAAGTCTTCCCATGAGGTGGGCGCTTCGATGCCCAGCTCTTCCAGAAATTCGACGTTCGAGCAAAAGCCCATCACGCCCAGGTATACGCCGTGCCAGTAACCACCCTCACCGCGTGCAATTTCAGGTTCCAGAATCGAACCAAGTTCGGGTTCATAGGGTTCCAGTAAACCTTCTTCTGTTGCCGCGATAAAGGCATCCGCCGGACCGCCCCACCACACTGAAAATTCGGGGTCATCCTGGGTGGCGCGAATGCGGGCTAATGCCTCGCCGGAAGACAAACGAACATAGGAGGTGTCAATGCCCGTCTCGGCTTCAAAAGCCTCGGTCATCGCCACGCACCAGTCTTCCTGCGGTGTGCATAGCACGGTCAGCGTATCCTCTTGCGCGGTTACTTTCGGTTGCTGGACCATTGACGGTGTTCCAACCATAGCAACCACCAGCAGAACCAATACCAAAAGATTCTTGTGCTTCATTTCAGAATTCCTCCTAATATGTAAACAAGAATACTTCCTGGAGGTCAAACCCCCATCACGAGTATGAGTATGGAGTTATAGCATAACATGAAAAGGCGATCTTTGTTCAAGTAACGCGTCCCGGAACTAACCAGGGGCATCGATCACGCTTAGATTCTCAACACGGAAATCTTCAGGTAGTTGCACCAGAAACGCCGCAATCCATGCTTCGGTAGTGGGATCGTTGGCTGTTGTGCGCACGCGTAGCCAATTACCTTCCGCATTGCGGCCCACCACTGTCACTGAACTTCCATCTGGCACATTGTTGATTGTAGCATACTCAGTTCCTGGCCCGCTCCGCAAATAAGCATGGCGATCACGGGTGGCAATGTCAACTCGACCTGTCACCCAACATGCATCGGACAGTTCAGCGGTGCAGTCCCCCCCCGTTTCTCCATTCGGGACGGAAGCAGTGGGCTTGTGGTCGGTTCTTTTGTTCACATCCATCCAGTAATAGACAGCCGGAGTCAAAATCACCAGCATCAGCAGAATGGAAATGGCATATACCCAGAGCCGCCGCAGCCGTGAACTGCGCTGGGGTGAAGCTGTACCTCGTGGCGGATCTGCTGCGACAGGATGCGGTTGCGGGATCACGGGCGCTGCGGACGGGCGGGCCTTTCGCTGGCGCAGCGTGGATGCAGCCGCATCAGCCAGCGCGTGCCCATTGGGATAACGACTGGTTGGTTTTTTCGCCAGCGCTTTGAGCACGACCGGTTCAACCCCAGGGGGCAAATCAGGGCGTAGCTCTAATGGGGAGCGCGGTTTTTCGTCAATATGGCGCAGCGCAATCTCAGATGGATCGTTGCCGTCAAACGGCACTTTTCCGGTTAACATCTCATATAAGATAACGCCCACCGCGTATAAATCGCTTTGCGGGACTGTCTTGGCCGACGAAATTGCCTGCTCCGGGGCAATATAATGCACGGAACCGAACACCTCGCCCCGTGTATCCACATTCACCTGTCGTGCCAGCCCAAAATCGGCCAGATAAAGGCCGCCCGCCTGATCGAGCAGAATATTCGAGGGCTTCACATCGCGGTGAATCACACCCTGGCTGTGCGCATAATCGAGCGCATCACACACATCGCGCACCAGCCGCGTCACCGTGCTTGCATCCAGATAACTGCTGACCCGGTGGTGCTTTTCCAGCAGCACTTGTAAGGTCGAGCCTTCGACATATTGCATCGCCATATAAAACACGCCGTCAACTTCACCATAGCGATACAGGCGCACAATATGAGGATGTTCTAACCGGGCAATTGCTTGGGCCTCGTGTTCAAACCGGCGTTTGGCCTCTGGTTCAGATAGCCCCTCGATCACTTTCAGCGCCACCCGGCGCTTCAGCCGCACATCTTCAGCCAGATAAACACGGGCCATACCCCCATGTCCCAAAAGTTGGATGACCGAATATTCGTCGAGTTGATGACCGATCAAACTATGAGCACGCATAATCCCACCCCTTAGCGATTCGGCCCAACGTGAGCAATATGGGACAGTTGGAGTACATAATTGTTCAAACCATACGCGTACTGATCCAGGTAATCCTGAGCCATGTGCTGTGCCGTTTTCTGATGTCCAGCTTCAATCAGCAGCGCGACATGCGGACGGAAATCGCGCAGTGACAATCTCATAATCCCATCTGCGCCGGTAATCACGCCCCAGGCCAGCGTTTTTTTCTCATTATCATCTTTGGCCGTGATAAACCGACAAAGGGTGCTGCCCGGTACGACTGCGCCCACGTTAGAGAAAACTTCACGCCCTTTGAGCAAATCATTCAGCATATCGACTCGCTGCGGAATGCGATCCAACCACTGTTGCACTGGCCGGGGTAGGTGGGCTAATAGTCGAATCGAACCCACACTCGCACTCTCTCCCGCCGCTGCACAGATTTTGATTTGTGTTAACAGTTTGCCCAAGGCCGCTAAACTGGCAAGATAGAGGCGGCGCTGGGCATCGAACAGCTTAAATGCACCCCCCACCTCACACGCTTGCAGGGCTTCCCAGGTTTGCGCATGCTGGCGCAGCAGATCGAGTTCGCTCAGCGGCACTTCAAAAGTCAATGGATGCAGACGTTCGCGTGGGTTATGTTTAGAGGCGTCTACCGGAATGAGAATCGAGGGGTTCGTATTACGCCCCGCTTCCACAGCCGCCCATGCCGCTTCGAACGCCTCGCGGGATGCTTTCCGCCGTTGGGTACGACCTTGCTCCAGTTCCTGCTGCACTGCCCCGCTGGGCACATACGTCGCGGCATGAATCGCCCGGTAGAGCACCAGCAGATCGTTAATCGTAAGCTGGAGTTCCTCATTCCGTGTGTGCAGCAGCTTTCGCAGTTCAAGCATTGCTCGCAGATTGACAGCAGTCGTTTCGCCGCTGACTTCAGGTAGCACGCGTGGCGCATGAGCAAGGCGCTCTTGCTCGGCTGCAGTGAACGCTAGCGGTAGAAAGGTAGGCTTAGGCGGTGGCGCAGCCGGAGCCGGTGGCGGTGTTTCATGCAAAATATACGCCCATCCCAGTGCCTCGTTTGTGAGAATCTCAGCCAGTGCTGCCCCCCATGACCCGTCAAAAAAGATATGTGACTGGTCAAACACAAAGCTGGTGCCTGTATCAAAAATCGTCAAAGGATGATCGCCGATTCCGCGTTCGGTTTGGCGCAAAAGGGCCAACGGCTGTTCGCGCTGGGGACGATCCGTGTTCAGCAAAATAGGGGCATGGCGTAGGGCGTTCAATTCGGCCTGCAATGTTGGGCTTAGTTGCTCCCGCAATCCCGCCCACGCCCCGCGTCGTATAACCGCCACATTCGTGAGCGATGGTGCTGAAGCTTTGCGTTGGCTGCGCAGGATGGTTGCAATCTGAGTCCGCACTGTCGCCGGATCAGGCGGATAGGAAGTGCCCGGTATACAGGCCGGAATCAGATAATAATGCCCTTTGACGATCAAGCCGATGTGTGCCTCGGACAGGGGGAAACGAACGCGCGTTTCGCCGTGCGAACCCGGTTCCAGATAAGCCAGCATCGTCATTTGCTGCTGGTAGGCCGCCAGATCACGCTGCTCCATTTTGGCAAACTGGGTATACCACGTCTGTCGTGCTCGTCGTCCCAAATTGCGCTCGATCACGGTTGTAAAAATATCAAATTTACGGCGGCGATAAGCGGCAAAATCCTCACCCGGAATGGCATCCGTGCTCCGTGAAAAAGGGCGCTGCCTTTCCCAGGCACGCGAGTATTTAGCGATCTGTGCTTCATCATGCATGACACGATGTAACGCTTCCAGCACGACCCGTTCACGCCACTCATTCGCTAACAGGGCGTCATAACGATGCAGCAGGTAAATGGCGGCCATTGTCCAGGCCGTGATCCGGTCAACAGGTGATAGCGCCACGCGGCTGCGTGTAAGCGCCGTATCGAACCCGTGTGTTTCATTCGCATGGCGGGCCGTATCTTCGCGCAGCGCATAATCCACATAAAACTGCCATGTACCTTCTGGAAAGGCATCATTAGGGTCTTTCCCGGCCAACTTCAGCAAACTCTGGTATCCCCAGATGACTGCCGCCGGTCCGGCAAACAGTGTGAGGTACTCAACGCGATCTAGCGCTTCCTCAACACCAGCAAATAAGCGGTTCACATCACGCTGGACACGCTCTGCCGATGGGCGGCGTTCGTTCAAACGCGCCAATCCACTCAGAATCAGGCCCGGCACATTACCCGCCGGAATCAGCCGAGCGACCCGCTCGACAACCGCATCAATTTCGGGCAGTGTCAGATGTGATAAATCTCGTACATCGCGCGCTTGTAGCACATTGCGCAGACTAAGCGCAGTACGAGTTGAGGCTTCATGATAATGGTGATTGATATTCATGGGCAGTCATAGTTGAGCGGCAGCACGGTGCCTATTGTCCACAAAATAGCGGCGTCGTCCAACTCCACATTATAGAGGTAATTCCACCGGGGGGGGAAGGTACTCTCTGGGGAGGCTGTGATGCAGTCGATTTTGAAGGGGAATATGCGAAAATTACCCTCAAACCAGATATGCTAAAATGGAATGACTGACTTTGAGGAGCGCTTACGGGAGGGGAGCATGAAAGTTTTATTCATTGGGGGAACGGGAAATATCAGTCGCTCGGTGAGCAAGCTGGCACTGGAACACGGGATTGATCTGTATTTGCTCCACCGGGGCGAGGCCAGCATCGAGGGCGCGAAAACGATCAAAGCCGACATCCACCAACTCGCTACGCTCAGCGGGCAGGCGTTTGACGTGGTGGTAAACTGGATCGCTTATGTGGAAGAGGATATTGAGCGCGATTTAGCGCTTTTCCGCGAACGCTGCGGCCAGTATATTTTTATCAGTTCGGCCTCGGTGTATCAAAAACCGCTCAGCCACCCGGTGATCACCGAATCAACGCCCGCCGTGAATCCTTACTGGGAATATTCACAGCATAAAATCCGGTGTGAAGATCGGTTGATGCGCGCGTACCGGGATGAAGCTTTTCCGGTCACAATTGTGCGGCCCTCGCATACCTATGCGACGCGGTTTCCTATCGCAGTGGGCAACTGGGCCAGCTACGTGATCGCGCAGCGGATGATCGAGGGCAAGCCGATCATTGTTCATGGGGACGGCACGGCGCTGTGGACGGTTACGCACGCGGAAGACTTCGCTAAGGGGTTTGTGGGGCTGATTGGAAATCCGCAGACGATTGGGCATACCTTCCATATCACGTCGGATTTTGTGCTGACGTGGAACCAGATTTATGAGCAGATTGGGGATGCACTGGGCGTCAAGCCGCACATGGTCCATATTCCATCCACTTTTATCGTCAGTGTGGATGCCAGAACCGGCGCAGGGCTGGTGGGTGATAAAATGTGGAGCGCGGTGTTTGATAACAGCAAAATTAAGCGCTTTGTGCCGGGCTACGTGGCGACAATCCCCTTTTACGAGGGAATACAGCGCACGGTAGCCTGGTTCCAGGCGGAAAAAAGCCGGATGCGCGTCGAGGTGGAAGATCATGCGGTGTTCGAGCGCATCCTGAAGGCGTATGGGCACTAATTAGAGCGCAATTTCGGCGCGCTGCTCGTTGGAACGGGCGGCGGCCAACACGAGATCGAGCGTTTTCGCGCCTTCACGCATCGGTGTTCGCGTCTGACCGTTCGTTTCGATGGCGGTCAGCAGGTCTTCGATCATGCGTTGGCGGAAATCCTGATTCGACTCGATCATCTCGGCGGTGGGATCGGTGTCGGCGGTGGTGCGGTAAAACGTCGCGTGATTGGCATCGGTGAAATCAACGGTGAGATGCTGCGTGACCACCCGGTAATCGTTGATCCATTTGCCGGGGATCGCGCCGTTGGTGGCATAAACCACGCCCAACGCGCCGCTCTGGAAACTGACTACCGTCGCGCTGACATCTTCGATGGTGTAATCGGGCATGTCGCGGTGGAATAGATTCTCCTGGCGGCTGTAAACGGACGCCGGATCACCGAGCAGATACCGCAGTAGATCGAACATGTGGATCGCCTGCTCCACCACCTGCCCGCCGGACTTGTCACGCATCCGCCACCAGGGCGCATGCAGCGCATTGCAAAAATACCGCGCGGTCATCAACCCCGCCGGACCTGCCGTACCATCTTCCAGCCGCTGCTTCAGATATTCCACCGCATGGCCAAACCGGAACATAAACCCAACCTGCGTTTTGATGTTCGCCTGTTCGGTCCATTCCACCATTTGCCACGCCTGCTCCGATGTGAGTGCGATGGGTTTTTCGATCATGATGTGAACGCCGCGCTGGGCGGCGATCTGCACTTCGTCGGTATGGCTGTAGGGTGGCAGGGTAATCACCAGGAGATCGAGATCGACCTGATCGAATAAGGTATGGTGATCGGTAAAAACGGCGGCGCGCCGAGATGTATATTTTTCGGAGAATTCCTGCGCTTTCCACTCATTGCGATCTGAAAACGCGACGAACTCCACGCGATCCTGTAAACCAGTCAGAATGGGCGCGAGGCGGTGGGCATAACCGCCGCATCCCAGCATCCCCACACGTAACAGCGTCATTCGATCAATCCTCTTTGATATAACTTATGAGAATGAGCGTTCTCAAAACTTAGGTTAAAATTACGATGGAAATTCGATCACCGCCTGCAAAACCTGATCCGGCGACTGGTCCAGAATGTCGAATAATTCCAGTGCGCGGTCAAAGGGCGCGCGGTGAGTGATGATCGGCGGCAGATTGAGCAGGCCATCGACCTGAAGCTGTACTGCCGACTGCCACAGCCGCATCTTGTCCCAGCGGTAGGAAAATTCGGGCGCAACGCCGCTGATCTGCGAACAGATCACGTTGATCCGGTTGTGGTGGAATTCTTCGCCCAAATACAAACCCGCCGCTTCACCCTGGAAAAAGCCCATCGTCACCACGCGCGCCGAATACGCCGCCGTGCGGATCGCCTCGTGGAGGGCGGGGGCCGCCCCGGAAACTTCAAAACAAACGTCAGCGCCGCGCCCGTTGGTCATTTCTTTGATCGTTTCCGCCACTTTAACGGTGCGCGCGTTTAGGATGACGTGTGCGCCTAAGGCTTTGGCTTTGTCCAGCCGGGAATCGTGCAGATCGACGGCGATTACCTGGGCACCGGACTGCCGCGCGGCCTGCGCGACGATCTGGCCGAGCGCGCCGAGGCCAAACACGGCCACCGTGTCCCCGATGGCGACATGCCCATCATGCACGCCGTTGAGGGCGATTGCGCCCAGATGCGAATAGATGCCAAAAATCGGCTGTGCGCCGGGGGGCATCAGACGCGGGCGGACATAATCGACGGTGGCGACATGGTGCGTGCGGTGGCCCCATGTGCCGAAGAGAAACGCGCCCACCGGAATATCCGTCACGCCGGGCGCGACTTCGATGATCTGGCCTACTTCTTCATATCCGAGGTTGCGGATCGGATAGGTGAGGGAGGTAGATTCGTCGGACAGGAAGAGTTTTCGTGCGGCGTCCCAGCGTTTGTGCAGATACGGATTGGTGCCGCGATATTGGGTGAGTTCGGTCCCGGCGCTGATGCCGGAGTAAAGCGTTTTGATCCGAACTTCGCCGGGATGCAGCGGCGGATCGTCATCGGTTTCATAGGCAGCCCGGCGCGGACCCGTAAAAACAATGAGTTGGCCCATCTTTTATCCTTTGGTTGGTAAAAATTACTCAAAAGCGCCTAACTGCAAACAGGCCAGCGCCGCGTTCGGCCACGCGAACCACGTGCGGGACACAATGGCTCCGGTGGACGCGTCGTAGGCTTCGGGCAGTGCGCCGTCCCACTGCGCGATTGAATCCAGGTGGGTGAGAATCTGCTGTTCGCGGGCGGCATCGTGCTGGATGCGGGCGACGATGGCGGCTTGAATATCACCCAGCGGCCAGGGGGCGCGCGTATGGACGGATCCGAGATGCCCGGTGTAGAACCCGCCGGGATTAGCATCGGAAAAGGCGAAGGCCAGCGTGTTCAGCCAGATTGGATCATCGGCAGGACAGAAGCCCCAGATCGGAGCCAGCACCAGCGGAATATCGTTGGCGTCGTGGTACAGATGAAAACCACCGCGCCCATCCACAGCATAGGCGAATAGCTGATCCGCATCCCGCTGCACGATGAAATGATGATTAATGGCGGCGCGTATGTGATCCGCGATGTGATCCCACCCGGAAACGGGATCGATCCGGTGCAGCAGGCGGGCGGTATGCCAGAACAGCTGGTGACTCGAAAAATGGTAGGGCAGCACCAGCGGATCGTCGGCGGGCGTTTCGTCGGTGGGAAACAGCCATTCGTCAGCAGCCCGGCGCGCCAGCAGCATGGCGCGAATCGAATAGATGTGCGGGCGGAACTGATCCCAGGTTGCATACTCCCCGGTGGATAATACATATTCGGCCAGTTCGAGCAGCGGGAATAACTGCTGGTCGAATTGAAAAGCGTGATCCTTGATGCGCCCGTTCGCCAGATAACAGCGCCCCCAATACCCCTGGGGACGCTCGGCTGTCGCGAACATCCAGCGCAGATGACGGTCAACCAGATCGTGACGGTTCCAGCTCAGGAAGGCGCGGGCGACGTAATAGGCGTCACGGTTCCACGCCAGCGGGAGCAGCATGTGATCGGTCAGAATGCAGATACCGTCACCAACCGGAACTGCGAGCAGCAGCCCATAAAGCAGGCCGCGCCGCGTCAAACGATCCGGTGCTTGAGCGAGCGACAACCAGCGCAGCTGCTCCGCTTCCAGTATCTTATCAAAGGAACGAGAATCGGCGGCGTGATCGCCACATGTATAGGTGAGGGTCGCATCCGGCGGAAGCCATAGATCGAGATCGATAGGGCCGTCTACGCGGCGTTCCCAGGATTCGCCGGGCGCGAAGCCGGTGATGGTGACGGTCCGTTGAAGTGCCGGGTTTTCGATGGTGAGGGTGCCATCCTTAAGCACCGCATGGGTAATCACGGGCGGCATTTCAACCGGGCCGCCTTCAGTAAGCTGCGTATAGGCGCAGCGCTGAAGCGACAGCCGCCCCTGGAAGCGCAGCGGCTGATCGGACTCCCAGTGCTGCACTGCGCCGGAGGGCGTGCCGATGGTTGTGCTGGTGATCACCGAACCGTTTTCAGTGGTCAAACGGATCGAAGGGATCGCGTATTCCAGCAGAAACGCCTCACTCCGAGTCACAGCGAGGCGCGGACCAAATCCATCCAGGCGGGCGAGGGCGGCGCGATACGCGCGCACGGTGGACGGATCGTAGCGGTGGTCTTCGGGAAACGGATCGGCGGTGGTCAGGGTGATATACCCCACCTGATCGTGGTAGGTGTTGAGCGCGATCAGCCGCCCGTATGGATCAACACTGCCCGTGATGCCGTTACAACCAAAATCGAGGGGCTTGATCGTTCGGTTCAGATCAAGTGCCCATAGATCGAGCGAGTTCACGGCGCGACCAGCTTTTCGAGATCGGGCACAATGGCGCGGCCTGTTTCGCGGTCATACCAGCGAATCTTGTCCGCCGGGAACCGAATCCAGATGTCCTGGTTCGGGGCGGCGATAAAGTCGGGGTGCGTGGAAACCTTGATGATGCTGGCCCCGATCCGAATGGTGAGCAAATTTTGCGATCCGAGCGGCTCGACCACCAACACAGTGACTTGCAGCGCATCGGGCGCGGGCTGGCGCAGCGCTTCCATATTTTCGGCGCGGATGCCGATCCCCACCTGATTACCCTCGTAGCGCGCCAGCGGTTCTTTCATCTCCGGGATCGGGGAAAGGGCGAAATCGCCAATATACACGCGAAGGTCGTTTTGTTCTTTGCGTACCTGCCCTTCCAGAAAGTTCATCGGCGGGGTTCCGATAAACCCGCCCACAAAGCGATCCGCCGGGGCGTCATAAACTTTGGTCGGCGCATCGAACTGTAAGATTTTGCCGTTGCGCATCACCGCAATCCGATCTCCCATGCTCAGTGCTTCGATCTGATCGTGGGTAACGTAGATCGTTGTGGCGTACAGTTCGTTCAGCAGGCGTTTGAGTTCGGCGCGCATTTCCAGCCGGAGCAGGGCGTCGAGGTTGCTCAGCGGTTCATCCATCAGCAGCACCTGGGCATGCACGGCAATCGCCCGCGCGACGGCGACCCGCTGGCGCTGCCCGCCGCTCATCTGCGACGGGTAGCGGTCCAGAAAATCTTCGATATGCAGCAGTTCCGCTGCCGACTGGACCCGCGACTGCTGTTCGGCTTTGGGGACGCGTTTCATCTTCAGGCCGAACGCGATGTTATCCCATACCTTCATGTGGGGGAAAATGGCGTAACTTTGAAACACCATCGAGATATTGCGATCTTTAGGCGGCAGATAGGTTACATCCCGATCCCCAATCATGACGCGGCCCGAATCTACCATGCCCAACCCGGCAATCGCGCGGAGCAGGGTGGTTTTGCCACAGCCGCTCGGCCCCAGCAGGACGACAAATTCCTGGTCATGTACGGTCAAATCGACATGATCCACCGCGATCACTTTGCCAAAGGTTTTGACGGCATTTTCAACACGAATTTCAGCCATACGGCACTTCCCTATTTCGTAATCTGGCCCCACATATTAAACAGGTAGCGGCGGATGAAGAAGATAAATACCAGCGACGGCACCAGCATAAAGAAGCCGCCCGCGTACTGGAACTCTAAAGGTGACTTGTTCAGCGTGTAGAGAATCAGCGCGGGTAGTGTCCGGTTGCGAATGGTGAGCAGCGTTGCCGCGAAAACTTCATTCCACGACATCACAAAGGTAAAAATAGCAGCAGCGGCTACACCGGGCAGCACCAGCGGCATCACCACACGGATAAACGCTTGGAACGGCGACGCCCCAAACACGCGCGCGGCCTCTTCGAGTTCAACGGGGATGCTGGCAAAGACACTCGAAATCACCAGCACCGTTGTCGGCAGCGTGAGCGCGGTATGCATCAGGGCGACACTGTAAACTTGATCGAACATGCCCCATTGGATGAAGGTTACGGCCAGCGGTACGGCGAGAATCACAATCGGAAAAGCGCGCACTGCCAGAATACTCAGCCGGAAAGCCGAACGCCCCGGAAAGATATAACGCGAGATCGCATATCCGGCGGGCACTGCCAGCAGCGTGGACAGCACGAGCGTCAGAACAGCGACCACAATACTATTCCGTGTCGCCTGCAAAATGCCCTGATAGTTCAGGAAAAAGTCCATCGTTTCAGTGGAAACGGGCGTCGGCACGACGGTCTTAGGAAAGCCGTAGATGTCTTCCTGGTTAGAAAACGCCTGCGACGCGATCAGCCAGATCGGCAGCAGAATCCAGAGCGCGATTAAAATGGCAAGCGCATAGACGCTGGCGCGGCGCATCTTTTGACGGCGGAGCGCCCGCCGTTGAACAGGATCAAGGGTGCGGGGCGTCATTCTTTTGCGGCCTCCTCCTGCGCCCGGACGGCACGCAGATACACAATCGAAATGATCAGTGAGAGCAGCATAATCAGCCCGGCATAGGCTGAGGCGACATTCGGATTGTTAAAGCCGGTATCGCTGGGATCGTACCAGCGATAAGTTTCATAAGCCAACACGGTCAGCACGCGCCCGCCCGAAATGGCAACCACCACCGCGAACACCTGAAACGCCAGGATCGTGCGCAAAATCAACGCAACCTGCAAGCTGGGTTTTAACAGCGGGAGGATGATATGGCGTAAGCGCTGCCACAGATTCGCACCGAAGATCTCGCCGGCTTCCATATAATCACGCGGGATAGCTTGCAGCCCGGAGACGACAATCACCATCACAATCGAGGTGGCACGCCAGATTTCCGCCAGAACAATCGCGGCGAGCATCCATTCTTTGTTGTAGGCGGACAGGAAAATATAAGGTTTGTCGATGACACCAATCTCGACCAGAAACGAATTCAGGAAGCCGTTCTGTTTGAACATCGCTTCCCAGACCAGCCCGGCAGCCAGATCGGAAATGCCAAGCGGAATCGCATAGATATAAAGGAAAATGCTGTTAAATTTGAGCTGCGCTTGCAGCACCAGCGCCATGATGATTGCCAGCACAAACTGGATTGGCAGAATAATCACCATCAGCAGCAGCGTGGTAGTCAGCGCTTCAGAAAACCGGCCATCGTTCACCATGCGCTTGATGTTCACCAGCGTCCATTCTTTGACCGGATCGCCGTTGCGCACCCGGCCTTCTTCAGACGAGGTGGCCGATTTGATGTCCAGATTTTTCCGCTCGGTCCAGCCTGTGACGGTATTCCCATTCACATCTTCGCCGGACACATTGAACCAGTAATACGGGCGGGTGCGGCCATTGGGCAGAACTTCATCATATTTTTCGCGCTCGGAAATGGTGACGGTGGTGTTCATTTCCAGCCGCCCGGTTTCGTCGGCATTTTCATCATTCGGGCTGGCGCGCAGAACCAATATTTTTTCGTCGCGCTGGAATGCTAATTGGAGTGAGCGCAGCATCGGCCAGGCGAAAAAAACAGCCAGATAAAGAAAAGACGGCAAAATGAGTAAGTAGGGTGCGAGATTTCGTCTTTTTTTCATGCCCCCGAATTCCTTTTTATATAAACTGCTGGGGGATAGGGGTAGAGTAAGCTCTACCCCTACGGTAAAATGAGCAGCGCTTGTGCTCGTGGACTGCGAATCTGGAGCAACAAGCAAAAACAGGGTGGGGGCTGTTGTAAGCTCCCACGCTTTACTTCAACTGGCAGGGGCCTTCGCTCGCCGGATCGGGTACCCAGCACGCCGCGCCGGTTTCATCCAACAGCGTTTGCAGGCTCGCGCCCTCTTCATCCAGAACGGTCTGAATATCTTCACCATCGATCACGATCCGCTGGAACGCGTTACGGAAGATTTCGTTAATCTCACCGCCGCGATCACCTAGGCCCACCGGCAGCAGCGCCGGGACATCGGTTTCCACCGTGCCATAAGCCTGAACTGCGCCCAACATGGCCGACACACCCGCTGGCAGTGTGGTCATATCGACATCACCGATCACTGGATAGAAGCCGGTTTCGCTCAGGATCGTGGCCTGGACTTCAGGCGTTAGCATGTATTGAACGAAGGCTTCTGCGCCGTCAGGGTTGGGCGAGGTGTAGGGGATCGCCAGTCCGGCCACCACCGACATGAAACCGCGACCCGCAGGACCGGAAGGCGCGGGGAAGGCGACAAAGTTATCGGGCTGCTGATCGAAGGCGTTTTTCAGGCGGGCCACATGGTCAAACGCGACCCAGACTTCGCCGGAGAGCAGCGGTTCCTGCATGAATTCGTAAGTGATCGACTGCGGGTGGATGTAGGGCCACAGATTGTTCAGATAGTCGAACATCGCCGCGGCTTCGGGCGTCTTGAAGCCTGTCACCATGCCGCCCGTGAACGACGGGAACATATAGCCTTGCAGGAACCGGTGGAACAGCCCGGCAACTGGCAGCCCGACCTTGGCTTCGCCCGTCGCATCATAGATCGACTTGGCCCATGCCGCGAACTGATCCCATGTCAGGTTGTTGATGTCGGCCCCTTCGGGCAGATATTGAAGCGCTTCCTGGGTCGCGGCCATAATGAAGGTCGCTTGCATGAAGGGTATGTAATACTGAACGTCTTCGGTACCCATCTTGCCCAACTGGACAAACGCATCGTTGACATCATACTGCTCTTCAATACCCGCCAGCAGTTCGGTCAGATCGAACAACAGGTCTTCGCCCGCGAGCGTTGGATAGGTGCCGTGCAGCGCGCCGAGGACATCGACGGTGCCTTCACCGGCTTCCGCTTCCGCGCGGATCAGGTCCAGCATGGGGCCTTCTTCGGACGGGACAAATTCAACCGTGCCGCCCTCGAATTCGGAGAGGAAGGCGCGAACCTTATCGGTTTCTTCAACCGTGTTCCATTGGGTAGACATAAAAGTGACTTTGTTGTCCTGGGCAAAGGCACCGGCTGATGTGGCGAGCAGAACCAGCATCAGCGCAAGCGTAATTCCGCGAAATTTCTTCATTTTGTTTCTCCTTGACACACTAATAAACTTATATCGTTGGGTTGGAAATCACTTGCGCACTTCACCTCCTTCGGGTGCCACTTGAGGCACGAATGATCAACTCCGGGGCGATCAGAATATGGGAATTATCCAATTCGTCGGCACGCAGAAGCTGGATCAGCATATCCACTAACTGGCGGCCAATGTCATAGATCGGCTGGCGGACGGTAGTCAGCGGCGGTTGGGCATTCGCGGCGGCGGGGATGTCGTCAAAACCGGCCATAGCCAGGTCTTTCCCCACCTGCAAACCGTGCTCCTTGATCGCGTTCATCGCGCCCAGCGCCATCAGATCATTGCAGGCTATGATTGCGGTGGGGGGATTGGGAAGACTCAGCAGCACCTGTCCGGCTTTATATCCACTGTGTTGAGTCAAGTCACCCTGGACTACATAATTGTCATTCAACGCGAGATTGGCTGCTTCTAGCCCTGCCTGATACCCGGCGTACCGGTGTGCGGTAAACATCAGTTCCCAGGGCGAGAGGATCAGGGCGATCCGCTGGTGTCCGTAGTCCACAAAATGCTCGACCATCTGCCGGATACCCAGTGCGCCATCCACGTCAATATAGGGATAGTCGTCTTCTATTGAACGCCCGAAAGCAACAAAGGGGTGGTGTGCTTCTTTGAGATAGTCAATGCGCGGATCGTGCGTCATGGTACGTGCTAGCGCGACCCCATCCACGCGGCTGCCCGCAACCATGCGGCGGTAGGCGGCCAATTCTTCTTCACCCGGCATTTGGGCCGACAGCAGCAGATCATAGCCGTAGTCGGAGGCTTGCCGTCCAACCCCGGCCAGCAGTTCCATAAAAAACGAGTCGGAAAAATAAGCGGTGCGCGGGATAACCATCCCGATGGTGTTCGTGTATTTGCTGCGCAGATAACGCGCGGTGAGGTTAGGCTGGTAGCCCAGGCGCTCGGCTGTTTCTGTGATCCGCTGGCGGGTTTCTTCATTCACATCGTCATAACCCGCTAACGCCCGTGAAACAGTGGTAACAGAAAGTCCAACTTCAGTTGCAATTGTTTTAAGTGTAATTTTCACCGTCCGAACCTTTTCCAAATCGTTTCGGATGTTACTCTCACAATAATCCAAATCGTTTTGGAAGTCAATAATCAAAACTTTAATTTGAATTAAGTTACACGGAAAAAACAATTAGCGCGAAGCATCTTTGGAATAAAAGCGCCCTTATCCAGACATTAGCATAAGGGCGCGGGAAGTGGTAATTAGCAGCGGGACGATGCTAGGAGTTAGGCCATTCCAAGAAAATAATTACCCTGTTCCTACGGCTTGACTCCCCTTCCCTTAGGGAAGGGGTGAGGGCTTTCAGGGGTAGGTATTTAATGGTTCAAGATTCTGACCATTTTTCTATTCGAGCACCCCGGTTCTTAACGGGTCTTGAAAGGTCAGAATGGCCCCAATGCCTCAGTTTTCTCGGTATAAAAATTACCGAACCATAATTTTATTGAGCCAGAATGAAAAACCTACCCCTGAAAGAGGGGTGAGGGGGGATGGGGTAAAGAAAATATTGGCGCAGCCTTAAGCAGGTGGCGCAGGCGTTGGTCCAGCACTTCGTAGGAAAAATGGGCTTCACCGACGCGATAGTTATGCTCAACCATCCGCGCGACTTCAGCCGGGTTATCCAGCAGCGCGGCGACAGCTTCGGCAGTGGTGGGCGTGACTTCCTCACGGATTTCGACGGCCTGCACACCGGCGGGTTTGATGTCGGAACGATAAGCAGTGTAGGCATTCACCACCAGTGGCTTACGGAAGTAGAGCGTTTCGATCAGCGCGTTGCCGAAGCCTTCATACGAACTGAGATAGGAGATGATGTCCGCCGAGGGGTACACATCCCAGAGCGTGTAACAGCGCTGACCGTTATGCGTCGTGCGCTGCTCGGTGATGCGATCTCCGATAAACAAGGCATCGATCTGCGCCATTTCCACCTGACGCCGCAGCCATTCGTAATAATAACCGGGTTCATCGCCCGCGTAGCCTGTCACCACCAGGCGGTAATGTCTGCCGGAGTTGCGTTCTTGCAGCAGGCGCACGAGTTCAACCGCGCGTTCGATATTTTTGCGCCGGACGATGCGTGTGGGCTGCAAAACGATCACCTCATCCGGCCCGATCCCAAAATCCGCGCGAAAGCCCCGGCTGTAATCGTCCGGCGGCGGAGGGGGATTGTGAAAATCGAAGACATTCGGCACATACACCGCGCCTAGATGGCGGCGGATATAAAGTTCGCGCTGCATCGCCGTGCTGATCACGACATGCCGCAGCGAGGTGCTTTCGGATGGAAACGCCGTCGCCAGAATATCAGGAATCCGGTTGACGATAAAGCGCTCACGCTCCCAGTAAAAATCATGATGGTGGCCGATGGTGGGAATATGCGTTTCCTGGATGAAATCCCGCAGTGCGACTCCCAGTTGAATCTGCATCGGGATCGCCTGGACATTCTGCGTGATCATCCAGTCAAGCTGAAAGCGCTCCATAAACTCATACAATTTCGCTTTGAGTTCGGCTGCCGCGTGCGTGAGGCGCTGGTACAGCGCGCGCGACTCTTCCGCGCCGCTGAATGCCTCGTCATGAATAGCAACCGCTTCGGGCTGTTGAAAATGAAATTCAGGCACCAGTAGGCCGGGCTGCGCATAATCGCCCAGTTCGCCCGCACAGAAAAAAGTCTGGTGTCCCATCCGGCGCAGCGTTTCCGCCCATTTATTGATTTCGAGTGAAACCCCATCGACGCCCGCAATCCGAGTCGCTGCAAATCCAATATTCATTATTTGGCCCTCAGCCACATCACTTGATAAGGCATAATTTCAATCGATCCAACCGGAACAACTTGATCGGAGAGCAGATCATAATATTCCGCCGCTGGCAGGGAAATCTGCCGCAAATCCACCGTGACCCGCTGGTTGGCAAGGTTGTGGACCGCTACAATGGACTCGCTCCCATCGCGGGCGGTGCGTTGCAGGGTGAACAAGGCCGGGTGCAGCGCGAGGACCGTCTGCGGCGCGTTTGGGTGGAAGGCGGGGTGCTGGGTTCGCACATCGAGCAGGTGGCCGTAAGCGCGGAAAACCCGGCTGCGTAGCGAGTTCGGATCGGACAGCGCGTTTTCGACATCCAACACGGCTAATTTTTCGCGGTTAATGGTGCGCAGTTGCCCGGTCTGGCGCACGCCTTCATTCCAATTGCGCGATCCCAGCAGGCTGTGAATATAGATTCCCGGTACTCCTACAAACGCCAGTTCGATAGCCTGCGAGACGATGAAACGGCTCACCTGAACATCCAGCGGCTCATTCGCGTGGGGGTTGGACAGCGCATCAAAATAATTGATATTCAACTCATATGGGCTGTGTGATCCATCCGGGTTTACCTTATAGGACACCGCGCCGCCGTGTGTTTGGGTGCGCTCGATCAGCGCCTCGACCTGCTCCCGCGAGAGAATGTCTTCCACCGGGCGCACCCCGATTCCATCGTGTGAGGCGGTGAAATTGAAAAAGGTGGTGCGTTCGGAAAGCGGCTGAATCGTCGCGGCCCAGTCGCTTAATTCGACAGCGCTGCCGGATGCAATCGCATGCAAAGTGAGCGGCGGCAGCGTGAACTGGTAAACCATCTGGGCCTCGTTGGTGCCGTCGCCCAGATAGGAGATGTTTTCCGCGTGGGGGACGTTGGTTTCAGTAACAATCAGCACATGTGGGGCAACCTGATCCAGCACCTCGCGGAACAACTGGATTACCGTATGCGTTTGTGGCAGGTGGATCGATTTCGTGCCGGGGATTTTCCACAGATACGCAATCGCATCCAGCCGGATCCACTGCGCGCCCTGGCTGACATAAAACAGCAGCACATCGATCAGCCGCAGCAGCACGTCAGGACTGGCTGCATTCAGATCGATCTGGTCGGCGCTGAACGTAGTCCAGATATGCGCCGTGCCCAGGCTGGTTTCAAATGCGGTGAGCAGCGGCAGGTTGCGCGGACGCACCACTTGTGACAGGTCTATCGAGGGATCAATGGCGATAAAAAAATCCTGATAATCCGAGTCTCCGGCGAGAAACGCCTTGAACCACTGGCTGTGTGCTGAAACATGATTAAATACGGCGTCAAACATCAGCTTAAAATGATCCCCAAGCTGGCGGATATGATCCCAGGTGCCCAAATCGGGGTTGACGGCTTTGTAGTCAATCACCGAAAAACCATCATCCGACGAATAGGGGAAAAAGGGAAGCACATGGACGGTAGAAATTTTGCCGGGTAGGTGCCGCATCAGAAAATTGTGCAGTGTTTGGAGCGGCGGCTGGCCCGGCTGCCTCAGCGAGTCCCCATAGGTGATCAGGGCGACATCGTGCTCGCTTAGACGCGGCGCGGCAAGTTTCGGGTAAGCTGCTTTGAATACCGCGAGCATATGGTCCAATTGGCGGGCCGCTTCGGTGGCCTGTTCTGGCCCATAGAGTGAGATCAACTTTTCTTCGATCCGCATGGTTTTGTACCAGGAATGAGAGGCTCATTAGTCGTAAGCAGACTATAACGCATCTACCAACGAAACAAAAAGAAAATCGGGGCGCTGCCTTATTCCTGCTTGAGTGCAATCACCGGGGGTAGTTTCGCCGCTCGCAGTGCCGGATAAAAGCCTGCGCCTATGCCAACGGCGGTTGCCAGGAAGATTGCCAGGATCAGCAGTTCAGTGGGGATGATGATCAGGTTGCCATCCAACTGAGACGTGTCGATAGGCAAAAAGGTTGTAATGCCGCCGTTGTTGGGATCAGGTGAGGTTTTGACCGCGCCATTGATGAGATTGCGTAAAAGTAGCGACAGCCCAACCCCTGATACGCCCCCCGTGAGGCCGACCAGCCCGGCTTCGATCAAAAAGACGGACAGCACATCTCGATTGGTCGCACCAATGGCCTTCATCAGGCCGATCTCCTTTGTGCGTTCCAGAATCGCCATCGTCATCGTATTGGCGACACCGAACGCCGCAACCAACAGTGCGACTCCGCCCACGCCGCCAAGAATCAGCCGCATGGAGACAAAGAAGTTGTTGAGTTGGTTGATATAATCGCCCATCCCATCGGCATAAAACCCTAACTTACGGATGTCCTGCATAACCTCGACGGTGACTTCGCGGTTTTTGGCATAAACCGTCACTTGATCGTAAGTGAAGGTTTTGGGGTCCGTTTCTTCTCCGGTGGCCCATTCCTGAATGCGTAACATATCCTTGATGGGCATCAGGATCGAATAATCGTACGTGCCATTTGAAGAGACGATAACACCCGCCACATGAAGATCATAGGATCGAGTGCCCATGCCCGTCATCTGATAGACAGAGAGTTCCAGCGGGGTCTTCATAACATCCACCGTCACGGGCTGCCATTCATCGCCGGACTGTTCGGGGTCGTAAAAGTTCTGCCCCACCAGTGATCCGATAAGGACTTCGCCGGGTTGAAGCGAGATCGTTCCCTGCTCTGCTGTGATCCCCAGATAGGGCAGCATACTGGGATCGATGCCGATAAAATCACCCCATCCCCGGTAATCATCAGCAATTAACTCGCTTCCGGTTCGCAGTCGGGCAACAGGAACTACCGCGCCTACGCCGGGGATCGCCCACAATTGGCGTATTGTTTCTACCGTCAACTGTGGCGCTTGTTCATCAGGAGCCACATCCCAGGGAGGATATACATTGATCTGGGTGAGCTGGTTGCTGGCTCCGATGCTGGCTTCGGCGGATTTCTGCAAGCCGAAGGTCAGCGCAATCAGCAAAATCACGGCGGTGGTCCCAACAAGCACGCCGCCCGCCGTCATAAACAAGCGGGTACGTGCGCGGGCCAGATTGCCGATAGCCAGTTCCAGCAGTTCGCTGAACATCTTAGCTGCCCAATCCTAACAAGCCCAGCAAAATGCGACCTACGCTATCGTTATCCTCTTTCTCTTCTTCCACCGGTTCGGTTGGCATCTCTTCTTGTGGAAACATATCTTCCGGCATCGGCTCCGACAGCATCGCGCTTACTTCATACGACTGGACAATCGTTGCCTCTTGGTTGAGATCGTTCGTGTAGTGCAGCGTAAGCGTCACCTTGACAGGGCCTTCGTCAAGCGCCATGACCATCACATTGACTGTGGTATCATCATCCGTTTTGAGCGGTTCGATGGCGGTATCCGCCCCTTCGATCACCTCGCCGTTTTCAGCTTCAGCCGTTACGGATTTGACGGCGATTGTGGTGGTCCCGGTGTTGCCAACGGTGAGCGGGATTGCAAACGGTTCACCGACATTCACCGTTTCAGGCAGCGGACTCTGTAAACTGAACGAGAGGCGCGGCAGCGCGATAACCACCACACTCGCCTTGAACTCCTCTTTAGCCTCTGTGCCATCCGGTTTTTGATACCGCAGTGTAATTGGCAGGCTGTAGATACCGCTGGTGGTTGAGCCATTGACGATAAAATCCTGAGTCAATGTGACTTCGCCGCCTTCGGCTCCCACCTCGCCCACATACAGCGTGCCGCCCGCGCCGATTGGTGCAAATGTAGTGCTGGGTGTGGTGCTGGATTGATCCATCCCCCCCGGTGTGCCTTCGAGACCCGGATTGCTTGTCGTCTCAACCGTGCCGAACGTGACCAGCATGTTTGATGCGTCGCCGCGCCCCACGTTGTGCAGCGTCATCTTTAAGGTAAACTGATCGCCCGGCTGCAAATGGTCTGCGCCGACATCATAGGCCGCCAGGAGCATCAGCGGCGCGGGTTTATCAGCTTTGGCGACGTTGATTGTCAGGCTGGTGGCGACTTCTTTGGCTTCGCCATCCTGCAAATAGCTGAGTTTGACGGGTTGGCCCTGCGCGCCATCTTTAGCGCTGCTGCTCACCACCAGTTCCAGGCTGATGTCAGCACTTGCGCCCGGCTGGAGATCCCCCAACGGCAGGCTGTCGCCCTGAGACCCGGAAAGCAGAATGCTGTTATCCCCGGCGATGCGCATGAGAACCTGCGCGGCGACTGCATTCCCGGTATTGGTGATCGTTCCGGTTACGGTCACTTTCTGGCCGGGCAGCACCGGATCAGGATCAATCGTGTAATTCGAAAGCACCACCTGTGACGCTTCCGCCAATTCGCTGATCGTTACGCTTAACGTTGCTTTACTGGTCAGCGCTGTGCCCTCGAAGTCATAATAGGCCAGCGTAATCGGGATCGGGTTGGGGCCTTTGGGGGCATCCATTCCCGCGACGACGGCCAGTGCCACCAATTGCCTCGCGCCCGGATTCAGGTTGGGCAGTGTCGCGCTGGCTTGCCCATTCGCCGGGACAAACTTGCTGCCCGTATCCAGTGACACCACCACGCCCTGCGCGGTACGGTTGCCCTGGTTGACTACCTCGAAGTTGAGTGTTACCGTTCCTCCTGGAGCAGTGACGGCGGGGGTGGCCGAAAAATTGCGCACGGCTAAGGAGGGTTGCCCCGGTAGCGGCGTAGCAGCGGGCAGAGTCGGCGTGGGGTCCATGCGCTCGGTAGCAGTGGGCGGAATGGGCGGCGTGGCCGTCGGAGCCATAATCATGAGGGTGTTCGGTGAGGCCACCCACACCCCGCGATCATCCGCGACCTCGATCCGGTAGACACCAGCCGGGGCCGTCACGGGCAGAATCGCCTTCACCGCGCCATCGTTCACGAAAGTGGTTTCCAACAGGCCGACGCCCACCAGCCGTACCGTGCTGGTCGCCGAAAAACCTGATCCAAACACGGACAGCACAACTTCAACACCCTGATTCGCGGCGGTTGGCTCAGAACGCGTCACCTGGATCGGCGGGCGCGGCGTGTTTGTCGGTGTATGAGTCGGCGGTGGGTCAATCACTTGCAGCGGTGCAGGTGCCGAGACAGGATTACCGCCCGGCTGAATAACGGTGATCGGATAATCGCCCGTCGCCAGATTCGCCGGGAGCATCAGGCTGAGATGGGTATCATCCAGCAAGTTCGGTGTGATTATCTGCTGGTTGATTTGGACCGTGAGATCTGCCGTGAAATTAGTGCCAGAAATGATCAATTCACTGGCTTGTCCGCGCGTCACCTGCACCGGGTTGATGCCGGTGACGGTGATCGGGGCTGGTTGCGAAGGCTGCTGTTCGATAGGCGTTTCGGTCTCATCCTGAGGCGTTTCGGTCTCATCCTGCGCGGCGGCAGGCGCAGCTAACTGCCACCATCCGAGCATGGAAATGGTGGCGAGAACCAGCAGCCCAGCGGTGAATTGAGCGAACGTCCGGTTATGCAACATCTCGGTTTTCCTGTGTCTGGCGATCATTGATCAGATAGCCATCCTTCAATTCCAACATGCGATCTGCGTAACGCGCAATGCCCGGATCGTGCGTCACGACGACAATGGTTTTGCCCTGCCGGGTACACAGGCTGCGCAGCATACGCATCACGGTTTGGCCTGTCTTGCTGTCGAGCGCGCCGGTTGGCTCATCGGCCATAATAATCGGCGGGTTGCCAAACAAGGCCCGCGCAATAGCCACCCGCTGCTGCTGCCCGCCCGACAACTGCGAAGGGCGGTGTTGCATGCGCTCGCCCATGCCGAGCAAGGAGAGGAGTTGAACGGCCCGATTTTCGCGTACATGGCGCGGTATTCCAGCAAAAATGCCGGGAAGCGCCACATTTTGCAAGGCGGTCATGGTCGGGACCAAATGAAACGCCTGGAAGATAAACCCAATCATCTCGCGTCGGAAGCGGGCCAGATCATCGCTGGATAATCGATCCAGGTGTCGCTCTCCCACCGCTACCTGTCCGGCTGTTGGTTGATCTAAGCCGCCCAGCAGATACAGCAGGGTACTTTTGCCCGATCCGCTTGGTCCCATAATGGCGACAAACTGCCCCTGCGGAATGTCTAATGTGATCCCATTCAACGCATGGACCCACTCATCGCCCAGGCGGAACGTCTTTTCTAGATTCTGAGTCGTGACAATCGGTTGGTTGGAACCGTTCATGGTTTTTGTTCCATCTTGTCGGTTTCAATCGGCGCTTCGGCGGTGGCTTCTTCCGTACTCACGGGCAGTTCTGCATCAGGAATTACCATCCCTTCCTCAGATTCCAAAGGTGGTTCGCCCATCTCATCCACACCGAACTGCTCTTCATCTGGCATCCCCATATCGTCCATTCCTGCCGGTGTTTCAGCTTCGACTTCGGGCGCTTCGACTGTGCCGAGCACCACCGGGACGATGACGAGCAGCACGACCCAGGTGATGACGATCAGCGCCACAGCCCACGAACGCCCGCGCAGCGCAGATCGTGCGCCGCAGTAAACGAGGGCGAGCATCCACAAGCCAAAGAGGGTCAGCCGCATGGTGAAGGAATACAGCAAATCTTGTTGAATTAAGGATAAGTCCTTGTACCCATCCCACTCCGGCAGCAGCCCTGAGATACCGGGTTCGCCTGCGCTGCCGCCCATCCAAAAATAGATCAGTTGCAGTCCGGCCATCAGACCGAGCGGCAAACTGGCCCACACCACGACCTGAAGATTCAGGCCCAGGCGCGGCGCGTTCCCATTCAAAAGCGAGATGCTTGATAACAGCAGACCCAGGCTCAACCAGACCAGCAGAATATTGCTGGCGGCAGTTACACCTGTTTTCCAGTCCGCCGAGACTTCTTCCGGCGATTTTGTTTCTTCGACTTCGGCGGTATCGCCTATCCCCGACATCTCGCCGCCGCCCGCATAGGGATCACTGGCAAACGGATCAGCGGAAGGGATGTCGCCCATGCCGTCGCTCATATCCGCTTCGGTATCCTCTTTGCCCGCTGCGGTCTGGTGTTGGACCGCGCTAATGCCTGTCAGCAGCAAAATGAGGAGAGCAATCCAGACCCACTGGCGGGAATCCAGCGTAAGATTACGAAAAAACTGGCCGGGCTGAAGCAGCACGGCAAAAACTTGACCAAGTAAGCTGCGGGAGCGCGCTGGCATGGTCGGGGTATAATTTTCCGACGCCGGAGGGACGCTCCGCGGTGTACGATTCAGGCGAGAATGAGCATCAGCCATTCAGCCCCTCCTACTGAGATAATTTCTAAACCAATTGATTGTACGAGTAAGTTACCGCTTTTGTTTCGCGCGGGAACCTACGTTCAACCAACTGTTGATCCACGACTTCAATTGTCACAGACGTTAGTATAACGGAGACATAGTGTTGTGGGGTAGTATGGGATTGGTTTGAATCAGGTTAGGGCGGAAAGCGCTTCCGCCCCTTCACGTTTATTCCGCAGTGATAAACGCCTCATAGTCTTGCAGCGTGCCCCCATCCAGGCAGCATTCGATGATGTCGCGTCCCAGCGGATCTAAGTCGGGTTCCAGGTAATCAGCCAGGCACTGCCGGAAAAACGAGTACAGAATATCGGCTCCCTGGTCATACCCTTCTTCGCCAACTTCGGGCTGCGTATCGACCTGGAGGAACCAGCGGGCCACCATACGTCCTTCAACGTGCAGTTGGTGGACAGTTGAGCCGAGCAGCGGACAGCGGGCCGGGCGGATTTGGTCGGGTTTAAACTTCGCGCTCCCCCGGCGGGCCAGATATTCACGGGCGATCCACTGAGCCATAAAGCCCACCCGCCACGCGCCGATGTGCTGGTTCGGGCACAAAATATGCCGCGTCCGTTTGTACGCCACGAACTGTTTGAGCAGCAGATTCGCCTGGGGGATGCGCCGCCCCGAAGCAAAGGGCCAGAATGAGCCGACCCCCTCACTGTTCATGCCATCCCCATCCAGAATGCTGGGGCTGCCGTGTCCGCGTGGAGATACCAAGCGCCACAACCAGGCCAGCGCTGGTGGCAAAATGTGGAACAAGCCGACGATGCCATAGGTGGGCTGTGCTTTGGTGCAGGGCGGCATGCGGAGGCCAAAACTGCGAATGTCTACACTCACTGCGCCGTCTACCACATTCGGAAACAGATGGCGAGGAACGACCACGCGTGGATTGGGACACGGCTTGCCGGGTTTATCTTCGATATGCTCCCAGATCAGCGCGCGGCTGCCGGGCATAGCATCAATGTTAAGAAATTGCAGTGGGGTATCGGGCTGCGCCGTGAGCCGTTCCAGGTGCATATCGGCCCCATAATAATTAATATGGTTGACGCGCACAAACCAGGCATCTTCCGCATCCGTAACCCATAACTTGCTGTTGTTGCCCTGAATCGCGGGGTGACACAGCGCCATATCATCGTTCACCGGGTGCAGTTCACAGCTCCGGGGGATTTCCAGGTAACGTTTTTCGCCTGTGACCAGATTTTCCCCCAGCAGCAAGCGCCCATCGGTTTCACGGTGGGCCTGTTCCAGCATTTCACTTTTTCCGCCGCCGCTCGCGCCTTCATGCATAATCGTTACGACATTATCGTAAGGTGTGATAACCTGTACCGTTGAACAATGGGCCGTAACCCACCCCTCATCTTCGCGCTCGCCCAGGTCGATCAGCATGCCATACACACCTTTTTTGGCGCTGGGGCCGGGATACAGATTGAAGGCAAACATCTCGTAAAGAGCAGGGCAGCGGTGATGCACCACAATCTGTTTGCCGCCGAAGTGGGTATGCCGAAAAGGCGGAATCACATAGATGATGGCTTTGGGAGAAAAAGTTGGGGGCAGATCGTCGTAGGGAATAATCCCCTGTAGCATCGCCAGCGAAAACGCAAAAAATCCGGCATTGGCGGGCGCAATCGCGAGCGCATCGATTCCCATTCCGGGGCGACCTGCGATAAATCCGAAAATGACGAGTTCTTGTGTTTTGAGCCACGCCAGCGCTTCGTCGCGCACAGGAGCAAAATCCATGCCGAAACGCTGCTGGTAGGTGTCTTTGTGGGTGGGGAGATTATCCCCGACGACCAGACAATCGGGGTCCCGGCGGCGCATATAGGGTTCGGGATAGTTGACCGACATCCCGTTCCGCACACGCACCACCGACGCTTCGACATAACGCCCCTGGTCAGGCAAGTCGTAGGCCACTTCAAATAAATTGCTCTCAGGACCGCCACAAGCCAAATCAAGCAGATCATCGGTTGTGCTCGACACGATGACATGCGGGCATGCAGCCAGAAGATCGGCCACTTCAGACGGCGGGTTATACTTTTCCCAGTTCAACTTGAGCAAATCTCCCTTATTATAGCTGTTCCAAGACCTATCCGATTGTAACAAAACTCCGTTCATTATTATTCGTTCATTTTCTCCAACTTGCGCGAATGGTGTAGATAATGCGTAAATACTAGTGACGTTTAAGGGGATCTTTTGTATCTTCATAAATAGCTGACATCAACACAAGGAGAATCTGATGTTATCAAGTCACCGTCTGAAAAAATATGTCCTGCTGGGGGGCATTACTATACTGCTGCTGACGGGGGTCTTTTCGGTGCCCCACCCCGCACAAGCGCAGGGAATAGGCTGCCAGTTCAACATTCTGATGGTTGATACGTTGATCCTTCGCACCAATCCGTCGTGGGCATCCACCATCAGCACGACCCTCTTAAAAGGTGAAACCGTGTGTCTGATCGGACGTACGGCGGATACCACTTGGTTCCAGGTAACGCGGAGCGGTGCGGTTGTCGGGTGGGGACCGGCCAACGCCTTTTGGGCCAACATCCCGTTTACCGCGCTTCCCGTCGTGGGTTCTACGACGAATCCGCCGCCCGTCACCGGCCAGACTTATGTCGTTCAATGGGGCGATACGTTGTTTAGCATCGCGCAGCGCTATGGTATGAATTGGCAGGCGTTAGCCGCCGCCAACCAGATTTATGGACCCTACTATCCCATTTATGCCGGGCAGACGCTGGTGATTTCGGCGGGAACTATTCCCACTACGCCGAGTTACACCACCTATACGGTGCAGCGCGGAGAATATCTCGTCAGCATCGCGCGCAAATATGGGTTGACCTGGCAGGCGCTCGCCACTGCGAATAATATTGGCTACCCCTACATCATCTACACCGGGCAAGTGCTCATCATACCGCGTTAGTTTGAGCGGGGCAGGGTATTACGGCTTATTGCTCCGTCCACAAGTCCCTCTCTGCGTCTGCGGGGAGGGATTTACCCGCCCTTAATGCGTATGATCTTCCTCCCCCTGTTTCCCCTGAATAAATTTCAATTCCGGCTGCCCAAAAGTGAGCAAGATATATTACTGCAACTATGTCAATCAAAAAGCGATTAAAAATGATAATAATTCTTAATTTTGAAATTTGACAATTGATATTAAAATACAAATGGTGATAAAATGTTTCCTTAACAGTTTGAATATGATAATTTATCATCTAATTAGTCCTGCTCCTAAATAAGTTGTTGTCATCTATGGGGGACATATGAGACAAAGACACTGGCTCTTCGGAGTCACGATCCTCGTTGTATGCTGTACGTTGTTTCTTCCCAATTGGAATGGTGAGTTATCTCCCCAGGCACCCCTTGCCTTAGCCAGCCCACCGGCGGTAGCTGCGGCAGGTGTTACCCTCGATGTCCCCTCTCCTGTTTATATCGGTGACACCTTTACTTTCACCGTTTCATTCGATAATACCGCGCCGAATGCGGCGGGTAATGTGGGCTATGGGCCGTTTATCGACATCGTGCTCCCCGTGAATGGGGCAGATGGCGCAGCCGGAACCAGCACGCCGGATGGCATTGATTTTGTCAGTGCAACCTATCTGGGAGTCGCCGTAACCACCTACGAACTCACGTTTCCCGCAGGAACCGGGTGTGTTGATCATCCTTACGCGTTTGACACAACCCACACGCCGTACCAGGTCTGCGGTACACCAGGCGATAAACTGGTGGTGATTGTGCTGCCGTTTGGTTCCTTTGCGCCGGATCAACCTGCCGCTGCCGTTGAAATTGTGGCCCAGGTCAGCAATCTGGCCGATCTGGATGTCCCGCTGCCAATCCGGACACGTGGCGGTTTTCGATATGGCAATGATGCGCTAGATAACTGGTGCTGCGATCCGGTGATTTTGAGCCAGTCCAGCCCGGACAGCAGCACATGGAGTCCTTCTGAACCGGTGACGCCTACGCTGCTGACCCTGACCAAGACGAACGATGGTCCCGAAGGCGAAACCGCCACCGGACCCAACTACCCTCGCACTTATACGGTTACAGTAGAAGTGGCCGACGGGCAAACCCTCACCAATCTGAATGTCACCGACTACTTCGATGACAATATTGTGATTACGGGGGTTTCCAATTTCAGCCCGGCGGGCAGTGTGGTATCGCTGGGCGGCGTGGCCCCGGTTTACCCCTATGGACCCGCCAGCGCACCGAATAATACCCTGGTGGTGAACTTCCCCAGCGTCACAGGTACTGCGTCCTTTGATGTTCAGTTTTATGTGCCGCAGAATGACGCGGGCGGCAGCGCAGTCCTGAATGCCACCAGCGGCGATGATACCCTTACCGAAAATCGGGTGGCGGCTACGGCCAGTTGGACGCCGCTCGATGGGCGCGATCCCCTCACGCCGATCACCGTGAACGGCACCTGTCCGACGTGCCCCCCGCTGGATACGTTGGAAGATAAGTCGATTGCCACGCAAAAAAGCGTGAGCGTTGTTACCAGCCCGCTGCGTTCGGGTTCAATCTTGGAATATACGATTGAATTCCAGATTTCAGACTTTTTTACATTTGATGACCTGATCCTCACCGATACATTTTCGGACGGACAGCGTTTTAACACCGCCTTCACGCCAACGATCAGCGTGACCGATCGCACCGAAACGCGCAGCGGCAGTATGAGCATTGTGAACTCGCCTTCGGCGACCTGTGCCACTGCCGGGACAAATAATGTCATCGTCAATGAATCTGAAATTGGCAACGACACCAACCCCGCCACCGATGGCAGCACAACAGTGACATTCTGCATCTCCGAAGCGCTGCTTGATCTGAGTGCTGCTGATGGTATCGTGCAGGGCGGGCGCGCGGTTGCCCCGAATGCCGGAGCCGCTACCGGAACGATCACGTTCCAGACGGTTGTTCAGGATCAGTTCTCCGATACCTATCCATCCGGTGATCGCAGCGTCGATCATGGCGATCTGCTGACCAACGACGCGGTTGTGGATGGCCGTATCCTGAACAATACGACGCTGTTGCCGACAGGCGAGCGTGAAACCGACGATACAGGCACTGAAGTCAATATTTCGCAGGGGACGCTCACCAAGTCGATCTACCAGATCAACGGTCTTGCGCCCACGGGGAATCCACCGCTGATTTCGCCCGGTGATACGGTGACGTACCGGCTGCAATATCAGATGCCCAGCAGCGACTTTGAAGATTTCTATCTCACCGACTATTTGCCGCTGCCCATCTTTAACGCCACCGAAGTCGCGACTTTTGTAGACACGATCAGCGCTGCGTCTCCTGCCGCTGGACAAGCCAAGTTTGGTCCGTCCGAAACGCTGCGGCCCATTTCGGGAATCGTGCCCACCATCACGACGGATGCGACCTCGAACAGTGTTCGGTTCTACTTAGGCTTCTTTGATGATCCGGCGAACCGGGACACGACAGTTGATATTCTTTTCACCGTCACCGTCAGCAACCTGCCTTTTGCCGACGGCTTATATCTGACCAATCAGGCCCGTTCGCATGAAGGCTCGACCAACGCCGAAGAAGAGACGGTGGATGAGATCATTCAGGTGCAGCTAGGTGAACCCGTCCTGATCGTCCGCAAGGGTGTTACGGATACCGATAACCCCAATGAGGTATTTACCCTGAATCCACCCGTTCCGGCAGGCTTCCCGGTTGGCGTCGGCTCCAGCGACTTGGCAGCTAACCCCGTAGATGCCGATACCAGCGGTGTTGATGGTAATGACATTGTTGAATTTGCGATTGTGCTCGAAAATACTGGCTCCAGCACGGGCGGTGCGTTTGACATCACCATCAGTGATACCTTGCCTCCTGGACTGGTTATTCCCGCGGGCGGTATCAACCTCACGATTGTGCGCGGCGATGGGCATGTGTTGGCCTCGAATCCGGTAGGCAGCACGGCAACCGAAGCGTCCGGCCTGTTTAATGATGGCTTCCGTATCTACGATCCCACCGCCCCGACTGGCCCGGTTTGCCAGAAATACCATCCCAACGATGGATCGAACATCATCATCATTACCTACGAACTTCGCGTTGATCCCAATGCCCAACCGGGGCAGGTGATCACCAACACCGCGTCGCTGACCAACTATGCGGGCACCTCCGGCGGCCCCAACCATCTTGATGACGGTTCGGGCGGCGTCCAGCCGATCACCGATGATGCATCCGTGACGATCACCGGCTGGCCCACACCCGTCAAAAGTGTGACGATGACTTCGGAAAGCACCACCGCCGAAACCACGCCGCGCCCGTTGACCATTGGCGAAATCATCCGCTACCGGCTGGCCGTCGAAATTCCTGAAGGCACGGCCAACAACCTGACTCTGCGCGATGTGCTGCCCACCGGATTAAGTCTGCTGGATGGTGGCGGCGCGAACAACCAGGTGCGCGTGCTGTTTGTGGGCGATCAGCCGATGGGCTTGGCTGCGGATTTGGCCGGAACTCAAGGTAGTGCCATTGTCGCACCAACGGCGCTGCTTCCCGCTGCGCGCATCACCACCGCTGGCAATGATGTGATCTTCAGCCTGGGCAATGTCACCAACAACGACAACGACGCGAACACCGAACACGTCATTCTCGAATTTAACGCCCTGGTGCTCAATGTCGCCGGGAATGCACGCAGTAATGTGATCAACAATAACTTCCAGGTGCAGACCGGCGCGACACCGGCCACCGTCGCCACCTCGAATACCGTTCAGGCGGTGATCTATGAACCGCGTCTGGCGATTGCGAAAACACCCGATAATGCACCGGGCGATGCAGGTGATACGATCACCTTCACCATCCAGATCACGCATCCGAACAATGTCAACGCCAGCACAGCCTATGATGTTGTCTGGGCCGACGTTGTTCCTGCCGGAATGACCTATGTCCCCGGCAGCCTGACGAATACGCT
>CAYYNB010000007.1:0-72720 GCA_964472565.1 uncultured Anaerolineaceae bacterium
GATGAGCACCGCCCGCCGGAATGCCCGGTGGGCACAGAACGCGGCTTATAGGTCGGCTTGAGTCACCCTTTGGTGATGAGGACAGGGGCGGAAGAGCATATGTTGGGGTATCTGGTGCTGCACGGCGGCGACGCCTATAACAGCAAGAACAAAAATCTGGATCATCTGGTGCTGCAACTGGTGCGGCGCGGGCGCGAACGGATGCGGCTGATCGTGATTCCGGCGGCGGCGATCAAAAATGTCGAAAAAGAAGCCCTCGATGCCGTACATTACTATAAAAACCTGGGGACGTACCCCGACTATAAGATGTTCATCGACCAGGCAAGCGCGAATGTGCAGGCGGAAGTCGAAGTGCTGGACAAGGTCGAAGTCATTGTGCTGACGGATGGCAGTCCGATTGACACGGTGGAGCGGCTGAAGGGCACCAAAGTCGAGGCAGCGCTCCGGCGGGCGATTGAGCAGCGCAAAGGAGAAGTGATCGCGGCTGGGGCCAGCGCGATGGCACTCGGCGGCGTGTACTGGCTCGACGGCGAATGGGAGCCGGGCATCGGGGTCGCGCCGCATCTGGCGATTCTGACGCACCACGAGTACGCGCAGATGCGCCTCTCCCCTCAGCGGCTGCTGGAAAAGCTGCCCGAAGGCATCACCTTGATCGGCGTGGACGAACTGACGGCGCTGATCTGCAATCCCGATGGGTCGTACAGCGCGGCGGGACAGGGCGAGGTGGTCGTGTACCGGAGCGTGGAACAGCAAGACGTGTATCAGGCGGGGCAGAAATTCACGCTGTAGGGAATGTTTGGAAGCGGTTTCTGTAATAGGGAAATTAGTCATTTTTCCAACAAAACCGTTTCCTAACTGCTGTCCGGTTAGGACCGGGTTTATTCAGCTTAAATAATAAAGCTAAATGGGCTGAGATTTAGGCTAAATGTGGAGTGAAGACGGTTAAATGAACCCCGTCTCGACTCACAAAGTGTTTTTGTGTGACATTCATTATCCAAAATGAGGTAACTGGTCCAGCTACCTCATTTTATTACCACTAAAATTTGTGCAGCAAGTAATCATCACCAGGCGATTTCGGAGCCGGAGTAGTGGAAAAACTTTCCGCTTTGGTCAAGGGTGAGATGATCCAGCACGCGGAGAATGCCATTGACGGATTCTTTGGGCGTGATCCAGGCGTTCGGGCCGCCCATGTCGGTCTTCACCCAGCCGGGGTCCATGACAATCGTTGAGATGCCGTATTTCGCCACATCCAGGCTCAGGTTTTTGTTCAGCATGTTGAGGGCCGCTTTGCTGGCGGTGTAGCTGTACATGCCGCCCCAATCGCGGGTGCTGATCGAGGATATGCCGGTTGACAGGTTCATGATCTTTTTGGCTTTACCCGCGCGAAGCAGATCAAGGTACTGCTGGGCCATCAGGATCGGTCCGGCGGCGTTCACTTTGTAGTTTTGCAGCAAGGTTTCCTGGGTGACGGTGCCGAGAGGTTCCGAGCCGCCGGAAATGCCCGCATTGTTGATCAGGACATCCAGCGAATCGGTCTGCTGGCGAACGATCTCGAAGCTGGCGGCGATGCTGGCCGGGTCGCTGACATCCAGCGCAATCAGGTGCAGCGTGCTGGCATATTGGCTCCGCAGGGTGTGCAACTCCTGCGCGGAGTCGGGGTGGCGGCAGGCGGCAAAAACCTGTTCGCCGCGGGCGAGTAACTGGCGAGTGAGTTCGAGGCCAATCCCGCGATTAGCGCCTGTAATGAGAATATGCATCGGAAATCCTTTTGTGAACGAGGGAAAAAGGGGCAATTCATGAAAATTGCCCCTACGGAAGTTGTTAAACGACGATGTTGACCATGCCGGTCTTGGCGATGTAGATCACTTTGCGCGGCGGCTTGCCTTCCATGTGACGCTGGGCACCTTCGGTTGCCAGTGCGCGCTGAATCGCTTCGTCTTCGGTGATGTCCACCGGAGCCTGGAAACGATCACGGACCTTGCCGTTAACCTGCACCACCAGCGTAATTTCCTCTTCCGCCGCCATTTCAGGATCATAGGCGGGCCAGGGCTGGTTGTGAATGCTGTAGTCGTGGCCGGTGCCCACCCACAGCTCTTCCGCGATAAAAGGCGTGAAGGGGGCCATCAGCAGCAGCATCTGGGTAACGGCCTCATTCCAGACATCCTGGCTGATATTCCGCGACTGACGAACCGATTGCAGCGTGTTTTTCAGCGTCATCAGCGCGGATACGGCTGTGTTGAATTTGAAGGTTTCCAGGCCATCCGCAACGCGCTTATTGGTCTGGTGAACTTTGCGCAGCAGATCGCGCTCGGCTTTGGGATCGGATGTGGCGGGCGTATAGCTGTCTGTGACCAGATTCCAGACATCGTTCAGCCAGCGCTTAGGGCCTTGAATACCCTGGCTGTCCCAGGGACCGCCGCGCTCCCACTCGAAAGCAAACATCAGGTAGGCGCGCACGGTATCCGCGCCGTGTTCGGACACCAGTTGATCGGGCGCGACGACGTTGCCCTTGCTCTTGGACATCTTTTCCACGTCCAGGTGGTAGCGGATGTTTTCGACCTTCGCGCCTTCACCATAACGCGGCACATCGAAGGTGGTATTTTCGTCGGTATCGACCACCACCGAACGACCTTCGGGCGTCATGACGTTCAGAATCAGTTCCTTGCGAGACAGGACTTCGCCTACAACTGAGCGACCATTGGGCGAGACTTCATCCAGCGAGTTGATCACGCGGATGTATTTCGCGTTCAGCTTTTCGCCTTCAAACGTGCCTTCGGCCACGATCAGATCACCGCTGCGGGGTTCGCCCAGGATCATGCCCTGGTTATACAGCGCCAGCATCGGCTCATCGAAGATGAAGGACGTGTCGCGGCCCAGCGCCTCGGCCACCGCTTTGGTTGGGACGAAGATGTTACAGTCGCGCATGGCTTTGGTGAAGAAGCGCGTATAGATCAAGTGCATGGTGGCGTGTTCGATGCCGCCGGTGTACTGATCGACGGGCAGCCAGTAGGCACCCTCTTCGGGATCGAACGGTCCAGCCTCATACTTGGGACTCAGATAGCGGTAGGGATACCAGGACGAACACATAAAGGTGTCCATCGTATCTGTTTCGCGCTTGGCCGGACCGCCGCACTGCGGACAGGTCGTGTTCAGGAAGCCCTCGTGATACTTCAGCGGGCTTTCGCCAGTGGGCCGGAAATTGATGTCATCCGGCAGCAGCACCGGCAGGTCTTCTTCGGGAACGGGGACCACCCCGCAGTCCGGGCAGTAGATCATGGGAATGGGGGCACCCCAATAACGCTGGCGGCTGATCAACCAGTCGCGCAGGCGATAGTTGACGGCGGTTTGGCCGATACCCTGCGATTCCAGCCATTTCGTCACGACACCCACCGCTTCGTTTTTCCTGCCGTCGTGAGAATAACGCGCCGACGTGCCGTTGAACTGGCCGCTGTTGACCATGACACCTTCGCCGGGCCATGATTCGGTCATGTTGGCGGGGTCCAGATCGTCCGCGCCTTCAGGCTGGATCACGATGCGGATTTCCAGACCATACTTGCGGGCAAATTCGAAGTCACGCTGGTCGTGGGCAGGCACAGCCATGATCGCGCCGCTGCCGTAGCTGATCAGTACATAGTCCGCGATCCAGATTGGGATGCGCTCGTGATTGACCGGATTGATCGCGTAGGCCCCAGTGAAGACACCCGTTTTCTCTTTGCCTTCGGCGGTGCGGTCAATTTCGGTTTTGCGGGCGGCTTCGGCCACATATTGCTCAACGGCGGCACGCTGCTGGGCAGATGTGATCTTTTCCACCAGCGGATGTTCCGGGGCCAGCACCATAAAGGTCGCGCCCCACAGCGTATCGGGACGGGTGGTGAAGCCGGTGAGCGGAGCGCCGGTTTCGGGCATAAAGGTGACGTGCGCGCCGTCGCTGCGCCCGATCCAGTTGGTCTGCATCAGCTTGACACGCTCCGGCCAGTTGATACGCTCCATGTCGGCCAGCAGTTCGTCGGCATAATTGGTAATGCGGAAGAACCACTGTTCCAGGTCTTTTTTGATGACCGGGGTGCCGCAGCGTTCGCAGTGACGGTCATCGCCCCAGACCTGTTCGCGGGCCAGGGTTGTGTTACAGGTCGGGCAGAAATCGACGGCGGCCATCTGACGGTAGGCCAGCCCATACTTGTAGAATTGCAGGAAGAACCACTGCGTCCACTTGTAATATTCGGGATCGGCAGAAACGGCTTCGCGCTCCCAGTCGAAAATGGTGCCCATCGTGCGCATCTGTTTGCGCATGTTGTTGATATTCTGATAGGTCCAGATTTTGGGGTGAATATTGCGCTGGATCGCCGCGTTTTCGGCGGGCAGCCCAAACGCATCGAAGCCCATCGGGAACAGCACGTTATAGCCACGCATGCGCATCCAACGGGCGCGCGCATCCGAGGGGGTCATGGCGTACCAGTGCCCAATGTGCAGATCGCCGCTGGGATAGGGCAGCATGGTCAGCGCGTAATGTTTAGGGCGGCTCGGATCGACTACCGAGCGAAACAGCCCTTCGCGCTCCCATCGTTCGGCCCAGCGGGGTTCAATTTCCTGGGGATTATATTTATCAGCCATCGCTGTGATGCTTTCTCCATTTGGATAATAAGTGATGTCGAGTCATATCCGGCAGATCAGCGCCGGGTCAAATTCCTGTTTTCCCGGAGGGCCGCGAGAAGGGAGCAGACCCTCGGTTTAGTAGCCATAAACATCGTCAGTCCTCCTTTCGTTCCCATGTCAATACAAATAAAAACGGCCCATGCGATATCCCTGGGCCGAGTGGAAACGGGCACAGCGGACGAATCGCCGGATCAATCCTGGCGGTGCCCCCGCTGCTCACCGTAATTAATTGTGAGCGGTAAAAAATCCGGTTTAACGGCGGCGCGGCATTTCGCGCACGGGAACCGGTACGGGGGCGGGCTGGCGAGGACTAAGTGCCTCTTTGACAGCATCCATCAGTTCACGGAGACGATCTGAGAGCGTGCGCCGGGTGGTTTTAGCCATTGGTCTAAGCCCCTCTACACTTACGATAGATACACCATACATTGTTATACGATAAAGTTTACAATAAAAACGCCGCACGAATTGTGAAAGAAAAATAAAAAATCCTCTTCGAGACAAACCCCTGACGATTCAGGGACGAAGAGGACTCCGCGGTACCACCCTGGTTGGCGGCAAAACAACAGAAATAAAGGTGGACCCAAAGGGGTTCGAACCCTTGACCTCCACAATGCCATTGTGGCGCTCTCCCAATTGAGCTATGGGCCCTTATTTGTTGTGGGGTGCCACCCACTCAAGACGCATAACGGGCGTTTCCGGCGCGGTTTACTGATTTTCAACCGCGCAGCTCCCGGACGAGTTTGGCCTGGGCGCTCATCGAAGGCACCTGCCGGGTTTGCACTGGTCCCGACTCACTGCGATGATGGCTTACTACTTCCGTTCACGGCCATTGGCACGTTGATTGTTAATAGAGAACATTCTAGCGGGGGGGGAGTAGATTGTCAAGCCTTTGTTTTATTATCTCAAATCGATGCGAAATATGGGATGATCTAGTAGAATTTCCTGCTAGAGATTTTTAAACCAGCTTTAAACCCTATTTAATCACGCTCAAGTACTGTTTATCTGTTTACCTAACGAGAAAGTAAGCCGTTATGACAATTTTGAACAGGCGAGAGTACTCCGCAGAAGAACAATATTTGATCGCGGGGAAACGGCGGCGCAAGATTCAGGAAGCCATTGTCGGGTACCTGTTTGTGCTTCCGGCAGCATTAGCCACTTTTGCGTTTGGCTTATGGCCTGTGGTGGCCGGTTTTTATGAAAGCCTGAAGTCCGGTTCTCCGATCACCAACCGTTATGTAGGCCTCTATAACTACGTGCGTTCGTTGGGCAGCCTGATCTATATTCTGCTGCTCCTGCTGGCCCTGATATTCATTTATGTGGGCTATCGAGCATGGCGCAAGGCCTATCTTTACCGCGAGATACACGGCGGCAATTTATGGTGCTACCTGGGGCCAGGCCTGCTGGTGGGGTTGGGCGTGGTGACGCTCGCGTTCAATTTCGTCACCGGATATGACGGCCTGGGGTGGCTTCCGGTCGTTCTGTTTATCCTGGCGTTGGGCGGCTTTTACACGGCGGATCAGTTTCAATACCCACGCGAAGAATGGGATATTCGCGATCAGGCGCTGCTGTGGCTAAACCTGTTGGCGATTGCTGGGCTGTGGGTTTTGATGGCGTGGCAGTTGGACAGCCCGGCGCTGCAACTGATCGCATGGACGGTATTGGCGGCGCTTATTGCGGGCGCAGTGTATGTGGTGCTGTCGGTTTTTCGGCGTAAAATTCCCCGGTATGTGGTGCTGGGCGCAGCGCTCGGTATCTATCTGCTTGTCCTGGTATTGATTGGACCGATCAACGGCCTGTTATTTACTGTCCTGATCCAACTGATTTACCTCTCGCTGCCTCGCCTGGGCCGCATCCAGACCGGTTCCTATATCGGCATGGGAATCACGGTAGGCGTGATGCTGCTGTCCAGTATCCTGCTGCTGCGCTACGGCTACAGCCAGATGGCTGATGACATGCGGGGTGCGCAAAAACTTTCGAAAATGCTCTTTAACCAGCAGGTGTTGAACGCCACCGTTAATGTGAGCGATGAAAACGGCATGATCGGCGGGCTGACGATGGATGGCGAGATCATCGTCAATGTGAAAGTGAACGGCAAAACAATTGAGGCTCCGCTTGCTGCTGAAGCCTACAACACCCTGCCGATTGATCGAGTTTCCAGCCTGCAAGCTGCGTTTGCCAACCGCCAACGCGTCCAGGTGCTGCTGCCGGATGGGAGCATTGCCGAGGGAGAATTAGTCGAGGCGGCTGATGCAAGCTTTAGCACTGAAGAGGCCACCGCACAAAGCGCGGTGCCGATCTATTCGGCGCTGGATGTCGGCGAAAGTGTTATTTTGACCAAAGGATACACCGAACCGCTGTGGAAACAGGTGGCGGCGGCGCTCGGTATATTCCTGGGGATCGCCACGATTTACACGATAAACTGGGTCCGCAGACGGATTGATAGTGACGAGCAAGGCCGAACACGACGCTTATTGTCCTGGGGCCGCCTGTTTCTGGGAGTCACGGTCTTCATTTTGATGTTTTATATGCTGGGATCGGTGCAGTTAAACCGGCAGGCCTCAGCAGGGATGAAGGCACTCAGCCTGGAGCAGTTCCAGCGCGCCTATACATATGTGACCGGGCAGCCGCCTAACCCCACCCTGCGCCCGCAAGACCTGGCGGCAGAACTGGTTTACTGGCCGCAGGTCTTCCTCATTGCGTCGGGAGCCTTATTGATCGGAATCGCGTATCTAGTATGGCAGAGCGCCCAAAAGCGGGAAAGTAAACTGAGTTTTAGTCTGACACTCCTGCTGGCGATTCTGATGATGGTCGGCGGGTGGCTGATGATCAGCGAACTGCCCCGTACGGTGTCGTTGGGCGGGCGCGAGTCACGCGAGACATTTGACTCTTTAGTACGCACGGCGATGTATTCATTCTTTACGGTGCCGGTTCAACTGACACTAGGATTAGGACTGGCGTATCTGCTGTTTTCGGAAGTTACCTGGGGCAAGGGCATTTACCGCGTGATCTACTTTATGCCCTATATCGCGCCCAGCGTAGCAACTTCGACGGTTTTTCTGGTCATTTTCAGCAATAACCCGACCAGCCTTGCCAACCGCACATTGGGACTGTTGGGGATTGATCCGCTGCTGTGGCTTCAGGAGCCAAAGGGCATCGTGCGGGTATTTTATGAAAAAGTGCTGGGCGGAGAAGCGCTGCATATCCCCGGCGCGCTGCAAGGCCCTAGCCTGGCGCTCTTCACGGTTATTCTGTACAACATCTGGGTTTTCGCCGGATACAATTCGGTGGTGTTTTTGGCCGGGTTGGGGGCAATTCCCGGTGAGTTGTACGAGGCGGCTGAAGTAGACGGGGCAGGACGATGGGCACGCTTTCGTAATATCACGCTGCCGCTGCTGTCGCCAACAACATTTTTTCTGTCGATGCTGTCGATTATCGGGACGTTTAAGGCATTTACCCACATTTACGTCCTGAGACGCACGGCAGTCGGCAAAGAACTGGATACGATGAGCGTCCATATTTTCGAGAATCTGTATTCGGCCAACGATCCCGGTTACGCGGCGGCGCTGGCTTTCACGTTGTTTGGAGTGATCCTCATCCTGACGCTGGTTCAAAATCGCCTGACACGGGAGCAAGTCTTCTATGGCTAGTACAACACAAACCACCTCGGCACGGGTCGTTCCTACTGCCGATGTACGGACGGCAGGCTCACGCCGCCGCAAGCCTATTCATATTAACCCTTTCCGGGTGCTGGTGTACATTATCCTCACCCTGGGGGCACTGCTTTTTGCGCTGCCGTTTTTGTGGATGGTCAGTACATCGCTGAGCAATGCAGGGGATGTGCTGCGCGGACGGTTTATCCCTACCCTCCAGTTTATTTCGGTGACGGAAGTCACACAGCCGGATATGGAACGCAAGGTGCAGGATTACCTGGACGCGGGCGCATCACCAGAGTATCTGGCGGAAGTGCGCACGCAGATCGAAGGGCGGCGGCAGCAGCGCGGCCTCAGTATGCACAATTATCTGCGACGTGAAAAATATGGGTACGCCGATATTCGAGTCAATATTCCGTTTCTCAATATTGACCGCCGTTATGCCGTTGTGGGCGGTGCAGCGCATTATATCGAGGCGTGGGACGAGTCTAATTTCTCGAAATATTTTTTCAACAGCGTGAAAGTCGCGGCGATCACCATTTTTGCCCAGACGATCACCTCGGTGCTGGCCGCGTATGCCTTTGCCAAAATCGAATTTCCAGGTCGGAATTTGTTATTTGCGCTGTTCCTCGCCACGATTTTTATCCCTCCGATGGTGGTGCTTATTCCCAACCGGAACACTGTAACCAACATTGACCGTTTCTTTGTGGAAGACTTCCCCGGAAAACAGGATGAATGGGGCATCACGGATGCGCGGGAAGAAATTGGGGACGCGGTGTACAGCGTGCTGGATAAACTAGGCCTGGAAAACTTTTTGGGTCTTGGCGACCTGTTTAAAGTCGATGGGCCGCTGGTGTGGCGGTGGATGGATAGCTGGCCCGCGTTGATTGTGCCGTTTCTCGCCAGTACTTTCAGCATTTTCTTGCTACGGCAGTTTTTCATGCAAATTCCCGACGATCTATGGGATGCGGCGCGAATTGACGGAGCCGGACATCTCCGGTTTTTATTCCAGGTGGTGCTGCCGATCTCACGGGCGGCACTGGTCACAACGGTCATTTTTACCTTTATTGGGACGTGGAATGCGCTGGAATGGCCGCTGCTGGTCACGTTCAGCGATAACTGGCGGCCTATTTCGTATGGGCTGTACGCCTTCCAGACTGAGGCGGGTCAGAATCTCAACCTGCTGATGTCCGCCGCCGTAATTACGCTGATTCCAGTTATTCTGATGTACTTGTTTGCACAGCGGCAGTTTACCGAAGGAATCGCCACCACCGGATTAAAGGGTTAAGCAATTCGCCGGAATGGGCCGGAATTTGTAGAATAACTAGCATTTCCGGCCCCATCGAGTATCCTATGAAAACGTGGCGAGTTGTATTGTTACTTGGTTTGGTTGTTCCTCTGGTTGGGGGAAGTCGTACAGCGTCCAGTCTGGCCCAGTCCGATGCCGCGCCCTGCGGCTATGTGGACAGTTTTGATTTTCCATTTGAGGACATCAATATTGAAAGCACCGATTTCGGTGTCTACCGCGCCAAGTATGGCGGGCGGCACACCGGAATTGATGTTGCATTTGGTCACACGGGAGAACCGGTTCGAGCGGCAGCACGCGGACGGGTCACTTACAGCGATCCGGCGGGGTGGGATACGGAAAAAGGTGTGGTGGTGATCCAGCATACTTTTCCGAACGGCGTCATGGTCAATACGCTGTATGGGCATATGGAAGAACTGAACGATTACACTTTTCCACCGATGGATTCATGCGTGGAAAAAGGCGATATTATCGGCGCAGTGGGCGATCCATCGTTGAGCAGCCCGCATTTGCATTATGAAGTCCGGACCCGGTATCGACACGAAGGCGGGCCGGGATATACCGACGTGAGTCCGCTCGAATTGGGATGGCTGGACCCAGTGGATTTCACCTTCCTGGCGCGGGTATGGGTCAACCCGGCTTATCGACGCCATTTTTCGCTGATCGATGCGCCAACGCTGCCGCCGCTGCTGCTGGCGAATGGAATCTATGTGATTGCGCACAGCGAACATCTGGAAGGGGTAGACGCCAGCGGACAGGTGATTTGGCGCTTTGATACGCTGGGAAGCGTCACCGATATGCTCACATTGCCCGATGGTCGAGTGCTGGCAACTACGTCGGTTGATCAAGTGCTGGTATTGAATAACGGGGTGTACAGCGCGCTGTGGGTCCAACCGCAAAAATGGATCACGCCGCCGATTCGGTTTGGGAATGGGGTGGTGGCGATGGCGGATGATTACCGGATGGTAGCCTATACCGCTGAAGGAGCGCTGATGTGGCAAACCGAGCCGCTCGGCGCACGGGCCAGACGATGGGCGGTGGGTGGGAACCGATTGGCGCTGGGACTGGACAACGGCGAACTGGTTATAGTGGATGAGGCGGGCGGCATTGCCAACCGGATGACTTTTGAGAGCTTGCCCGTTCCTTTTGCAGAGGCGGATGATGGGTTCACGATTCTACATGGAAGCGTCGTGGAACGGTTGGACACCGGAATGAACCGCATGCCGCTGGTTGATACCGGGCAGAGCATGAACGCTGATGCGGCGTATATCACCGATACGGCTAATAACTTCTATTTGTACACAGGCGAAGGGCGCTCGCTAACGGCTTATGATCCAGCAGGCAATGTACGGTGGATCGCCTATATGCCGGGCAGCCACTCACGCTCACCGCTGCTCGGAATTGGGGGTGGGCAACTGTTGTACGTAGTCACTACGGATGGGCAACTGCTGGTGTACCGGACCAGCGATGGGCGGTTGGTTACACAACTGGCATTGTACAATGGCGGAGTACGGGGGACAACAGTAGCGCGGTGGCTGACTGTGGGGGTCGATGACACGGTGCAATTTGCGAGTGGGTATCTGACCGTTGTCACGCTGGCGGGACTTGATTTGCTGACGGTAAACGCGGCAAACCTGAATTAGGGGCGGGGCAATTCACATATTGCCCCTGAATGCGGCGAGCGTTATTTCGTCTCTTCCGTGATGATCTGAATGGAGTCGATCTCTTTGCGCAGCGCTTTGGATTGATCAGACTGTCCTTGCAGCGTGTCGCGCTGGGATTGGTAACGATCCTTGAGCACGCCAAGCTGACTGAAGACAGGCGTGAGAATCTGCTGACCGTATTGCAGCAGGCGGTTGCGTTCGCGATTGGTGAGATCGACCATCGAAGCGTGGTAGCTGTACTGCAAGGCGTTCAGGCGCTTGTCCAGCTCCGTCGAGGCATCGCGCTTGATTTTGCGCCAGTACAACATGGCCGCTGCGCCACCTCCGACCAACAGCGCCGGACCGACAATCACCGTTGCTACGAGTGCGCCCGCCGTCGCCGTGACGGCTCCGGGAGCAGCCAGACCGAGGATCACCGCTAAAATTCCACCAAGCGCCGCCGCGAATCCCGCCGAAAAACCCGCGAGATTCCCCCGAAACGTATTACGCAGATTTTCGGCCAGGCTGTTGTCAGTATAGGATTTAAGTTCGCTGTCGGCAATCGCAATTGCTTCCTGTAAGGCGGCGCGCTGTTCGGCGTAACCTGTCGCGTCTACGGCACCTAATTCCTGGCTCAATGTGGTTTCAAGCTGTTTCAGACGATCCATGATGCTGCGCCAGTAGCGGCGGCTGTTATCGACCACCGCATTGACATACTGCTCGGAAATCGTGGTGATTTGATCCAGCGCATTGCCAACCACTTCGCGCTCAAAATCTTCGCGCATTTCATCGCGTTCAAGCGCACGGGCCGCCCGCTGAAGAGTCAGATGGTGCTGAATAAAGTTCTGACCGCGTTCGCGCAGCCCCACAAAAACCTTATCCAGTTCGCGCCGGGCGGTTTCGAGATGTTCGTTGAGACCAACCGCCTGCTGTTCGAGTTCCTGGCGCAAACTTTCGGCGCGCGCGGTGTCGCTGGTGATCAGGGCAATCTGCTTGTCTAACTGTTCGATATATTTACGTGCGATGCTGTCCACAAAATCAAGCTGGGCGTAGAGTTTCTGCTTGGCAGGAGGAACACGCTTGAAAATATTGCGCAAGTATTCGCGCACGGCGTTCATACTGCCTGGATCATCATTCGCGGTGGTGAACAAACCGCCCGCCGATTTGCGATCCTTGAGGGCCTGTTTGGCAGACACCATAAAGATGTCGGGGCGCAGGCCAAGCAGTTCATTTAACTGCTGCTGGACAAAAGTCTGGACTTCCTTCTGCTCTTTCTTTTCGAGCAGGTCCATCTGGTTGATGACGACGACGATTTTCTTGCCATAGTCGCGCGCGAGTTCGAGGTAGAGGCGTTCAGTTTCGGCAAAGGCGCGTTTGGCCGAGAGCAAAAAGATCACCAGATCGCTGCGGCTGAGAAAGTTTTTGGCTATAGTTTCGTGTTTGCGAAAGACCGATCCGGTGCCGGGGGTGTCCACAATCACAACACCCGGCCCGCCCGTATTGGGGTGTGTCCATTCGCGCACGACGCCGGCTTCGCGCCATTCCGGGTCTTTGCTGCGGCGGGGTGCCCAACGCACCAGTTCAATGGCATCGGTGGTGGGGGTGATCCCCATTGGCAGTACTTCATCCCCAAGCAGGGCATTCACAAAACTGGATTTGCCCGCGTTAAATTCGCCCACAACGACGACCAAAAAAAACATATCCTGAAGATCGGCGGCATTCTGCTGCAACCGTTTTTTGTCTTCGGATGTTCCCTCACCCAGCGGTGCAATGGTATCCGCGACATCATGCAGCAAGCGCACTTCACGCTCACGGGCATTGGCGATGGGGCCTTCCAATACGATACTGGTCATGCCAGCTCCTTCAATACAGAAGTTACAGAGATTTTATCAGCTTTCAGATGGGGGATGCATGGCAGCAAGACCACTTTGAATCCGCAGAAGCGCCTGCTGCTGGTCTAACAGATCACCGCGCAGTTTGCCGATCATTTCGGTTTGGGCTTCGACCATGCGCGTAAACGGCGCGACGGCATCACGGCGCAACTGGACGCCGTGTTTCACCGCGTCTTCGGAGGCGCGGCGCAGGATTTCCAGGTGTTTATCACGCAGGTGGGCCAGACGGCGCTCATAGGCACGGCTGAGGAACCAGCCACGCAGTGGTACCAACCCTAAGCCAAAGATGACCAGCACAAAGCCCACGCCAAACACCACCAGAAACTGCTGGGTGCCTGATACCACATTCGAGAAGGCGTTGGCTGCGACCGACACTAACAAGCAGATAATCAGCAGTTCCCACAGCGCCAAAATAATCAGTGTGTTGCGCAGAATCCGATCCAGGCGTTTGGTTTCAAAGCGCTCTGCTTCGCGCGTCAGATCGTCCAACTGGCTGCTGACATCTCGCAGGAAACCGCGTTCGTAGCGAAGCGGCGTCTGGATATGTCCGATCACTTTATCGGACAAACCGGAAGGGAGCGCATCCACTGCTTTACGGGTGTAATCGACTAGATCATCAATATCCTGCAAATCACGCCCTTCAAGCCGGGGGCCTAACTTGTCTACGGTTTGGGGAATCTGGCGCAGGGTTTCGATCACTTTGTGCTGTTCAAACGTGTTTTCGGTCTGGGTCTGGCGGCGGAAGCGGCGGAACAAGCGCCCGATGCCCACGATCTCGCCTAATCCTCGGAAAAAGAGCGAAAATCCGCGCGAAAACTGGAAAAGTTCGCTAATCGCTTCGCTGCCACGCGCGGCGGTTTCGTTCCATTGGTTTTCGATCTCGTGCAGGGTATCATCCACTGTTTGCTGCTGCGCGCGGCGTCCCTGCTCGATCTGGGCGTCGATGTTCTGAACCGTTTTGCGCTGTTCGTCCAGCGAGGACTGGCGAAGCTGCACCAGACCCAGCGCGGTTTTGGTCACGTTCTGGACGATTTGAATCGGTGTTTCGAGCTTCTGGCGGTAGCGCTCGGCGTCGTTGAGGGTGAGCTTGATGTATTCCTCAAAATCAGCAAAACCACTTTCGTCCCACTGAATTTCATCACGGGGTGTTTCCTGCTGGGCGGCCATCGCCTGACGCGCCGATACCAGCCAAATTTTGGGTTCAAGTCCGAGATACTGGCGGCTTTGTTCGAAAACAAATTCGCGGACCTGTTCGCGTTCGGACGGTTCCAGCACATCCACCTGATTAACCAGCACGACGACGCGCTTGCCATAGACCTTGAGTTCCTGCAAATATTCCAGGTTGCCCGCCGTCAAAACCTGGGTGGCTAACATCACCAGCACCACTACATCGGCGCGGTGTAAAAAGCGGCGAGTCAGCGCTTCGTGGGTACGGAAGACAGACTCTAACCCCGGCGTATCGACCAAACTCAGATTTTCGAGCAAGTGGCTGGGATGAAAGATTGTTTCAATCTCTCCGGCCCGCGTGCGCTGTAATTCGGCACCATGACGCAGAATGACAATATGATCGGTGGTGGGGATCGGCCCCACATCCATCACATTTTCGCCCAACAGGGCATTGATGATGCTGGACTTGCCCGAACTAAACGGCCCGGTCATCACCATCAAAAACGGATGGTTGGCATGGAACAGGGCATCCCGCGCCTGTTCCATTTCGCTCTCCGGCAGACCATCGACCTGCCCCAGCACATCCAGCAGTTCGGTAATCTGCTCATGTTCCTGGCGGCGCACGGCCTCGTACTGGTTGAGCAGTTTGGTCGAAAGATTATCCACGCTCACCTATCCATGATTAAGTAGCGGATCTTTGGGTTGAACGGTTACGGACAAATAACCTGCTCCGGGAATGTAATCACGCAGAATAGAGCCGCCGATAAATTCGCGCAGCAGTGAATTGTCGGGGACCAGATCGGTAGCCATGGTTTTGAACCAGCCTAAAATGGAGAGCAAACGGCGCGCCTCAATATAGTGGGCCTGACTGGGTTCGACTTGCAGCAGCAGGGGTTCGGCCATCGGGCGCAGCACAGACAGTTCGTAGAGCAAGGCCGAGTTGAACATGACATCGGCGTTTTCCTGGTAGGGGAAAATATACCGTTTTTCGCCGCGCCGCACACTCTCCCAGCGGGACAATGTATCGAACGCCGAATAGCCCCGGTAGGTCGCGTCGCGAACAATCCGGCGGATCAAGCGCAGGTCTGTAGTCGGCACGCGATTGTGGCGATCAATGTTCAACTGAGTCAGGGCTGAAGCATAAATACGGAAAGTCCGTTCGACTGGAATCGACTGGACCAGCCGCGGATTCAAACCGTGAATGCCCTCAATGATTAAAATGTGCTCCGGCGAAAGCTGCACCTCATCGCCCGGTTTACGCGTCCCACTGATAAAATCAAAGACCGGAATTTGGACGCGCTGCCCCGAAACCAACCCTAACATCTGCTCATTGAACAACGCCAGATCAACTGCTTCGAGTGCTTCAAAGTCAAATTCGCCGTTTTCGTCGCGCGGAGTTTTGTCGCGGTCTACAAAATAGCGATCCATTTCAAGGGTATAGGGTTTCAGCCCATGCGCCAGAATCTGAACGGCAAGGCGCTTGGAAAACGTTGTTTTACCGCTGGAGGATGGCCCGGCGATCAGCGCCAAACGCAGTCCATCTTTGTGCCGCTGGGCAATCTGCCACGCAATTTGTGCAATATGCTGTTCGTGGAGCGCCTCGTTGATCAGCACCAGTTCACGCCCATGACCATCGCGGATCGCCTGGTTGAGATGCCCCACATCTTCTACCCCCAACAGACTGAGCCATTCTTCGGTCTGGTGGAAGATTTTCATCATCTGAGGCGATTTGCTGTATGGGCGGAGCATGGTCGGGCTTTCGCGGCGTGGATATTGCAGCACAAAGCCGCCTTCTTCGAGCTGGACATTATAGAGAGTCAAATAGCTTGTACTGGGCACCATGTACCCGTAAAAATAGTCCATCTCACCGCGCAGTTCGTAAATCGTGAGATAATTCTTGGTGCGAAATTCGAGCAGGCGCACTTTATCATCGTCACCACACTCTTTAAAACGTTTCACCGCTTCGTCGAGCGGGATTTCGCGGCGAATAATCGGTTCGTCGGCTTCTACTATTTCTTTCATACGCTTTTTGATGGTGTCCAGTTCCGCTGAGGTAAACGGATCGCGGCCCGCGACTTTGCAGAAAAAGGCCCCACTCGGAAGCGCATAGTCGATCATGAGTTTGGTGTCAGGAAAAATTTCAGTAGCCGCTACGGTGAGCAAAAAGGCCAATGAGCGGCGATAAATGCGGCTGCCATCGCCCATATCCGTTGTGACCGGGCGAATATGCACATCACGCACCACCGGCATCGTTAATTCGCGCAGTACACCATCGACAATGGCGGCGACAATGGGCAGTTCCTGGGGATGATGCTTTACATAAGCCTGAATAAATGACTCCAGGGAAGTGCCAATTGGTCCTTCTAAGATGACTTTATCGGGAAATGAGACCTGCACACAGTCGCGCGGCTCGGCTACTTGAATACTGGGCGATTCCATACCATGATTCTCTTTTCGTTCTAGGTTTTAAAGGGCGGAGAACCGCCCTTACCATCTGTCTATTCTGATTATTGACGATTTGGGCTAACTGTCCAGAGCCAGTACACCCCCACTGCGACCCGGTACGGTCAGCGTGATGCTGGCGGCTGCAACCTGGATTGCTTGCGGTTCGCCAAACAGCACCTTTGGTTGGCCGATTCCCCCTGCCAGCACGATCTTGATGGGAGCAGCTTTGAGACCCGTATTAAAGACCACCAGCACCCGCTGATCCTGATAGACGCGTTCAAAGGCATACTGATCGGCCTCGGCTAACAGGGTGTTGTATGTACCCCGGCGTAATGCGGCACTGTTCCGGCGCAGATGTACTGTATTGCGCACATAGCGGTGCAGATCGGTGTCCCAATGGGATTGATCCCAGGGGAATGCGCCCCGCGAACCCGGATCGTACCCGCCAGTTAGCCCGATCTCATCGCCATAGTAGACGGTGGGTGCGCCCGGCATGGTCATCTGGAAAAGCATCGCCAGCTTGAGCGCGGTTGTGTCGTCATTGACCATCGTCAAAAAGCGCGGTGTATCGTGGCTGCTGAGCAGGTTCATCTGCGCGCCGATGATTTCCCAGTCGTAAAGGCTGAGCATGGTTTCGATTGAGGAGGCAAAAACGGCTGCATCCAGCGTTTGCAACTGCTTGAACCCACCGCCGGGATTTAACGGGGCCAGGGTGCGCCCGCCGAAAAAGGCAATGGCGGCACGGGTCTGGATATAATTCATCACGGCGTCGAACTGGTCGCCTTGCAACCAGCGCTGGGCTTCGTGCCAGATTTCCCCCACGATATACGTATCGGGATTTTCCTTACGCACACGACGACGAAATTCGCGCCAGAACTCATCGTCGTCAATCTCGGCGGGCACATCCAACCGCCAACCATCAATGCCAAAGCGGACCCAATAGGCGGCCACATCCAGAATGAATTCGCGCACCTGGGGATTATCCGTGTTGAATTTGGGCAGGGCATGCAGCCCAACCCATGCACCATAGTTCGGCTTTTCATCCGTCTGGTAGGCGTTGAGAGGAAATTCCTTCACAAAAAACCAGTCCAGATAGGGGGACTTTTCGCCGCATTCCAGTAAATGATTGAACTGGTAGAATCCCCGGCTGGAATGGTTAAAAACGCCATCTAACACCACTCGAATATTGCGGGCGTGGGCTGCGTCTAACAATCCACGCAGCGCGTCGTTGCCGCCCAGGATCGGATCCACCTGATAATAATCGTGCGTGTGATAGCGATGGTTGGAAGCCGACTGAAAAATCGGATTAAAGTAGATGGCGTTGATGCCCAGGTCTGCCAGATAATCGAGATGTTCCGCGACACCTAATAAATCGCCGCCCTTAAAGCCATAGCTGGTGGGTGGCGAATCCCATGATTCTAAATTAGACGGTTTTTCTATCCGCTTACTGGTTGCAAACCGATCAGGGAATATCTGGTAAAAGATCGCATCCTTCACCCAATCGGGGGTCTTAACCGCTCTTTCAACGCTTGTTACTTCCACTCAAAAGCCTCCCAAAGACAAATTCAAATACAAGGCAGATGGTACCAGGGCTGGCTAGGTGCGGCAATTAGAGATGCTCGTCGTCCTCAATATATTCCGGTGGGCGAGATTCCGGCATTGTGTTAATTAACTGCTGCTCGGTGATCAGCCGGTTATTCCAATCGGCAAACATGTCACGGTTAACCGCGCCATCCACAGCATAACGCCAGCGCTGCCGCCCCACCTGGCGCAGGACGGAGCGACACTGATCGCAGCGCACCACGCGCCGCGCCACCGGGATCCCTAATAAACGATAACGACGCTCATCGAGATAGAGATGTCCCTCGCCGCATACCGGACAGGTCGAGAGGATAAAACCGTCCCGGTAGCGGTCCATCGTCCCCGCCTGTGCTGCGTAAATTCCGAGGTAGGCTAAGGCGGTCAAACCCACCCCGCCGAGGATCCAGATGAAAATACCTGATGAAGAACGCTTCTCCGTTGAGGATGCAGGCGGAACGGATGACTCGCCTGATCCGCTGGTATTCCCAGGTTCTCCCGCAACAGCGACAGCGAGCGAGGTAGGCGTTCGGGATGGAGTAGCTGTTGATGTGGCGGTCTCTATCGGTGGCGGTGTGGCTGTGTCCGTAGCTGATGGCGTGAATGTTGCGCTTGGCTGTGGGGTATGCGTTGGCGCAGTGGTGGCGGTATCTGTCGCCGTTGGCTGCGACGTGGCGGTTGGCGCGGGTGTCGATGTCAGGCTGGGCAGTGGAGTAACAGTATCCGTCGGAAGTTGAGTCGGCGTGGCGCTGGGCGGTTCCGGCGTCACGGTATCTGTTGGAATAATCACCATGACTTGCGGCTCATCGGTCGGCGTTCGGGATGGGCGCGCAGTTGCAGTCGGCTCAGTCGTCGCCGTTTTGGTCAGGGTGGGCAACAAGGTGTTGGTCGGCGTCACACTCGGCGTCTGCGTCAGGGTTGGTAATGATGTGTAGGTCGGTGTCGGACTCGGCGTATGGGATGGCGTGGGGGTAGCTGTCGCAGTGTTGGTTGGCGTGTTGGATAGGGTGAGTGTGGCAGTTGCCGTATCGGTAGGCGTGGGGGTGTCGGATGGTGTAGCTGTAGGTGTATCGGATGGAATCGGCGGAACAGGCGTAAAACTGGGCGTCAGATTCGGCACATCAACAACTGCTAACGCCTCAATTGGCTCGACCCACACGACCAAATCATACCGTATCCAGGCATAACCTTCGCCATAACGAATCATCACCCAATCAACCAATTGATCACGAGCCACCGGATCAACCACATCACCGGTGAACAGAGTTCCAATGGCGGGATAACCCTGCCCTGGCCCTGAACGGACAAATGCGCCTTCTAATGCCGCATCGACCCAATTGGCATTCGGCGTATAGGTGGGGCCGCCAGGGGTGTTGTAATAGAGCGGGCGCGGAATCGGTGTACTTTCGCTGGCTGAAATGACGGGCAGCGAATTGACACTTAAGCGCCAATTCACACCATCCCGCACCACCCAACCCTGGGTGGTGAGATAAGTGATCAGCACCCACTCACCGTCAGTGCTGCGGGCCAACGGCTGGACCCAACTGCCCAATGGCAGCAGGCCGATGACGCCAAAATTAAAACCTGGGCCGCCGCGCACATTGATGCCATCCTGAAGCCGAACCCAGTTGATATTGGGTGTAGCTGTGGGATCAGACTGGGCCAGCAGTTGATGCTGGACGGAAGCCAGCAGCAGCGCCGACAGAAGAAACAGGGCAATAAGGGCAAGACGAGTGAACAGTCGCATAGCTTTATCCATATCTGAACGCGTTAATCCTACCATGAGTGCGCTCAGTGAACCAAACAACAAGGGCGACTTGTTTTTAAGCCGCCCTCCGAGAGTATTGATGCGCCGTGCAAAAAGCTTACTGCTGCATCAGATAGGCAATCAAGTCAGCGATTTGTTCATCGCTCAACTGCTCGTCATAGGTTTTGGGCATGATGTCGGAAAAGTCAGCGACCACATACGCGCTCGGATTGACAATTGACTCGTGCAGATAAGCGGCTAATTCCTGATCCGCATCCTGGGCATGGTCTTCCATCCGGTTATTATCACCGATTAACGCGGGGCCAACGCTATCTTGTTCGCCGTGACAACCAGAGCACGAGTCGGCAAAAACGGTTTCACCCGCTTGTGGATCGCCCACTGCGTCTTCGGTTGCTGCGGTAGCCGGAGCCTCTTCCGTTCCCTCGACGGCAGGAACTTCAGCGGTACCTTCCGCTGTACTTGATTCACCGCCGATGGAGAGGATAAAGGCAACGAGTGAATTTGCCTGCTCGTCTGTTACACCGAGACCGGGCATAGGGCGCTCGTAAGGCGGCGCGACAAACGCGTCGGGTTCCACAATCGACTCGTGCAGATATTCTTCTGCCGACATGTCTTCTTTACGCTCTGGCGCACGTCCAGCCATGAGATTTAGCCCTGGTGCGGCTGGGGAATCTTCCGCCTGGTGGCAGCCGGAACAACCCAATGAAGCCCAGAGTTCCTGACCCTCGGCCACCGCCGGATCATCGCTGGCAGAGGTTTGCAGTCCCGCGCCATTGGTGATGGCATCCGCAAGCGCGGGTTCCTGACCTTGCGGCAGCGTGGGGATCGGTGTTAGGTCTTCGGCCAATTCATTTGTTCCACACGCGCTGAGTACGGCACCCAGCGCAAGAACAGCGCTCAAAATCATCGAGTTTCGTCTAAACACCACAGTCCTCCGTCTACTGTTCAGCACCGAGGCTGAGAAGATAATTCACAATATCCCATGTCTCGCCCGGCGTAAGCTGGTAGGCGAATGGGGGCATCGCAATCAAATCGCCGTACTGCCGGCCCCGCGTGATGGTGGTAAACAGATAATCTGGTGACAGCCCTTGTCCAGCCAAAGGTGGTATGCCGCGCGAGAAGACCTCCTGATTGGCATAATACTTGGTGGCTAAAGAGCTTTGCCCGTCGGCGTTGGTGCCATGACATACGGCGCAAAATGTCCCGTAAAGCTGCGCTCCCCGCTGACGAGACACATCGGTATCTTCAAGCCGAGCACTGGCAGGCTGATCTTCGATCAGCGTTGGGCCTTGAATGGGAATCGACGCAGCAGGCGCGGCCAAACGGGGGCCTTCCTGGTAACTGATGGCAGGGGTATCGACCATCCGGTTGAACCAGGGCATATCGATCAGATCATAGGTGAATACCAGGGGGATAATTCCCGCTGTCGCCGCGCCGCCGCCCACAAGCGCCCAGAAGATCAGATGCCGGATGCCCTGGGGACGGTACTTGTCGGCATCGTCGCGCTTAATGTCCACCGGATTATGTGCGCGAAAAACCTCTTCGACCCGTTCCAGCATATTTTCGCGGGCCTTCACCTGAATGCCAATATAGCCATCGGTGATACGTTCATCATACATGCGGCGGACGAGAATGGGGAAGGTTCCTTGCAGCAGGAAGCCGATAAACGAGGCCGCCATGATGCCCAGCGCCATAAACTCAAAGTACATGATTGCGCTTGGTGGAAAAGGCGTGAGTTCCTGCGCGCCCACGTGGAGCGGGTAAAGGGATGGCGTTACTACAGAGATGAAAAACGCAATCAGTGCCCCACCTACCGCCCCGGCCAGGACAAAAGGCAAGTAGTAGGTGCGCGGCGATTTGCGCCCAAATAAACGGGCGGAATAGGGCACATTGGACATGATAGTTACGTCTTTGTCCTTGTAGCCCAATTCACTTAACTCCTGCACCGCATCAGCGGCGGGGTTCACATTATCAAACAGGCCAAGCAACATATAGTCGCCCATAGCTCTCTCCTAGTGATGTCCTTCAGTCCGCGTAGGAAGGACAGCCCGACCAATACGGCGCGTTGTTTGCAGCGCCTGCCCTTCGTGGACTTCCCAGAGTGGGATGATGGGCGCAACCCGGCTCCACAAAATGTAGAGGAAACCGAGGAAGGCAAAGGTGGCAATCGTGATCGTGATCTCCGGCCAATGGGGGGTGTAGTTGACCCAATTGAAGGGGAGTTCGGGACGCGACAAAAAGCCGGGAATAATCAGGATGCGTTCCAGGTACATGCCGATCTGGACAAACATGGCGATCACAAACATTGCCGGCAGCGAGGTGCGCACCCGTTTGGACCACAGCGTGCCCAGCGGCACGATAATGTTGGCAAACAACATCAGGTAGAACAACGGCCCCAGGTCGCCCATCAGCATATTCAAAATCGCTTTTTCGGCGGGCAGGTTGCCATACCACGTGACGATCCATTCGTTGAAATAGAAATAGGTCCAGGCAATCGACAGGATCATCAGGAAGATGCCCATCGCGTTAAAGTGCTCTTCGCGGATGAAATAGCCCAGACCCATCGCCTTGCGGATGATGATCATACACATAATCACCGCTGCCACACCGGAAAACAGCGCACCGATGATGAAGAAGGGACCGAAAATGGTGCTGTGCCAACCGGGTTGGACGGCCATCGCAAAGTCCCAGGACACGATGGTATGGACCGAGAACATCACCGGGATGATGACATAACACAGGATGTCGGCGAGCTTTTCCAAGCGCCGCCATTCTGCCTCAGTGCCATGCCAACCTAAAGACAGGGCACCGTATAATTTGCGCCGCCAGCCGGTGGTATGATCACGCGCCATCGCTAAATCGGGGATCAGCGCGGCAAACATAAAGAGCGTGCTGCCGAGCATATAAGTTGTAATGGCTGTAGCATCCCACAACAACGGCGATCTCCAATTCGGCCACAGTTGGCGCATATTGGGGATGGGAAACATGTAATAGATTTTCCAGATGCGACCTACATGAATCAATGGGTAAAGCGCCGCCATTGCCAGGCCAAACAGCGTCACCGTTTCAGCAGCGCGGGCAATCGGGCGGCGGAAGTCCATCCGCATCAGTCGCAGCGCAGCAGAAATAAACGTCCCGGCATGGCCGATACCGATAAAATACACCAGGTTGGCGATATACGGTCCCCACATCACCGAACGATTTAAGCCGGTAATGCCGAGACCGTAGATCATTTGGGTGATCCAAACCCCCAAGAGCGCCGCGACAAACCCGCCCAGGCCAAGCACTGTCAACCAGAACAGCGGGCCGGTGCGCCGCATGGTTGCCAGCAGCAGCGCATTGTTTTCTGCCGGGGGGCGAGGATCGAGCAGGAGATGTTCATCACGCTGATGTTCGACCTGATGCAGCAGTTCTTCATCTTCAGGAACAGGTTGTTCCCAATAGGGTCCGGCTTTACTCTCCAACATGGCTCTCTCCACCTTTTAAGTAATAAACCGCCGGTTCCGTGCCCAGATGTTCCAGCAATTTTGCCTGCCGTTGATCAGGAAGCCGCTTTGACACTTCACTCTCAGAATCATACAAATCGCCAAAAGTGAATACATTCGAGGGGCACGCTTGCACGCAAGCCGGAACGACTTCACCATCGGCAACATCACGGCCTTCCAGGTGTGCGGCTTCAATGCCATGACGAATACGCTGGAGACAGAATGTGCATTTTTCCATTACACCTGCTTCACGCACACTCACATCGGGATTGAGCTGCTGGTTGAGCGGTTCATCCCACTGCGGCTGGTACCAGTTGAAAACACGGACTTTGTAGGGGCAGTTGTTGCCGCAGTAACGAGTCCCAACGCAGCGGTTATAAACCTGAATATTCAAGTGTTCTTCGTCACTGTGATAAGAGGCATAAGTCGGGCAAACCGGCTCGCAGGGTGCATTGTTGCACTGCTGGCAAAAGACCGGGATAAAGCGTGCTTTGACTTCCGGGAAGGAGCCTTCCCAGTAGCGCTCAATGCGAATCCAATGCTGGCCGCGCCCCCGGATCACTTCGTTTTCACTGGCTATCGGTACATTATTCTCGGCGTGGCAGGCGACCACACAGGCCTGGCAGCCTGTGCATTTGTCGAGGTCCACGATCATCGTCCATTTATGTTCATTTTCCGCCATGAAGTACGACTCCTCTATTTTCCACTATTCGCCTGCTGAGTTGTGTTCAGCGGCACGCTCGATGCCCAGCGGGTAGTGAGGATGTTCACCATGATCAACTGTGCTTTCGAATACAGCCAGATGTTTGTTCTCGCCCTGAGCCTCGATCTTGACGCGCAGCGTGGACCAGACCAGACCACCGTCATCGGACACGCCGAGCAGCGCCACCGGATTACTGCCGCGATCTTTGGCATACCGTCCCGAATCGCTGTGTCCCTGGCCGAATGGAATTGCTACGGTGTCGGGGCGAATGGCCGGGTAGGTATAAACCAACGCGTCGATTTCGCCATAGGGAGAACGCACCCGGACTACATCTCCGTTTTTCAGGTCCAGATCATCTGCTGTTTGGGGATTGATCTCGATCCAGGTCTGCCATGAAATGGTGGTCATGGGATCGGGTGTGCCTTGCAGCCAGGGAATGCTAGCCCCGGTGCCATCGAGCAGCAGTGGCGACAGATACAGGTTCAGGAAATAGGGGTATTCCTTTTCATCGGGGAACGATGTTTCAGGAACCGTTACGGGCGCAGCGGCTAGCTCCAGCGCCGGTTGATCAGGGATTTCGGCTGCCCACCACCCACCGTGCTGTTGAAAACGCGCCCAGCGTACGGCTTCATCGTCGCCGCCAGCCAAACCAGCGGGCAGAGTCGCTATCTGAGCCTGGATAAATTCAACCTCATCAGCCCAGGGCAGTGCATCACCTGCGCCGGAGAATGCCTTAGCAACCGTCAGCAGCACATCCCCGGTTGAGCGGATGTCATACAGCGGTGCGACCATGGGCTGCTGGCTACTGATGGCAGGACGCCCTCCAAACGTCGGGTTGACGACCTGATAACCCCAGCCTTCGAGATAAACCCGATCCGGCAACACGTAATCGGCATGCGCTGCGGTTTCGTCGATAAGTGGGCTGAACGAAATAACCGTCTTAACGTTCTTCAGTGCCTCGATGAAACCAGCACTGGCGGGGAGTTCATAGGCCGGATTCGCACCATGAATAAGCAAAACCTGGACATCACCCGCGTTCATGGCGCTGATAAAACTTTGAACGTCGGTGAATGAAGTAGTGCCTGGAACGGTAAAACCTTCAGGCAGAACAGGTAAAGAAAGATTGCCAGAACCAACAATGAGATTCAAAACCTGAACAGCGGTCACGGCCTCAACACTGCCAGCATAACCGCTGGGGAGCGCCACCGGACGTTCGGCAGTGGCAAAAGCGCGCGCCAATTTCACCAATTCTTCGGGCGACATATAAGCCGCTGCCGCCGCTTCTTCCAGATTCACATCCCCGGCTAACGATGCGGCACGACTGGCGCGTTCCTCGCCGCCCAAGCCTTCATCGGCAATGATGCGCGCTATCGCCTGGGCAACCAGCGCATATGTGCCAGGACGAAGCGGAACCCAGCGATCAGCCACCGCGCCCGTATTCGACATGCGCGGCTCAAACTGGACAAAATAGCCTCGTTTACCGAATTTTTGGTCACGGAACAGGCTGTAATCATAGTGAAAACCGGTTGGGCTAAGCCACGAGCCTAAAAATTCTGCGCCAAACGAAAAAATTATGTCGGCATTGGCGAGATCATAGGCGGGGAGGGTGGCACGTCCAAACAAGTCCTGGTGCGCCTGTTCGAGGGCCTGATAACCGCTGACGGTAGCATAGAGATCATGGCGGATGGGAGCCGGAGCGCCAAGCAAGGTCGCAAAACGGGTGAATAGATCGGTCAAATGATGCGATGTTGAGGAGCCGGTCCAGATGCCAACCCGTCCCCTGGCATCTTCCAGGGTTTCGTAGAGCGTGTTGATCGCCTGATTCCAGGGTATCGCTTTAAAACGGCGGCTTTCCCGGCCATCCTGCTGAACTGCGCCGGTGACACGATCCGGGTTGTAGAGCAATTGCAGGCCCGACTGCCCGCGTGCGCAGAGCCGACCTCGATTCACCGGATGTTCGGGATTACCTTCCAATTTGACCGCGCGACCATTGATCACGCGGGCCATAATTCCACACCCGGCGGGACACATGCGGCATGTGCTGGCATACCATGTGGCGACACCTGCCGTCTGTTCATCAGGGGCACGGACATAGGGTTCTAATTCAACATAACGCTCGTCGGTTTCGCAGCCCACCAAAACAGCGGCGGCAGTTCCGGCAGCGCTCACTTTCAAAAAATTGCGGCGTGTGATCTGCGGCATACTTGTTTTCTCCTACCGATGGCAAACCGTACAGTCCCACAGGACATCTTTTCCATGGGGCTGGTCTGCGTGGCAGCCAAGACAGAAGCCCATGTTCATTTCGACTACGCTCTCGGCCACCGTCATATTACTGACATCGCCGTGACACGAGCCGCAACCGACCCCGGCGGCGTAGTGAGCGCTGTGGTTAAAAAAGACATAACTTGGCTGCTGATTGACACGCTGCCAGGGGATGGGTTCGCCTTTTTCCCAATAGGCGGTCAGTTTTTTGATTTCGGGTTTGTCAGTTGCAATGTGCCCGTGACATCCCATGCACAATTCCACGCTGGGAATACCGGCGGCGGGTGATTTGGTGACGCCGGAATGACAGAACTGACACTGCATTCCGTTATTGATATGCACCTGATGGTTAAACTCAATCGGTTGTTCCTCGGCTGCGTTAGTGGACCGGACCAATAACAGGATTCCTCCAATAATCAGGACCGTGACCACAAAGCCCGCCGCCCCAAGCAACAATCGTTGGCGTAACGACAGGCGAGACAGAATGCGCATGTGGACTCCCTTCTATAACCACGATCAAGACAGACATCTTTGACTGAAAACAGGTAAGGGGGTGAGGCTGTATTTATTTGTGACGTGTGGGACAATATCCCCTTGGTTATGAATATACGATTCATAATTATTAACTGACAAATCTTAGAGTGAGACTGACGATTGCGCAAATTTTAACAGTTAAAAAATATACTTTTAAAGAAAATTATTATCGTTTCCAAAAGCTTGGACGCTTGGGCTTTCCTGCTATAATCACCCGCCGAAACAGTGCGAGTACAGGAGAACCGGGTATGCGGATTGTGGTTCACGGCGGTCAGGCGCTGCATGGTGTTTTTCGCCCATCGGGAAATAGCAATTCGGCGCTCGCGATGACGGCAGCGGCGCTGCTGACGGACGCCGAGATTACACTGAAAAATGTGCCAGACACACTCAGCACAGCCATGATGTTCGATGCGGCCCGCGCACTGGGCGCAGAAGTCGTGCGCGAGGGTGATGTCGTCCGGCTGCGTACAACGGGACTTCAAAAACGCTCACTGGAACATGATTTCACCGAAAGCCAGGTCAGCACCGTCATGTTTCTGGCCCCCATTTTGGCGCGGCGGCAGCATGCTCGGATCGAAGTCGATTACCCGATCAACCGGTTACATACCCATCTGGCGGCGCTGCGAGATTTGGGTGTCAACGTTACTATCAGCGGGGACGTGATCGATTTTGAAGCAAGTCCGTGGGAACGGCGTGAGATTACGCTGCTGCAAACAAGCGTGACCGCGACATCTCTGGTTTGTACGATGGCGGCGAATATGGGGCGCGAAACCGTCATTTATAACGCGGCTTCAGAACCCCATGTGCAGGATTTGCAGCATCTGCTGGTGGCAATGGGTGCACGGATTGACGGAATCGGCAGCAATTCGATCACGGTTTATGGCACAGAGCATTTGGGCGGGGCCGAGATACGGCTGTCCCCCGATCACATCGAAACCGCCAGCATCGCCGCGCTGGGCGCAATTACGCACGGCACACTCACGATTGAAGGCGTTATCCCTGCGCATCTGAGGCTCATTGTCCGCATGTTGGCGCGGTTGGGCATCAACTTATATCTGAATGGTGAAACGCTGTTCGTCCCCACCCACGATGCCTTTAATGTATCGCAGCGACCTGAGGATCTCGATGTGCCGATTGAAACCGCCCCCTGGCCGGGTTTCCCATCGGATTTGATGGCAATGGCGACGGTCATTGCAACACAGGCGCGTGGCACCACGCTGATCCATGAAAAGTTATTCGACAACCGGCTGCTCTTTGTCGATAAACTGACGGCGATGGGTGCGCAGATCGTGTTGTGCGATCCGCACCGGGCGCTGGTCGTGGGGCCGTCGAAGCTGCATGGCGAATATATGGATACACCCGATGTCCGCACCGGATTAGCGCTGTTGGGGGCGGCGTTGGTATCGGATCGATGCGTCACCATTGACAGCGCAGAATTGATTGATCGCACCTTTGAAAATGTGGTCAGCAAATTGGTGAGTTTAGGCGCACAGATCGAGGTTGTAAATCCGTGAGCGAACCTGTTATCACCCTGCAAACAATCAGCGGTATTCAAACTGGAGTCGCCTGTATTGGCGAGGGACGTCCGGTGATCGCGCTGCATGGTTGGCAAGGCAGCATCAAAAGTTTCTGGCCGGTGGCCGAGCGATTGGCTCCGCTGGGCTATGAAGTCCATGTGATCGACCTGCCGGGCTTTGGACAGAGTGAACTGCCGCCGGATGTCTGGTCGGTGGGCGATTACACCCGCTTTGTGATCGCGTATCTGGATCAGACTGGCCTGGATCGGGTGGCACTGTTGGGGCATTCCTTCGGCGGGCGGATTGGGTTGGTGTTGGCAGCCGATTACGCGGATCGCGTTAGCAAAATGATCCTGGCCGACAGTGCCGGAATCCGAACCTCGCTGCCGCTCAAAAATCGAATTGCTCTGAGCTTATGGCGTATCCTCAACTGGACGCTCGAAACAGCGCATGCACGGGGACTGCGGGACCGGCTGCGAGCGCGGTTCTACCGCCGTTTTGCATCGGAAGACTATCAGAATGCGGGACCGCTGCGAGACACCTTCCGACAGGTGATTCAGGAAGACCTCGCCCCCTATGCGCAGCGGATCAAAGCGCCTACTGTGTTAATCTGGGGCGATCAGGATGCGGATACCCCGCTGTGGCAGGGCCGCAAATTGGAACAATTGATCCCCGATGCGGGATTGGTGGTTTTTAAGGGAGCGGGACATTTCGCTTACCTGGATCGGTTGAATGATTATATTCGGGTTGTTGATCACTTTTTGAAAAACGGGAGTTAAACGCCGGATGGCACAAATTCTAACGGTACTCTGGCTGGTCGGAATATTGCTGCGCATCTGGCGGTTAGCACGTTTTTTCCAGCTCGAAGGTTATCAAAATCGCCGCTATCTGATCTGGTTGGTGGGCAAACCAACCCGCTATATTATGTGGCGGGCGCTGGTATTTGTAGGGGTAGCGTCGCTGATCACATTTGCCTTAGATCGTGCCGGGGACAGTCACGAATTGTTTTACCTCCTGATTTGGAGCATCGCCGGGGTGATCGGCATTTGGCCCGAACCTGTCAAGGAAGTCAAGCAAAAGTTTAAGCTGACACAGCGAGCCGCGCGGCTGCTGATTACCGCTTTTGGATTAGCAATCATTGCACAGATTGGCGCGAGTGTGCTGTTTGATGAACTCCTCGCCTCGGCCACAACCGGCACCTTTGCGATTATTACCGGGGTGGCGCTGCTGGTATACCATATCAGCCCGCTGATTCTGCCCTTCGCCAACCTGATCAATTATCCCATTGAAGCTGCTTTCCGGCGCATGTTCCGCGAACGGGCACGGCGAACGCTCCAACAGGCCGGCCCGGTCGTGATCGGCATTACCGGCAGCTTTGGTAAAACCAGTACCAAAGAATATCTCGCGCATATCCTCGGTTCGCGCTACCGGGTACTGGCAACCCCCAAAAGCTACAACACGCTGATGGGTGTCTGCATTGTGATCAACAATACGCTGAGCAATGACTACAGCTATGATTTTTTTATTGCCGAGATGGGCGCGTATGTTGAAGGCGAAATCCGCGATATATGCAAACTGGTTAAACCCACGATCAGCATTGTGACCGCCGTCGGCCCACAGCATCTTGAGCGGTTTGGCAGCATCGATACCATTGCCAAAGCTAAATATGAGATTATCGAAGCGCTGCCGCCGGATGGCGTTGGCGTGTTCAACTGGGACAACCATTATGTGCGCAGCATGTACGAGCGCGGCTATCCCAACACGCGAATTGGTGTCTCATGGGAAAACGCCGATCATGCGACGCAGCTTCGCATCCTGGCGAAAAATGTCACTTTCACACCTGAAGGGCTGGCATTTGATGTCGTGGATACCCAAACGAATGAACAGCAGCACTTCCGTACCGCTATCATCGGCTACCATAATGTGACGAATATTTTGTTAGCAGCGGCTGTCGCGCGGCACCTGGATATTCCCCTGTCTGAAATTGCGATGCGTGTCGCCACGCTTCAACCCGCCGAACACCGTTTACAGCGCCGCACTCTGCCCGGTGGAATCACCGTGATTGATGATGCGTACAGCGCGAATCCGGTGGGAGCAAAAAACGCGCTGGATGTGTTGGCGCTGTATCAGGAAGGACGGCGGGTACTGATCACGCCCGGCATGGTCGAACTCGGATCGATCCAGGATCAGGAAAATCAGAAGCTGGGGCGGTATGCCGCCACTATTTGCACCGATATTATATTGGTCGGAACCGAACAGACGATTCCGCTCCAAAAAGGAATCCATGAGACGAATTTCTCTCCCGCCCATCTGCACGTTTTTGATACCCGTGATGATGCGATTGAGTGGTTCCACCGCGAATTAAAAACGGGGGATACGGTTTTGTTTTTGAATGACTTGCCAGATACCTATCTCTAAGGACTGGCCGCACACGAAGAAGGATTTAGCTATGAGCAGCGTAACAGGCAAACGAACGGTTGGCGTTCTTTTTGGCAGCCGCACAGTAGAACATGATGTGTCAGTCGTGACGGCTCAACAGGTGATGCAGGCGATGCGGCCTGACAAGTATAACGTCGTGCCGATTTATATCACGCGCGAGGGGCGTTGGATTACCGGAGCAGGTCTGCGCGAACTGAAAATTTTTGAGGGCGATAACATCACCGAAATGATGGGGATGAAAGATGCGATTATTTCGCCCAGCACCAACCATCACGGTTTGATCTCGCCGCCCGTGAAGGGTCTATTCGGGCGCACACGCGTACTGAAGCTCGATGTCGTCTTCCCAGCACTGCATGGCTCACATGGCGAAGATGGCACGATGCAGGGCCTACTCGAACTGGCCGATATTCCGTATGTGGGCGCGGGCGTGATGTCCTCTGCCGTGATTCGTGACAAGGTGATGCTCAAAGCCGTGTTGTCGCACTATGGGATTCCAGTGGTCAAGCATATTGGATTCACCCGCCCGGAATGGGTGAGCAATAGCAAGCCGATTCTGGATCGGATCGCCAGTGAAATCGGCTATCCGATCATGGTCAAACCGGCGTCGCTGGGTTCCAGTATTGGCGTGGCGCGGGCGAATAATGCTGAAGAAGCGCAAAACTATATCAACATTGCCGCGAACTTTGACCGCCGTCTGCTGGTCGAGCAGGCCTTAGAGAATTTTATCGAAATTAACTGCGCGCTGCTGGGCTACAATACTCTCCGCGCATCGGTGTTGGAGCAGCCCGTCACCTGGCAGGAATTTCTGACTTACGAAGAAAAGTATATGCGCAGCGAAGGACCGGCGGGCATGAAAGGTGCCGAGCGAAAAATCCCCGCGCCGATTTCTGACGACCTGACCAAACGCATCAAACAGATGGCGATTGAGGCGTTCCAATACCTGGATGGGCGCGGAACGGCCCGTGTAGACTTTTTGGTTCGGGGCGATGAAGTATTTCTCAACGAGATCAACACGATTCCCGGCTCACTGGCTTTCTACCTGTGGCAGGAAGAAGGTTTGTCACCATCGGACGTGGTTGATGAGTTGATCCGGCTGGCTTTTGAAGCGCACGCCGAAAAACGGAAGACCGTTTACAACTACAAAACCGGGCTGATCTCGCACGCAGCGGCGCGCGGTTTGAAGGGAATGAAAGGTGTGAAAGGCCCAGGAGGGTTAAAAGGATAATGAGTCGGGCGGCGCGGCTTAAATCGGCTTTACATCCCTGGCTGGACCCGCTGTTCAGTTGGCCTGATCACGGGCTGGCGCGGCGTGCTCTGGCGAAATTACCCGATGGAGAATACCGCGCCGAGGTTGAAGTTCCCTACTATTCCCAGTTTGCCAGCCCGGATCGGATCAATGATTATATCCATCACGGTTATGATGGAGCATCCGATCCGAACTGGCGCACATTCGGGGCTGAAAGTCCCGATGATTATGCTTTCTGGTCGCACCGGGTATGCGCTCTGGCTTGTATCAAAATGGCGGCAGAAGCCTTTCACCCACAAGTCCGGCCTACCCTATGGGAACTCGTCCAGAAAGGGTTAGCCGTCAAGGGATACACCGTGCGTGATGAGCATGGAAACTGGCTGGATGAAGGCTGGTACTATCATGCACAGGCGCATCTGGCAAAACAGTATGGCTTGCAGGCAGCAGGCCGGAGTTATATTTCGCCCTTGCGGATATGTCAGGATATTTTAGATCGGGCACTGGTAGGCGCGTCGGTAACGCCTGAAATTGGTGAGCGTGAAATCAGTGGGAAGCGCTACGGTGGGCATATGGTGCTGGTGTACGGATTCCGCTGGAAAGACCGTCGCCCGACGCACTATCTGCTGCATAATCCATCGGGTCGTTTTACCGAATTACAGGCGGGTGCAGCTATCGACGCCGTGCGTTTTAACCGCTGTTTCGCCCATCGCGCGATCATGTTAAAGGGAAATAAAGGGACCATTCATGATACGATCCCTTCCAGGCGATAATAGCTATTTTCCGACAAACCGGTAGCCGATGCCGTACTCATTCTGGATATAGGTAGGGTTTTTGGCATCGGGTTCTATTTTACGGCGCAGATGCGACACGTAAATGCGCGGATAGTGATGCTCGGTATTGTACTCATAGCCCCACACCTGTTCGAGCAGTTGGGTGAAGGTCAACACCTGTCCTTTGTGCCGGACAAAAGTTGCCAGCAGCTTAAATTCGGTGGGCGTCAGGCGAATTTCCTGGTTCGCGACTTTCACCCGGCGAGCTTCCACATCGACTAACAGGAAATCATCACTATAGCGGATACTTTGTTGTGTATTTTCGTCTCCCATAGTCGAGCGGCGAAGCAATGCATTAATACGTGCATGAAATTCCAGATTGCGCAGCGGTTTGATCAAATACTCATCGGCACCCAAATTTAACCCTTCAGCCATCTCTTCTTCGGTGATGGCGTGCGCTGTCATAATCAGAATGGGTACTACCGAGAGTTCACGAATGCGCTGGCACACCGTCATGCCATCCATGCCTGGCAGAGCAACATCCAACACCACGAGTTGTGGGCGAGTTTCGTGGAACAGGCGCAAACCATCTAACCCGTTTGTGGCGGTATAGACATCAAAACCGTGACGCTTGAGATCTAACTGGAGTAGACGATTCATCTCCACATCGTCTTCAACAATCAGTACTTTGGTAGACATAATATAAGTCCCATCTAATGACCGGCGGGGTGATCATTCCAATTTTACAGGAAAATTTGTTTTATTGCTGCGATTTCTGGATGAAACCGCCTACTGGCCTACGCCGACCTTGCCAACCCCTCTGGGTTTTGATATGCTAGTCCTAATTTCATTGACTCTGTCCCCCGTTTTAGCTGTATGCTATAAAAAGCGGGGTTTTTTCTGAAGAGGCGCATGTGCCATACCGCTCGGTAGGAAATCGACGAAACAGTGTGCAGTTCGGCGTGGGACGGTCCATTTGGATCGGGACCCAACCCGCTGCTATCCCTGAACGTCTACTCGATATGATTCCCGGCGGGTTGGTTTGGCTGGGAATGGCAGTCGTCATCGTTGCCGCTTATTACGCGCCGCTGGCGCTGATCGTAGCCGTCGCGTTGTTAGCGACTTATTCTGCTGTCCGTTTTATGTTTGCCGGTATCGCCAATCTGTGGGGCCTCCGCTTGATCCGCCAATGGGAGCAAAAAGATTGGCAAGCCGAATATGCGCGTTTAGCGACCAGCGACAGCTTGCCGCTGGATGATGTGCATCATGTCATCATCATCCCCAACTACAAAGAAGATGTCGAGACGCTGCGCCGGACGCTGGATCACCTGGCGGAACAATGCTGCGCCGCGCATTCGATCAATATCGTGTTGGCGATGGAAGTGGGCGAGCAGGGCGCGCTGCAAAAAGGCGCACGGCTTCAGACCGAATATGCGGGGCGGTTTGAGAACATCTTTGTAGCGACTCATCCGAAGGGGCTTTCGGGCGAAATGCAGTGCAAATCGGCCAATCAAGCCTGGGCAACCCGGTGGGCCAAGCGCACGATGGTAGACGAGATGGGGTATAACATTAACCATCTGATCGTCACCTCAATGGACTCCGATACGCTGTGGCATCCCCAATATTTTGAAGCGTTGCGCGTACTCTTCGCCGTTCATCCGCGCCGCTACACGATGTTCTGGCAGGCTCCTATTCGCTATCATGGCAATGTGTGGGAAATCAACCCGCTGATGCGCATTCTGCATGCCTATTCATCCGCATGGGAACTCGCCTATCTGGCGGCTCCCTGGTGGATGGCACTGCCGATGTCATCTTATTCGATGAGTATGCGGCTGCTGGACAGCGCCGGATATTGGGACACGGATGTGATCGCGGATGAGTGGCACATGTATATTAAGTCCTACTTCCAGCGTGACGGAGATGTAGGCTTGCAACCGATCCTGCTGCCTTTCTACGCTAATGCGACAACAGGCAATAGCGTCTGGAAGGCGGTCAAAGAGCGCTATCTTCAAACGCTGCGCCATTCGTGGGGGGCCAAAGAGATCGGTTACACCATTGCGCAGATGAACGAGAATCCCCAAATTCCATTCTGGAGCGCATTTAATCTGCTGTTCCGGGTGGCACACGACAATCTGTTAGCCGGGGTTGGCTGGGTGGTCATGATGTTTGGGGCACAGTTCCCTATGATGATGCATCCCGATGTTGTGCGGGATAATATGATGTCGCCGCCATTTCTCCTGATGCAGTTCTCAGTGACGATGGTGACGGTCTTAACGATTGTATTCTGGATTTTGGATTTACGGATTCGTCCGACCCGGCCCACCCCCTGGACATGGAAAGAGCGGCTGTACGAACTCGCCAGCCTGCCGATGTTAACCGTGATCACGCTCTTGTGCGTAGCACTGCCAGTGCTGCACGGACAAACACGGCTGATGCTCGGCAACCCTATCCAATTTCGGGTGGCGGCCAAACGATAAACCGGAAAGCGCGGCAAACCAAGTCGCGCTTTTTATTTCGGCTCATACACAAGGGGCTGATCAAGCACCTGCCAAACCTGCTCGATCAAGGGTGCGGGGATGTAAAAAAGGTGTGCCAGACAGTCACAGTCAGAAGAGCCAAAACCGGGGATAGGACGAGTAATGCCCGGCGTTTGAGCTAAAGCCTCGGCCCAGGTGCATTCCAGGCGTAAGCTGGATGTGTCGTACCAAACGCTGTCCACAACGGCTGTCGTGGTAAGCGCGTCAATATGCCAGCGCAGCGTTTTGTCCTGGCGCAAATGTCGCCCAACGCGTGCCCGCAAACCGCCCGGCCCTTGCGCGCTGCCCACATAAGCGTATAGACCGCCGGAAAGCCTGAATTCTCCGAGTCTGCCAACGGTAACAGTTTGGGATTGCGCCAACCGCAGCAGCAAAATATAAGTTCCCGGCACAGTAGGTATTATTTCTCGCATTCCTTCACCAGCGTGTTATGATCGCTCAAGAAACAACAGCTATTCTACCCTATCGCAGTTATTCGCCGTTCAGAATAGTGAGGAGCAACCCAATGAAATATGATATGAAGGCCATCGAGTCCTTGTTAGGAAGCGAAGCCGACTATCTGCTCAACCATCAAAGTACCTGCATTCCGAAAAAAACGCTTTACCTGCCCAGCCCGGATTGGGTCGATCGGATCTTCGTACAGTCAGACCGCCCTATCCCCGTTTTGCGCAGCTTGCAGCAGTTGTTCAGTCATGGCCGTCTGGCGAATACCGGCTATTTGTCTATTCTTCCGGTTGATCAGGGAATTGAGCACACCGCAGGCGCATCTTTTGCCCCTAACCCGATCTATTTTGATCCGGAAAAAATTGTCGAACTGGCAATCGAGGGCGGCTGCAACGCCGTCGCCTCAACGTTAGGTGTGTTGGGTGCGGTAGCCCGCAAGTATGCTCACCGGATTCCGTTTATCCTCAAGTTCAATCATAATGAACTGATGACCTACCCGACGAAATACGATCAGATTTTCTTTGCTAATATCAAACAGGCGTATGATATGGGCGCGGTTGCCGTCGGCGCGACGATCTACTTTGGCTCGCCGGAATCCAGCCGCCAGATCACAGAAGTCAGTGAGGCGTTCAAGATCGCGCACGATATGGGTCTGGCCACAATCCTGTGGTGCTACACGCGCAACAATGCATTCAAAAAAGACGGCGTGGATTATCATGTCGCGGCTGACACCACCGGACAGGCCGATCATCTGGGCGCGACGATTGAAGCCGACATCCTCAAGCAGAAACTGCCCGAAAACAACGGCGGATTCAAGGCGATTGGCTTTGGAAAGTTCAGTGAAAAAATGTATGCCGAACTGACCACTGATCACCCAATCGACCTGACGCGCTACCAACTCGCCAACGGGTACATGGGGCGTATTGGTCTGATCAACAGTGGCGGTGAGTCAAAAGGCGAAGGCGACCTCGCGCAGGCGGTCCGCACGGCTGTGATCAATAAGCGGGCGGGCGGCATGGGCTTGATCAGTGGCCGCAAAGCATTCCAACGTCCGATGAAGGACGGAGTGGAACTGCTGCACGCCATTCAGGATGTGTATCTCGCCAAACAAATCACGATTGCCTAATCGGGACATCGGGCTTGGCTGGAAACAGGGACAGCTTGCTGCCCCTGTTTTTTTGCGAAAGGAGCGTATCATGGCAAACTTTACAGTAAGACTCGATGGGCGCGCGGCGCTGGTGACGGGGGCGGGTGAAGGAATTGGGACGGCTATCGCACTGGCACTGGCAAACGCAGGGGCAGCGGTTTGTGTCAATGATGTAAATCCAGATCGTGCTGATCGAGTGGCCGAAGCAATCCAGTCCTCCGGTGGGCGGGCCATTGCCTGGGTTGCGGATGTTTCGAACCGGTTCCAGGTTGCAGCTATGATCGAAAATATGCGCGACCAATTAGGCGGGCTGCATATTCTTGTGAATGCGGCAGGGGTCGAAAAACACGCCGATTTGCTGCTGTATGATGAATACGACTGGCGGCGTGTGCTCGAAGTCAATCTGACCGGAGCGTTTTTCTGTACTCAGCTTGGGGGGCGCGTGATGGCCGATGAAGGCGGTGGGACTATCGTCAATTTAGCCAGCCCAATCGGATATGTGCGTCCGGGGCAAGATATGGCGGCTTATACCGCCAGCAAAGCCGGATTGATCGGCCTGACCCGTGAATCGGCGCGAACGTTGGCCGCAAAACAGGTGCGGGTTAATGCGGTATGCCCGGCTAATATTACCCCTACTGTTGAGCTTGCAGACCCCTGGCGTGTGCCACAGGGCCGGACGGGAATCCCCGACGAGGTTGCTTCCGTCGTCCTGTTTTTGTGCTCCGATGCCGCTTCCTTTGTGACCGGGCAAGCCATTCTTATCGACGGTGGCGAAAGTATGCTGTGAGCAAATTGAATCCCAGGCGCACGTACTGTAGAATATCGGCAGGTATTTGAATGAGCGACGGGTAAAAATACTATGATCTCACGTACTGTCGAAGTCCGTATTGATAATCGTGCCCGACTGATGTCGGCGGTTTTGTCTGCTACCACTTGGCCTGCCACCGAACAAACGCGCCACCGTCACCGCGCGCATGTGCATGCTCGCAATTCAGCCAAGCGAGTCCAACCCCAGAGCAAACATCCCGCAGTAGTCGCTCTTCAGACTCTGCTCGATCAGGGAACCCCGCTTGAGGCAATCTATTCTTATGCGTTGAACCTGTCCTGGCCGGAAATCAGCCAAAAAGCCGTCCCGCCCTGGTCTCCCTTGCATTGGGATGAAGAACTGGCGGACTTTTATGTAAAAACTGATCTGGCAGCCTGGTGGCGCGAAGAAGATGACATTTGGCAGCAGGCATTAGAACACAGCCAAAAAATTGTTGTAAAAGCAAACGTTTATCAATTTTTCAAGCCTTTTGTTGGGGATGTCAGCGAACAACTGACCATGATGCCGAACGCCTCTTATCCAAGTGATCGAGAAATCGGCGTGCGACTGGATAACGAGCTGTTTTGTCTGGTTCCGCCGCGTATCGCCTGGGGTGACAATGAACCCTGGCCCTTTAATGAAGATGAAGCGCATCTCTACCGGGGTATTGTCAGCGAATATGGCCGCTTGTTGATGGTATCCTATCTGCGCCAGCATGCAGCGACGATTGCACCCCTGGCTGAAAAGACACTGCCCATCAGTGACGAATTCCGCGCATTACATCCGATCTGGTCGGATCAATTTACGGAATTATTTGTCAAAGGCGCGGTGGCCCTGTTTCTCGAAGAAGCGGTTGGCCCCCAGGAAACCAAAGCCTTTTTGTTGATGGAAAACCGTCTGCACGGCATGACCATTTTACCTGGCGTTGTCAGTGTGTTGAAACGCTATTTGTCAGAGTATAAAGAAGGCCGTTACGAACGTTTTGCCGATTATCTGCCTGCCTTCCCCCAAGCGCTGCGTGTCGCCAAACGAGTCGTCTCGCTATAAGGAGGAACCATGGAACATATTCTTGTCGAGCGTCCGGCGGATGGCGTTGGCTTAGTCCGACTCAACCGTCCGCGCGCCTTCAATTCGCTTACAGGTCCGCTGATGGACGAACTGATGAGCGCGTTAGAAGACATGGATCAAGACTCAGCGATTGGCTGCATGATCATCACCGGCAGCGATAAAGCATTTGCGGCGGGCGCGGATATTGCGGAGATGGCGCAAAAAACGCCCATCGAGATGATGCGGATGGCCTTTATTGCCCGCTGGGAACGATTGCGCGGGCTGCACAAGCCTGTCATTGCAGCGGTGAGCGGTTATGCGCTGGGCGGTGGCTGCGAATTGGCGCTGGCCTGCGATATGATTGTTGCGTCGGAGACCGCCATATTCGGCCAGCCGGAGATTAATCTGGGTGTGATCCCCGGCGCAGGCGGTACACAGCGTTTGACGCGTACCATTGGGAAAGCTCTCACGATGGAAATGTGCCTGAATGATCGCCGTCTGACTGCACTGGAGGCTGAACGGTTCGGGCTGGTTAACCGGGTTGCGCCGGTAGAAGAATACCTGAATGTCGCCATCAACCTTGCCGCGGAGATCGCAGGCCGCGCGCCGGTAGCCGTCCAGTTTGTGAAAGAGGCTATCAACACCGCACTCGAAACCCCGCTGGCAGCAGGGTTAGCGCATGAGCGTAACCTTTTTTATGCGCTGTTCGCGACGCAGGATCAGAAAGAGGGCATGGACGCTTTTTTGAACAAACGCAAACCGGAATGGCAGGGGAAGTAAACTCATAACCAGAGGTGGTTTGTTATTTCAACTCAAGTCATACTGTTTTACACGGCCAATCTAAAAGGGAACCTGGCGCTGCTGCCGCGCTTGTTTACGCTTATCCAGCAGCGGCGAGGCGATAAACTTGTATTTTTGCTTGATTTAGGTGATGCCTGTTCACTTGAGTCCTGGGTCTGTCGGGCCACACAGGGCCGTGCGCCTATGTTGGTTTTCGACAGTATGGGGTATGATGCAGCGATTATCGGAGGACCAGAAGCAGTTTCAATTCCGGTGCCTTCGCTGCGGCAGCTTGTGGCTAACAGCATGATGCCGGTAATCATTTGGGGGCGCGTGGCGCGGCTGTCTAAGCGCGGAGTTGCGTTTAATATTGCCAGTGGAGAAGCCGTTTTGCCGGAAGGTGAGCCAGGCATACAGGTTGATCGGTCCACCCAAACACTACCTGCGAATAACACTTTGGTTCCCGTTCTGGGGGATGTTCCGCAGGGGCATTTAGCACAGGTTGAACTTTCCTGGCCGGAATGGGCTGTTTTAGACGCGCAGTATGTCGAGTTGTCAGCGGAAATTCAGCCCGATTCTACCATCGGGGCGATTGTCGAACTTGTCGAAGCGGAGGCGCACCACTACGCACAACAGCGGGGGGAGCGATGAATCAATCGGAAATTATTCAAAAGTTAGATGTTTTTTTTAACGTTCATGCTTTTAACGAGCGCGATTTCTGGACGGAGGTTATCCCGCCTGGAAGCCTGGCAATTTACGAACAATTTGCGTCTTCCGGCTTTATCCAGGGAACCTGGAATGGGCTGATGTTGAATAACGCGGAAGAAATTGATCGGGTTTATCTGGTGGTGTTCCCGGTCCAGGCGGTGCTGGATACCATTTTGGCGCTCGAACTCGAACGCTCCGCGCCGGGGGCTATGATCTTCTGCAATCATGCCGCTGACTATGAAGAATATGGTCGTGGTTTTGTGGCGCTCACCGAAGCTCAGTTGGAAGATTTGCGCGAACACAAAATCAGCTACTACTGCTGTCATGCGCCGCTGGACTGTCACCCTGAAATCAGCACGGTGGTCGCATTGGCCCAGGCCATCAAACTCCGCGATTGGTCGATGTTTTCACCGCATTATCACGGCATGGAAGGCGTACATGGCCGTGTGTCGGATATGTCCTTTGCCAAATTTGCTGAAAATCTGAGTGCCGCTACTGATTTGCCGTATATCGCCTATAACCAGATTCGGTTCAACGGCCAACCAGTGGAACATGTCGCGGTGATTCCGGGTGGCGGAAATGTGCCCAGACACCTGGAAATGGCGCGCGATTTAGGCTGTGATACATTTGTGTCGGGGTATTGGTGGCCCAGCGGGCAGCATGAGTATGCCGTGCAACAGCGCGACTTACTGCGCGACCTGGTACCGGGGTTGGGAATGAATCTACTTGGCACATCACATTATGCCAGCGAAATGCCTGTCATGCGTGATCAGATGCCGGGCTGGTTCCGCAATGCCGGGATCGAAGCACGCTTTATCAGGCAGCCTGATCCCTGGCATTAAAAAAGCAGGGCTGGTTTCCTCGCCCTGCCTAACGGATATGGATGATCTCAAATGTATGATCCATGATTTCCAGATCAGGCCGGTTGCGTTCGATCCAGCCTAAAATGGTTTCCAGCTTATTTTCGGCGTGTTCTTCGGTTGTACTGATGATGGCAATCCCAATAGCCGCCGACTGCCAGACATCATGGAGATCGACTTCGGCCACTGCAATATTGAATTCTTTATGCAGACGCGCGATCAAAGTCTTGAGAATGCCGCGTTTCTCCTTCAGCGAATTCACGCCGGGGAGATGTAAGTCAACCGTTGCTGCTACGATTACCATAGGCCCTGCGCACCCTATAAGTGCGCTAAATCACCTGCTTCAGTGAGCTGGGCTACGACCTGCCGCACATCTTGCGAGCGCTCCCGATGGCAGACCAGCAGCACATCATCCGTATCGACAATGACAATATCCTCAATGCCAATGGTTACAACCATTCGATCACTGACAATCAACGTTTCGCGGGTGTCAATTTTAACATGCTCCTGATCTTTCCCGCGCGAAACATTGCCGTTGAGATCGCCCGACAACACCTCAAACAGGGTGGCCCAACTGCCGACATCACTCCAGCCGATGTCTACCGGGATCACCGCCATATTTTCGGCCCCTTCCATCACCGCATAGTCGATGGAAAGTTTTTTCAACTCCGGCCACAGCCGATCCAGTTCCGCGTCATAATCAGGACGATCGATGGCCTGAGCAATCTGCATGATTACCGTATACATATCGAGGCGCTGGCGCTGAAATTCCTGCAAAACCTGCCCGGTACGCCACACAAACATCCCGCTGTTCCAGCTATATAACCCCGTCATTAAAAATTCGGTGGCCGTTTTCTGGTCCGGTTTTTCAGTGAACCCGGCGGAATAATACGCTTGAAACTCGCCCATCTTTTTGAGCGGTTCGCCGCGTTTGATATACCCAAACCCCGTCGAGGGGAAAGAAGGCGAAATCCCTAAAGTCGCAATGTAACCCTGTGCCGCCATTTCGCCACACGCTTTTAACACGCGCCGGAACTTATCATTATCCGCGATATGATGATCGGCGGTCAAAACGGCGATAATGGCATCCGGGTCCCGGTGCTGGATATGAATGGTTCCTAATGCGGCTGCTGGACCACTGTTGCGTCCATGCGGCTCCACAATAAAATTTTCCGCCGGAATCTGTGGTGTGCTTTGGCGGAGTTCATCAACATAATCACGCCCCGTGACGACAAAAATCCGTTCAGGCGGCAGAAATCCCTCAACTACTCGCTCTACCGTCGCCTGAAACATCGTCCGATCTTCCACCAGCGGCAGCATCTGTTTGGGGCGTGTCTTACGGCTTAGGGGCCACAAGCGCGTGCCCCCACCACCCGCCATAATGAGTACATAGAAGTGATCCATGGTTATACCTGTACCTGATAATAAACAAAATCAATCCAGCCGGTAAAGTGCTCCACCGCCTCGCGCCAGGGTGTACTGCATGCCTTCAACGCGGCGCACAAGGCCCTTTAATTCCATCAGCGACAAGGTGCTGCTCAACTGCACAATGGGCAGACCGGAAAGCCGGCAAATCTCATCAATATGCAGCGGTTCGGTTCCCAGAACCTTGATGACCGCTGCTTCTGTGGGGTCAACGGGCGCAATTTCCCGAATCTTGGTGCGCGTTTCAACCGTTACCGCCGTCAAATTCAACTCATCCATAATATCTTCGACCCGCATCACCAGTTTTGCGCCCTGTTGAATCAAACGATTCGCCCCGGCGCTGTTTTTCGACGTGATGTTGCCCGGCACTGCAAAGACATCGCGGCCCTGATCGGCGGCAACATCGGCGGTAAGTAGCGCCCCGCTGCTGGCTGGTGCTTCGACGACCACCACCCCCAGCGAAAATCCACTGATGATCCGGTTGCGCACCGGAAAATTTTTACCTTCTGGTGGCGTACCCGGCGGGAACTCGGTCACAACTGCACCATGATCCATAATTTCTTCGGCCAGATGGCGATGCTCCGGTGGATAAATGGTATCAATTCCACAGCCCATCACCGCTATCGTCCGCCCGCCGGAATCGAGTGCAGCACGGTGAGCTGCCGCGTCAATACCAAGCGCCAACCCGCTGACAATCGTGATTCCGGCATTCACCAGCCCGGCAACCAGATCGTGGGTAACATCACGCCCATAAACTGTTGCGCGGCGGGTACCGACAAAGGCCACCGCCCAGCGATCTGCCTCTTCGAGCGTACCTTTGAAATAGAGAACAGGAGGGGCGTCGGGTATTTCGCGTAGTAGGGCAGGGTAGTCGGGATCGTCCAGAGTGACAACAGACACGCCCAGAGCCTCTACTTCATCGGCCAGCTTATCGGGGTTAATGGATTGGCGGGCCAGAAGGACATTCGCCAGCGAACGGCGATCCAAACCGGCGGCCAGTAAATCCGTTTCAGACGCGCGCCAGGCCAGTTCCAGGTCGCCAAAATAACGCGCCAGCGCTTGCAACCGCACCGGGCCGATCCCGTTGATCACATGAAAACCCAACCAATATTTGCGCGCGCTCATGACGGTTTTAGTCGCCGAGCAATCCATCAAGCAGCTTGACGGTCATGATTCGGGCTTCAATATCGACATCGATCACGCATTCTTTGGTATCAGGCAGCAAGATTTCACCGCGCGGCCCTTGCACCACATACACATCATTCGCGCCGGTTTCCAGCACTTCAGTGACCTTGCCAAGCACTTCGCCATCGGCAGTTTGCACCAAAAGGCCAATAGTCTGAAACAGGTAAAATTCATCCTCTTCCAGCGGGACGGCATCTTCCAGCGCCACCATCACATACTGATCGCGCAGCAGATCCGCGTCATCCCGATCTTCAATGCCTTCAAATGACAAAATTAAGTATTCCTGGTGGCGGCGCACATGGGCCAGTTCATGGGCGACTGCATCCGCGGCGGATTCAGGATCGGAGCCGATATAAATACGCGCGCCGGGCTGGATACGTTCGGGAAAATCGGTTAACACACGGATACGGACTTCGCCCCGCACGCCATGTGGACGCAAGACCCGGCCAAGCAGCAAGAAGGGAGGCTGGTTATCCATCACTTATACAATATCAAGATTAATACGTTTGCCTTCTTTGGCCGCAACCACGCGTACCAGGACGCGCATCGCATTTGCCACCCGCCCGTTTTTGCCGATAATCCGGCCCATATCTTCGGGCGCAACTTCGAGTTCGAGCGTGCTGGAATGGCCGCTAGCTACTTCGGTCACTTTGACCTGAGACGGATCATCGACCAATGACTTCGCAATATATTCGACCAGTTCTTTCATCGCTTTTTTCCCTAGCATTAAGGCCAAAATGCGGACAGGGGGATTAGCCTGCCGTCCGCATTTGACAACCGCTTATCAATACTGAACAGGCGAACCTGTTAACTACGCGGGCTGGGAAGTTTTGGCGCTGACGGGACCCCGTGCAGCAGCTTCGGCTTCGGCCTCAGCAACCAATACTTCCAGCGCCTCGCCCTTATGCAGGCGTTCCAGGCGTCCCATTGTGCCAAGTTTGTTCAGAATACGCAGAACCGGCTCGCTGGGCTGCGCGCCGTTCTTCAACCAATAGAGCGCACGGTCTTCCTTGACGATCATCGTCGTTGTCGGCTGGGTGCGGGGGTTATAGAACCCAATCACTTCAATATAACGCCCATCGCGCGGGCTGCGTGCATCGGCAACCACGATACGATAGCTGGGCTGTTTCTTGCGACCAACGCGGCGCAAACGAATGCGAACCATATCTGTACCACCTATTCCTTAATTGATATGTCTTCTCTGTCTGCTGCCGCTCACTGCTAGAGGATAGAGCAGGGAAAGGCTGCTTATTCCAGCGGCGACAGTGGCAATCCCTACTTAAACATGCCAGGGATTTTGGGCATCCGCCCTTTTCCAACCATTTGCATCAAACGCTGCATCTCGCGAAATTGCTTGAGCAGCGCATTGATATCTTCAACTGATGTCCCGCTCCCCGCTGCCACGCGCTTTTTGCGGCTGGCATTCAGCAGTTTGGGATGCCGTCGTTCAGCAGGAGTCATTGAATAGATGATAGCTTCCACCTTTTTCAACTGCTTCTGAGCGGCCTCGTTGTCAATATTCAACTGCTGTTTCATCCGGCCCATGCCGGGCAGCAGGTCCAACACACGCCCGATACTCCCCATACGCTTCACCTGCTGAAGCTGTTTGAGCATGTCTTCGAGCGTGAACTGGTTCTTTAAAATCTTGCGCTGAAGTTCTTCGGCTTCTTTTTCATCAAAGGCGGCTTCCGCTTTTTCGATCAGCGTCAGCATATCACCCATGCCGAGAATCCGCGAGGCGAGACGATCCGGGTGGAAGGGTTCGAACCCATCGACCTTTTCGCCTGTTCCCATAAACTTGATGGGAACGCCCGTCACCGCGCGCATGGAAATCGCCGCCCCACCGCGCGCATCCCCATCGACTTTGGTCAGGATCAACCCAGTCAGGCCGACCCGTTCGTTAAAGCCCTGCGCGATGTTCACGGCTTCCTGTCCGGTCATGGCATCCGCCACCAACAGCACTTCAGCCGGTTTGGTATGGTCGCGGATCGCTTCCAGCTCACTCATCATCTGATCGTCGATTTGCAGGCGGCCTGCGGTGTCGATGATCACAACGGTAGCATCAGCCGTCTTAGCCGCCTGAAGCCCTCGTTTGACAATTTCAGGCGGCGGGGCGCTGGTCCCTTCCTGGTGAATCGGCATGTTAAGCTGTTTAGCCAGCGTCACAATCTGATCCACCGCCGCCGGGCGGTACGTGTCAGCCGCAATCAGATAGGGGCGACGGCCATCGCGGCGCAGCATCAGCGCGAGTTTGGCCGCAGTGGTCGTTTTACCCGAACCCTGCAAACCTACCAGCATGATGACACGTGGCGTCGGTCCGCTCAGGTTCAGTCGGCCCGGTTCACCCAGCGTCTCGATCAGTTCTTCGTGAACGATTTTGATCACCTGCTGGGAGGGTTTGAGTGCTTTTTGCACTTCCGCGCCAATCGCGCGATCTCGCACCCGCTTGATGAAGTCTTTGGCAACTTTCAGGTTGACATCAGCTTCGAGAAGCGCCATACGCACTTCGCGCAGCGCCGTATCCACATCCGCTTCGGTAAGAATACCCTTGCGGCTGAGCTGCTCAAAAACATTTTGAAGACGATCACTCAGGCTTTCAAACATTCACGATTTGCCCATTAAATGTGCCGACATGCGGCTGAAATTGTAAAGGATAGACCCCCGCGCGTCAAGCGGTATTCCCGGTTGTCACAAATCCGCAACTTAAGGTACACTGCCACACAATGTATTCACCAGAATATTTGTGGCGATGAGTCAAAATCTGCTGTTTGCTTCGCATCCTGATCCCGCCGCCTATTGGCTGGGCGGCTCTTATATTTTAAATATGGCGTTTGGGTCGCTTCGTAAAAGGCAGTGGGAACGGTTGATCCCGGCCCTGTGGAACTTCCCGGCGCTGCATGGTCCCTTTGCCGCCCCCGCGCTTCCATCACAATTACCTGTTTCCGAAACTGTCACGTTACCCGCGCCGCGCTCCACACAAATGTGGTTCGGAAACCTGGATGTTGATAGTTTCCGGGTCGGCTGTACGGTTCAGGCCGTGCGCACCAAATCGGCTTGTGTGCGGATCGAAATACCGCTGGGCATGTTTGAGAATAACGGGTCGGAACTGGATGAGAACCACCTTGAGCCGGTCAAACAACGCTTTCAGGAACTCGCGCTGGCTGTTTTTAAGACCCGTCCCTTCGATCTGGCAACCATTGGTTTTCAGCCGGAATGCCCCGTGATGACGGAACTTCTGACCGATACACGCCAATGGCTGAGTTTGCTGGCGAAGGGCAATTTTTTCATCCGAAATGAAATGCTGGCGTTGCTTGGTTATTCCGCTGAGAGTTTCTACCCAGTTTCACCGGAGCTTTGCTGGATCGAGCCAGGTCGTTAAGAAGATGGCCCTTCCCTGAAATGATCAAGGAAGGGGCAGAATAACTTATGCCTTTAGCTGTTCCAGGTACTGCTTGCGGAACTTGGCAACTTTCGGCGCGATCACCACGCGGCAGTAGCCCTGGTTGGGATTGTTTTGGAAATATTCCTGGTGATAATTCTCCGCCGGATAGAACGTCTCCAGCGGCGTGACCTCCGTCACAATCGGATCATCCCAGATTTTCGCCTGATTCAATTCCGCGATAGTCTGTTCAGCTACCACTTTTTGTTCGGGTGAGTGGTAAAAAATCACCGAACGATACTGCGTGCCGACATCCGCCCCCTGACGATTTAAGGTGGTCGGATCGTGAATGGTGAAAAAAACATTGAGCATATCGCGGAATGACACCACCGCCGGATCAAATGTCACCTGCACCACCTCGGCATGGCCCGTCATCCCGGTACAAACCTGCTTATAGCTGGGTTGGACAACACGCCCGCCGGAATACCCCGATACCACATCCATCACGCCCTTCAGTTGATCGTAAACTGCTTCCAGGCACCAAAAACAACCGCCGCCCAGTGTCGTTATTTCCATCATCGACTCTCCTCACATTATTCACATGTCGATTATAAAAAATAACGGTTGCATTGGCCCATAGATTCATTTTGTCACAGCAGTTTCCCGTAGGTGATGTTAATGCCGTTCCGGATCACAACCTGGGTTGCGCCTGCTTCATCGCCAATTTCATGATGGATGCGCAGCGCTTCTTCAAAACAGGCAATCGAACGTTCGCGCTGGCCGAGTACGCCGCAAAACAGCCCAATATCACTGAGCAGCCGCCCCACATAAAACGGCTGGTTCAGTGTGCGATAAACTTTGAGGCTTTCCTCAAAAGCATCCACTGCCCCGCTGTAATTGCCGATGCTGCTGAGGGCATAACCAAGCGCATGCAAGCCGAATGCGATCTCATGCGGCACCTCATACCGCCGCGCCACATCTAGCCCGCGCTCGATCTGGATTTGGGCGTCCGCGTGCGGGTCCAGCAGCAGTTCGCGCCGTATCAGGATACGCGCCCACAACAGTTCCTGTGAGGGGGCGGACGCACACCGGATGAGGGCCTGCCGGAGTAACTCTTCGCCCGGTTCAAAAACGCCGCGCATCAGGCAGTACAGGTACATCCCTTCCAATGCCAGGCTGATCATCTCCCAATCATTTTTATACACACGCCAGCTCCACGCGGCGCGCACATTTTCAAAATCCGTTTCAATTTCCTTGACTGCATCAAATTGGCTTCGTGTCCGAAAATCTGACTCGCGCTGGCAGAGCAGGCTCATATAGTAGTGGCTGTGAATATCACGCGCGGACTCGGCTTGCCCCGTTGCTTCGAGTTTTTCTTCCGCATACTGGCGCAGCAGTTCATGGGCTTCATACCGCCCAGTATCGGGATCGCGCCGCAGCAGTGATTTATTGACCAATGCCGTGAGCGTGCCGAGTGTCGCGCCCGTGACATACTGTGCGATCTGGCGTTTAACGCCGCCCCGAAAAATAGACAACTTCATAAAAACGCTGCGTTCCGTATCGCTCAACCGGTCCCAGGCGGATTCGAATACCGCGCGGATGCTGCGGTGCCGTTCGGGGATGTCGCGGATGTCCGTTTCCAGAAAATCCAGGTTCTGCTCAATCTCGTCCGCGATCTCTTGCAGCGCTAACACTTCGACCCACGCCGCCGCTAGCACAATCGCCAGCGGAATCCCCAAAACGCGGCGGCAGATATGCTGGACCAGCGGTAAATCGGCTTCGGTCAATTCAAAACCCGGCTGGATTCGTTTAGCATGTTGGATAAACAATTGGATGGCGTCATATTTGAGCGCTTCTTCCAGCGGCTCCCACTGCGGAATCTCCATCCCGCCCAGTTTGAACACCACTTCGCCGCTCAAATTCAGACGTTCGCGCGAGGTTGCCAGAATTTTGATGCGCGGTGCAATGCTGAGAATTTCGCTGATCAGCAGCGCCCCATCCATCATATGCTCAAAATTATCAAGTACCAGCAGCATATGCTGGACATTCTTCCCACGCAGGTAAGTCAGAAGCTGCTGCTTGTTATCGCCGATAGGCGAAAAGGTGAACCGAATCGCGTTGGCAATGGCAGACACCATGCTGTCTACGGTATTGAGCATCGCCAGGGGCACAAAATGCACCCCATTCGCAAAATGTTCGATCTGTTGGGCGGCGCATTCCAGTGCCAGCCGCGTTTTGCCAATTCCGCCCGCGCCGTGAATCGTGATCAGGCGCACATCTGGATCGGTCAGCAGGTGATTGAGTTCGGCCAGTTCATGTTCCCGCCCCACAAATGGCGTAAGCTGGGCGTACAAATTGTGTTTGAGCGGGATATGCAGCGAAAAACTGGACGAACTGCTGCGCTGTTCGGTGCTCATGTTCTGGATAATCGTTTCCAGTTCGGCCCCCACGCGCCGGATACTGGAAATCCGCGCATGGCGATCTTTTTCGAGCATGCGGTAGATCAGATCGACCAACCCAACCGGTGCATCCGGTTGTAAGGCTTCCAGGTCGGGCACCGGTTTGTTGAGGATCGCCGCCAATGTCGCGCTGGCGGTCTCTTCATCGAATGGCCGCTGGCCCGCCAGCATTTCGAACAGCATCACCCCAAACGACCAGATGTCGGTACGCCCGTCAATCTCCTCGTTGTTGATCATTTCCGGGCTGAGATATGGCAGCGTCCCCAGCAGGGTATAGGACTGTGAAATGCGCGGCTGGCCGATCAGGTACGCCATTCCGAAATCCGTCAGGCGCGGGGTGCCCTCTTCCGTCAGCAGCACATTGGCCGGCTTCAGATCGCGGTGGACAATATTCAGCCGATGCGCATGCGCCAGCCCATCGGCCAGATCAAGCGCCAGGTTCAGTACCCGCTCCAGCGCCAGGACGCGCTGCTGGCGGAGCACATCGGCCAGCGACCCGCCGCCCAGATACTCCATCACCAGATAATGCCGTTCCTGTTCCACAAACGATGTCACGATCTTCACGATATTCGGGTGATCGATCTGGCGCAGGGCCTCGACTTCACGGTTGAAACGTTCAATGATATGAAGATCGGGCGAAACATTTTCCGATTTCAGGGCTTTGATCGCAACGGGTTGGTGCGTGTGCAGATCAGTCCCCCGAAACACCTCACCCATGCCACCAGTCCCAAGCCGCCCGCCGAGCTTAAAGCGGTGGTGAAGCAACGCGCCGCCCCCATTCTCGCTGGCACCGATCTCGCCGGATCGAATCTGTTCATACAGGGCGGTTGTTTCCGAAGATGGACCGAGGTCTAATTCGGTTTCCAATAGACGGCAGCAGGTTTCATACTGTGTTAAGGCGGCAGCGCGTTGGCCCGCGTAAGCATACAACGCCATCAGGCGGCGGTGGGTTTCTTCGCGCAGGGTATCCAGTTGTAGAAGCTGCATCGCGTAGGGGATCGCTGCGCCGTAATCGTGCTGATCTTGCAACCCACCGACCAGCATATCCAGCGCTTCCATCACCCGGAACCGCCAGCGCTCACGTTCCGGCATCAGCCACTCGTCAAAACCCTGGCTGTCGATGTAAAACCCGGCCAGAAAATCACCCTGGTACAGCCGCAGCGCCTGTTCAAGCTGGCGCAGCACATCCGGCGTTGGAGTGCCCTCTTGGGCCAACTGCTTGTTAACCCCAGTCAGTTGCTCGTCCAGTTCGTTGGCATCCAGCCAGTAGTTGTCATTCATTCCCACGGCTTGCCGCGTGATCGTGATATACGGGCCGACATGCTGCCGCAGGCTGCTGAGGACGACTCGCAGGTTGGAGAGCGATTGAGCCTGGGTTCGTTCTTCCCACAGCAGTTCTGCCAGCACTTCGCGGGGATACGTCCGCCCCGTATAGGCCAGATAGACCAGCAGCGCTTCTACTTTGCGCGAAGCAAACCCCTGGATAAGTTGTCCACTGCGCTCAATCGATAGTCCACCCAGCGTGCGGATATGCAGCACATCGTTCATGAAATTCACCCAACCCCTGAACGATTTCTAAGCGATCCCAAAGCGGTTGTTGCATAAGATAGGGTAATTGTAACGCCATCATGGAGTGTAAGAAATGCCCTACCGGCTCGCTATAGACTTTGGAACTACCAACAGCGTGATCGTTCATCAATCCAACAGTCATGTGGACGTTCTGCCCCTGATTCCGTCACTGCTCTATGTCGAAGATGGCCGGAGCGGTCAGGCGATTGTGGGGGAAGATGTCAAAACGATGGGCCTTGATCAAACCCCAACGAACCGCCTGTTCCGCAATTTTAAGCGCGGCATGGTGACAACACCCGCACCTGCCCCGCGTGAAATTGACGGCGCGCTGTGGGATGACCAAGCCGCCGGGAATGCCTTCATTCGCCACCTGCTCTCCACCCTGCCCTACGATCTGGAGGCGATTGATCAGATCGTGCTTACCTCTCCAGTGATGGCCTTCGAAAACTACCTTTCCTGGCTGACCGGAATGATGAAGCCGCTCACATCTGATACCGACCGTATCCGGTTGGTCGATGAATCCACCGCCGCCGCGCTGGGTTACGCCGTCACCGAACCGGGGGCCATCGTGCTGGTTTTCGATTTCGGCGGCGGAACGCTCGATCTTTCGCTGGTCCAACTGCCGGAAAGCCGCGAAAAAACGGGCAGTTTTCTAGGCCGCATGTTTAATCCCCGGCAGCAGGTCGCCAAAGTGATCGCCAAGTCGGGGCGTGTATTGGGCGGCAGCGATATTGATCAATGGCTGTTGGCGGAAGTGCTGAGCCAGACTGGGCTGGTGCCCTCTGATCTTGGCAGCAATTACGCCGCGCTGTTGACCCTGTGCGAACAGGCCAAAATCGCACTCTCAACACAAGAATGTGTGTCGCTGGATTTCACCGTGAATCACCACGATTACCACCTGTCCCTCACTCGCGCCGATCTGGAAACGATTCTGGAACAAAACGGCTTTTATGCGGCGCTGCGCCACGTGATCGAAAAGGTGATGGTGACGGCCCGGCAGCAGGGCATCTTCAAGGAAGATATTCACTATGTGCTGCTGGTCGGCGGTGTCTCGCTGATGCCGTCCGTCCAGGCGCTGTTGGGACACTATTTCACCAAGACCGCGATCCGTGCTGACAAACCTTTTACAGCGGTGGCCGAAGGTGCGCTGCAAGTAGCGCTCGGTTATGGCCTGGACGATTACCTGAATCACAGCTACGGCATCCGTTACCTGGATGATCACGAGCATCATTATGAGGAACTGATCCCCAGCGGCACCCATTACCCAACGGATAAGCCCGTTGAGATCACGCTTGGGGCGGCGCACGCGCGGCAGTCCGCCATCGAGTTTGTGATCGGCGAAGTCGAAACCGACTCCACCGCACTCGTGGAAATGGTCTATGAAGACGGTCAGGCGGTGTTTGTCGCCCAAGCCGACCAGGGCGCGCAGCAGATTGTCCCGCTGAACCTCGACGCGCCGCGTTTGGTGTATCTGGTGCCGAATGCCAAACGCGGTGAGGACCGGATCAGGGCCGCCTTTCGCGTCGATGCCCACCGCCAACTGCGTCTTACCGTTCTGGATTTGAAAACCCGTGAAGAACTGCTTCACGATGAAGTTGTTGTCACACTCAAATAGGAGTAAACCCTGTGATCACTACCGGATACGAACCCTGTCTATCGAAGACCAACCGCCGCCGGGGATACCAACGCCTGCTGCCGCGCCGGTTAGGATCGCTTCTGAATATGCTGCCTCCCAGCGCGATTTCGCTTGATGCCGCAGCGGAAATGCTGCTCAACGGGGGCTTTTATACCCGTTATAATGCCGCGCGGCTGCTCAGTGAGCGCGGAGATCGAGACGCCCGGCTGGTGATGCAGGAAGTCTTAAACACGGGGAACACTCCCGCCCGTGCCAGCGCCGCCCGACACCTGTTCCGTTTTTCGTGGTTTGCCGCCGAACCGCTGCTCCGTCAGGCGCTGAACGATGTGGACGAGCGCGTCCGAGAAGCCGCCGTCTATGCACTGTGCGAATGTCGAGAGCTTGCCGCTTACCAACTGCTCGTCCATGTGCTCCCCCACGAAAGCGATCAGGTGCGTGAGGCAGCGATCTGGGGCCTCCGCACCAGCCACGACAGCGCCGCTGTCCCGGTCCTCGAACAGGCGCTGGGCGCGCAGAACCCCGAAGTACGCATCAAGGCGTTAGAGATTCTGAGCGCCAATGGCTCCCCCGAAGCGCTGCCTGTCGTGCGCCGGGCGCTGGCCGATACAAACGGCGATGTGGTCTATAATGCGGTGCTGTCTCTGGTTGAGCTTCAGGAAAGCAAAAGCGTGCTTGAGATCAGCCAGTTGATTGAGGAAAACAGCGGCCCGTGCCTTGAATCCATCCTGCGCGGCTTTTTCCACGCGACAAATTATCTCCACCTGCTGCTGAACGAACACCCGGCGGTAGATGTGCTGCTCGATGCCTTAGCCCATGCCATGATTGATCCTACTGTCGAAACACGCCAGGCCGTTGTCTGGATTCTGGCCTGGCTGCGGCACGATCACGCCGATGCGCTGCTGCGCTATATGTTTACCCACGAGACGGACACCGGGGTGAAAATCCACATTTTGCGTGTAGCCCATGCGCTTATGAACCGGATCGCCGCTGAACTGTTGGACGAAGCACGCTACAGCGAGGATGAATCACTCGCGGAGGCAGCGGGAACGCTGCTCCAAAACGAGCCAACCACCTATGATCCCAATGTCTTGGCGAAATCCCCACTAAACCGGGAAGAATTGGCGAATATTGCCATAACTTGAATCAGGGCCTGACGTCTGATATAACTAGAGCGTAATCCTACTGAGCTAGGGGAAGGCCCATGTCTATTTATGATTCACAAGTCAAGGCAGCGACCAATCAAATCGACATCGAATTCTGGAAAAATCCATTCGGTGTCGAAGTCGAATATGACGCCCTAAAATTTCTTTTTATCCCCGACCACGTATCCGCTTTTACTGCTTCGCAGCTTGCCCATAAAGTTTACCGTTATCAGATCGACAACATTCGCACCAAAAAACAAATCACCCATGCGGTGATGATCACAATGGGGGGCTTGCTGCCGGGTGTGCTGCTGCACGATCATCTCGCCTGGACGCTCAACAAAAACATTCCACCGATTGAATTTGGTACACTGGGCGTGAAATATTACGCCGGGCCGGGTCAACCCCTGGACGAACCGCGCATCATCCATCCGCTGTCGATTGAAGTTGAAAATCGTGTCATCGGCGTGATTGAAGACCTGGTAGACCTGGGCGGGACGGCGCGCTTTGTAGCGCAGTATTTAGTTGAAGAACGCAAGGCCGACAAAGTAATTTTGATTGCGCCCTATCTCAAAAGCAAAGATGTAACCCAGGAAATGGATGTCATCTATTACGGTCATGTGCCGAAAGATACCTGGATCATTACGCCGCGCGAACGGGTGGAAACCTTGATCAAGCGTGTTCCCTATTGGCGGGATCATGGGGCAACACTGGAAGCCTGCGACACGAATCTGATAAAAATTGGCTATCCGCGTTATCTGCTCGATATCTATCTGCGCGCCACCTACGAACGCGGATAAGCCTGAAAGCAAAACGGGTTCCTTGATGAGGGGAACCCGCTAACCATCCGCTAGATATGCGAGTGTTCCAACTGTTGACACGCAGGGTAACAACGCTCATCCTGCGGCTGAAGTTCAACCAGCGCTGGGGAGCCGTTAGGCACCTGATAATCCAGACCAGCCACTTCCTGACGAACAGACAGAAGATGGTTGATCTTTTTTTGTTCCTCATCCGCCTTCTCAAATACCTCGAAGGTGGTGAGCTTTTTCAGTGGTTGGGCAGCCCGGTCAATCTGCTCCAGCGTCATTCCCAGTTTGCGATCCAGTTTCTGTAGCTGCTTCAACATGTCCCTGTCCTTCCGTGTGTTTCATTCGACACCACTATCTTACTAAAATCAGGACAGGGAGTAGCCTGCCCAAAGTGGTATCTTGACCGGGGACAGGTGGTATTTATGAATCAGCGATCAGGTGTAGTTCACTACCCCGGATGATAGCCTGGGTCCGGCTGTTCACACCGAGCTTTGAATAGATATTCCGCGTATGCACTTTGACCGTACCAATGCTCAGCACCAATTGGGCGGCAATATCCCGGTTCGAGAATCCCTTCGCCAACAGCCCCAATACGTCCAATTCGCGCTCGGTCAGCGGATCGATCAGGTTCTGTTCGATCACATGTTTCTGGTTCAACGCGGTTAACTCATCAATTGCTGCCGTTAAATCCCAGGCTTCCCCGCGTTTCCAGGCCGCTTTAAACGTGGCCTCATCCAGTTCAGTTTCAAGCCGGGCGCGCAACCGTTTTAAGAGTGCCCAGTGTTCCATCCAGCCTGATGCATCCTTCGGCTGGGCATAGGCCAGCGCGAGGCATTCAACCGCCTTTTCGAGTTCATTGTTCGCGGCGCAAACCGCGCTGTAAGTCGCCAGTCCGATAGTCGCTGGTCCCGGTGCATTCCGGTTATACCCAGGCAAGTTGTGATATTCGCGCCGCAGTGCATCGTACTCACCCAATCCACACAGGCTGATCAGCAGACCCCACAAAAAAGCGCCGCTGGCAAACCCGATAAAGGTGCCTTGCATTAAAGCCAGACTTTGTCTCACCAGTTCGCGCGCAGTTACATAATCTTCATCCATCAGTGCCACAATCAGCGCTTTAACCCCGAAGATCACAACCTGCCCGTCGCGGTAACTCGCCGCCTTGGTGGTATGCAGCGTTTCCTCGGTCAGCCGCCGTGCTTCCTCAAGTTTTCCCTCCAAAATCAGCAGGACGATCAACTGGTAGGTTGTCTGGACAATGCCTTTAATCGTTCGAAGTTCATGCATGGCGCTTAGTGCTTGCCGTGCATACTGCTCACTGGTTTCATAATCCCCCACACCGTAATAAGACAGTGACATGCTGTTCAGCGCCCAGGCAATCCCATTATGATCTCCCAGCCGTCTCCGAATCTCCAGGCTCTCCTGGAGAATGGGCAGACCTGATGCATGGAGCATCGAAGACCAACTCCCAATCCAGGCCATGATCTCACTGGTATAAAAGGGGTCATCCAATTCTGCATAGAGGCTTCGGCTTTTTTCAAAGAGCGGCATAACCAGTTGATCGATCATCTCGCTCGTATCGTCATACAGCGTCAACATCGTAAAAGCCTGAAGATAATAGCAGAAGGCGACTTCAGACCAGTATTGGTGTTGTGTCGCGACATCTCGCCAATGTTCGATTTCGGCAATGAGCGTATCAATGTCCTGATCATAAGCTTGATTCCCCATGACGATGATCCGCAGATACCGCGTTCGGATTCGGCTCATAATCATCTGGTTGCTGTCAGGCGTTGCCGAAAGTTTTTCCCACGCCGCTTTTAACAGCGAATATCCTTCCTGGTATCGGGCACGCATATCGCAGTAGAAATTGATCGTTTCTACTACACCGTCCAATACGGCATAATGTTCTTGTTTGACTGCCCAGTTCCAGGCTACCCGGATATTTTCAAAATCGGCGTCGATCAGGTCCAGCGACTCGATCTGGTGGTGTCCCTTAATCCGCGCCTCTAGCCAGCCCAGCATCTCCAGGAAAAACAGCGAATGCGCATCATGAACCGCATGTTCCTGTTGGGCAGCCTGCAATTCCTGGTATCCATACTGCCGCAGCAGTTCGTGAATGTTGTACCGGCCATTGTCGTGGAGCGTCACCAACGATTTATCCACCAGATTCGCCAGGATATAGAGCGATGCGCCGGTGACGACTTGGGCCGCTTCGCGCGTAAAACCGCCCCGAAAAACTGAAAGTTTACGGAAGACATCGCGCTCATCAGCGGTCAGCAGTTCCCACGAATGGTTGAACACCGCTCGTACACTGCGATGGCGCTCGGCTACTCCACGTGCACGTGACGTGAGAATATCCACGTTCCGCGCGATCTCCGCCGCAATATCGGCAGGTGTCAGCGTTTTCAGCCAGCTTACCGCCAGTTCAATCGCCAGCGGCATCCCTTCTACTTGCTGGCAAATGCGGATAATGCTGTCTCGAACTTCCTCCGCTGAAAAGTTATCCTGGATATGGCACGCCCGTTCCGCAAAAAGCTGCGCGGCGCTGTAATACTCCAGCGGGGCTGTATCGCCATTGACCGGAATCGCCAACCCATGAACCTGATGCAGCCATTCGGTTTGCAGGTTTAATGCTTCGCGTGACGTTGCCAGAATTTTTACGCGAGGGGCATGATCCAGAATCTCCGCGACCAGATCGACCCCTTCCAGCACATGCTCAAAATTATCCAGGACCAGCAGAACCGCTTTATCCTGCAAATACTCAAACAGTTTGCTGTGCATCTCGCAGCAGGAGTCCTGAATTTGCAACTGCGTAAATTCGATGATGACCGACGCAATATCTTCTGGATTCGAGATGGGAGCCAGCGGAACGAAATAAATACCGTCCTCGAACGTTTCCAGTTTGCGTTTTGCAATTTCAATTGCAAGGCGAGTCTTACCGATTCCTCCGGGTCCAACCAGCGTGAGCAGCCGGCACTGCGGATCATCTAACCGCTGCGCCAGTTCCAGCACTTCATCAGTTCTACCCACAAATGTTGTGGATAACGACGGCAAATTTTGGCGTGTCGCAAGATTAACCATGCCACCTCCTTGCACGCCACTTATTATACCATCGAATGGCTGAACATTTATTCTAGATTTTGATCGAGGCATTTGTTAACTTGCTTGACACTTAATGTAATTCGTTGTATTTTTATCGTAAGCGCTTACGATCATTTTCCATCCAAAATTGCAGCGTTTTTAGTTTTAATTTTAGGAGTTGGCACCATGAAGCCCAGCCTCCAAGAAATTGCTGAACTGGCAGGTGTTTCCACCGCAACCGTATCACGGGCCTTAAATGATCGCCCTGGTGTCAACCCTGAGACCCGTAAAGAAATTCTGCGCATTGCGCGCGAAATGGGCTACACCCCCAATGTAGCGGCCAAAAGCCTCGCCACATCTCGCACCTTTACATTAGGCTGTGTCACCTACTATCACAGCCCGCAGCCCATTTCCAGTTATCATGTCCAAATTGTACAAGGTATCGATCAGGAAGCTCGTCAGCGCGGTTATCACGTCATCACAACCTTTGTTGATCTCGAAACAATGGCCGACGGCTTGCGTTTCCCGCTGATTACCGAACAGCGTGTGGATGGTCTGGTGCTGGTTGGCCCGGCGCTCAAAGCTTCCTTTATCATCGAACTCTACCGCAGCCATATTCCGCTCGTACTGGTCGATAATTTGCTTCAGGAAACAGAATTGGATGCGGTGGTGTGTGATAACGTGCGCGGCACTTACCGCGCCACACACCACCTGATCACCGCCCATCATTTGCGCAAACTGGTATTTTTCTCCGGCCCTGCCGACTGGTTCAGCAGTCGTGAACGCCGCCAGGGGTACGAATTGGCGCTGCACGAAATCAACCAGGACCCCTGCACCATCTTCATGCCCGATACAACCGTGAATACCGGTTATGCTGCCATGCTGGAAGCGCTCGAACGCTACCCGGATTTAGAAGGAGTGGTCGCGGTTAATGATGCAACGGCTGTCGGCGCGATTCGCGCGGCGAAAGACAGCGGGCGTCGTGTTCCCGAAGATGTCGCTTTTGTCGGTTTTGATAATGTCACCTGGGGACCGCTGCACGAACCCCCACTCACCACCGTGCGCATGTTTAAACATGAGACGGGAATTCAAGCTGCCCGCCGCCTGATTGACGTTATCGAGCGTGGTGGTTCTCCCGGTTTTCAACTCCGTTTAGGAGCCGAACTGATCGTGCGTCAATCATGTGGTTGTCCCCCCGGCGAAGAATCAGTTTTTATGGATCAAGGGAGTTAAGACTCAGGCTTGAGTAGAAAGGAAGGAGCGTGTTTTTACAAGCCTTTCAACCGTCCCTTTTTTAAATAGGTTTAATGAGGAGATGTAAAACATGAAGAAGTACCTGCGTATCATTCTTTTGGCGGCATTGGTGTTGGCTATGCTGCCCACAACCATCCAGACCACCCAGGCCCAGGATAAAGTCCAACTGCGGATTACCAACTGGGCTGGTGTGGATGAGGCGGCTGAATTTCAGGTTATCGTAGACGAAGTCAACGCCAACTCAGACTCGTTCGAAATTATCTACGAGCCGCAGCCAGCCGACTACTACACCCAACTGCAAACCGAATTGGCGGGCGAAACAGGACCAGACCTGTTCTGGCTCGATCAAGACCACATGTCCTGGGCCTTTGATGGCGTGCTGCTCGATATTTCGGAGTATCTTGCAGCCGATACCCGCGATGTGGCAAACTCTGACGATTACTTCCCTGGTATCTGGCAGATTGTTGCCCTTAACGACGGGGTGTATGGCTTGCCCTGGATCGCCGCGCCTGTGGTATTGTACTACAACAAAGACATTTTTGATGAAATGGGTGTGGAATACCCCACTGCCGACTGGACGTGGGACCAGTTCCGCGAAGCCGCTGTGACCCTGACCAACGAAGAACACTATGGTTTCACCATGAACAGTTGGCCGCCTATCCACATGTTTATCTGGTCGTTTGGTGGCGAAGTTATCAGCGAAGACCTCCAGTCTTCTCCCATCGATACTCCCGAAGCAATGGCCGGGGCGCAGTTCTACGCCGGCATGATCTACAACGAAGAATGCTGCCCCTCCGAACAAACCATTGCCGAGCAAGGTTCGGCAGAAATGTTTAAGGCGGGCACCGTCGCCATGTTTATGGGCGGCGCTGCCGATGACCTGGATCGTGTCGAAGGCTTGAATGTGGGCGTTTCTCCCGTGCCGCAGGGTGTAAACGGCGAAAACACGACCTTTGCCTGGAGTGCTGCGACGGTGATCAATTCCAAGACCGAACATCCCCAGGAAGCCTATGAAGCTCTGATCGCGTTGACTGAAGGTATCCAAAACTGGAAGATCGTATCGCCGCGCGTCTCGCAAGCCACCGTTGAACATCTTATTGCGTCTGAACCTCGCAAAGAAGCCAGCGCCGAAGCGATCATTCAGGCTGTGCCGTATATGCGCGCTTTCCGGATCATTCCCAAGTTCTCCGAATGGAGCACCATCTTCTGGGAAGATTTCCAGGCTCCACTGTTCCATGACGAAGATATTGTCGAAAACCTCGCAGCCGACGCAGCCATCCTGCTTCAGGATGTTCTGCCAACCGAATAATTTCCACCATTCGACTGACAGCAGGGGCGTCATTCACGCTCCTGCTTTTCTATAAGGAGGTGCCCCGTGAAGGGCGATCCTGGGGCCTTTGCCTCTTATTATCCTACACTGCTGCGTTATATCGGTGTGGCGCTAGCGTTGGGGATTCTCATGTTTATCGTGTACCGGCTGCTGCGTTTTGTCGGTGTCAAGCGCAACGCCGCAACCGGATTCACCCTGGTTCTGCCCTGGATAGTGGGCTTTTTAGGTTTCATACTCTTCCCGATCCTGATCTCCTTTTACCTGAGTTTTACGGAATACGACATTCTTTGGGATAACCCCAAGAAACTGGACGATCCGCTTTTTAACTATAAACGTGCCCTCTCGATCAAAATCGTGGAACTCAAAGAGGGCGAACGTTCCCTGCAAGTGCTGGGTAAAATGGAGGGCAATACCCCCGAAACTGTCCGCTACCGTGAAATGGACCGGTTTTCGTGGGGCGACAAAACCTATGTGGTCGGCGCAACGGACCAGTATTTCTATAAGGCACTCTCGCTTACCTTGCGCTACGCCCTGATCAACGTTCCATTGGGGCTAATCGGCGCGTTAGCCGTCGCCCTGCTGCTGAATCAAAAGGTGAAAGGAGTCGGTATCTGGCGCACGCTCTACTACCTGCCTGCCGTACTGCCTGCCGCAGCGACGGCGCTGCTGTGGTTCTGGCTGTTCGCACCCACCACCGGACTCATTAACAGCGCGCTCAAACCCATTTATGAACTGTTTGATGCTGAACCGTTGGGTTGGTTCACTGATGCTAAGCTGGTGCTCCCATCCTTTGTGATCATGGGCATGTGGGGCGTCTTTGGTGCCAATACGGTGATCTTGCTGGCAGGACTCAAAAATATTCCCACCGAACTCTACGAAGCGGCATCGATTGATGGAGCAGGTGCTTGGGTCAAATTCCGCCGGGTCACGCTGCCGATGCTCAGTCCGGCGCTGTTTTACACCCTTGTCACCGGGACAATTGCCGCGCTCCAACTGATGACCCAACAGGCCTTCATCCCCACCAAGCGCGAAGATGGCTGGTTTGTCAACTGGTTTATCTATAATGAGGCCTTCAATTTTGGACGTATGGGGTATGCCTCGGCGCTCGGCTGGATGGTCGCACTGTTGATCATTCTCCTGACCCTGTTCATTTTCCGTTCGTCGGCGGCATGGGTCTTCTATGAAGGCGGAAAGCGTGAAGAGGGATAGTGTGATGACGGCTCAAACTCAACCCATCGAAGCGATCCGTGATCCGCTGGCGCAGCGCCGCCAGATTCAACGCCTGCTTCAGCGCATCCTCATCTACAGTTTGCTGGTGATCGGGGCGCTGATTGTTTTGATTCCGTTCTTCTGGATGCTCTCAACTTCCCTGAAGACCGAAAAACAGACCTTTGCCCAGCCGCCCATCTGGATTCCCAAACCGCTCCAACTTGAAAACTACGTGGACGCCTGGGAAAGACTGGGCAGTATTGCGCCCGGCCTGACCTTCTGGCGCATTATCGGCAACACCCTGTTTATCACGGTTCTCGCCATGTTCGCGGAGATGTTCAGCGCGGCAGTGGTTGCCTATGGTTTTGCGCGCTTCGAGTTTAAAGGCCGCAATCTGATCTTTTTTATCATGCTCTCCACGATGATGATCCCGGCCACCCTGACTCGTGTCCCCGCCTTTTTGATCTGGAAAGAATTAGGGCGGCTCAATACCTACGACCCAATGACTGTGCCCGCGTGGTTTGCGTGGGGGCCATCCTATGTCTTTTTGCTGCGCCAGTTTTTTATGACTATCCCGCGTGAAATGGAAGAGGCGGCAACCATCGATGGCGCGAATCCGATCCAGACCTTTTTCTTCGTGATGCTGCCATTGGTCAAACCGGCTTTTCTGGCAATTGGTGTGTTGTCATTTCAGGGCAACTGGAACAACTTTGAAGCGCCGCTGATCTATCTGAATACGACTCAGATGTTCCCCTTGATCCTGTCGATCCAGTTTTTCCAGCAGTCGCTCTCCAAAGAAGCGCCCAAGTTTCACTATATGATGGCGATGGCGACCATGATGGCCTTGCCGATCCTGGTCCTGTTTTTCGCCGCCCAGCGTTACTTCATTGAAGGCTTGAATGTGGGAGCAGTCAAAGGCTAAAACGGATGGTTAAGCGTCTCTTTTATGGATTGAATTTGATAATTCTGCCAATGGTGTTGTTACACCCCGCGCGTGTTCCAGCCGCGCAAGATGATCCGATGCGCAATGGATTAGTGAATCTCGAACACCTGTTATTTTTAACCGAATCGGCCACCTTTGATGATCTCCCGGTGGCGATTGTCCATATTTACTCCGAACACCCGGAATATGAATGGGTAGATGCGGCGGGCGAAGGCATTTCGGCAGTCGATGATGTTGCCCGCGCGGCGCTGGTTTACCTGTGGTACTACGAGCAGACCGGGGATGAACACGCACTCGAACAAGCCCGGTTATGTCTGAATTTTGTGCTGCATGTGCAGAATGAAGACGGCACGTTCCACAATTTCGTGCTGGATCGCGACGGCACCATCAATATCGACGGCGCGACCAGCTACAAATCGTTGGGCTGGTGGGCCATGCGCAGCCTGTGGGCGCTGGCCGAGGGGTATCGCGTTTTCAATGAGGTTGATCCTGACTATGCTGCCGAACTCCAGACTCGCTACAAGCTCACTGAGTCTGCCCTTGCCGCCGCCAATCCGCCCGATAACTATGGCAAATACAGCCAGGTTCACGAATTCAGTATCCCCGCCTGGATTCCCAACGGTGCCGCCGACGAGTCATCGGTGGCCCTGCTGGCGCTCACGTCCTACTATCGCAGCGATCCGAATCCCGACACCCAAAAGCTGATCGAATATATTGCTGACGGCATTGCGGCGTATCACCTGGGCGACAGCCAGACCTACCCCTTTGGCATGCATCCGGTGACGACCAACGCGCCCGGCTACTGGCACGCCTGGGGCAGTCATCAGGTTCATGCCCTGGCCGAAGCGGGTGCGGCCCTGAATCGCCAGGATTGGATCGACTCGGCAGCGCTCGAAGCCAATACTTTTCTCATGCGCCAGTTAGCCTTTGAGCAGATCAACGAAATCGGCATTCTGCCACGCCGTGCCGCCCAAATCGCTTATGGCACCGATATGCTGGTCCAGGGTTATATGGCGCTCTACCGCGCGACAGGCAACGAAAACTATGCACGTTATGCCGGGTTAGCCGCCTCCTGGTTTTTCGGCAACAACATGGCGGGCGTCCCGATGTACGATCCCGAAACCGGGCGCTGCTACGATGGCATTCAAGGCACGACTTCGTGGCGCGTCAATCTGAATTCCGGCGCGGAATCCACCATTGAGGCGCTCATGGCGCTGCTGGTGGTCCAGCCCGACCCGGTAGCTTCTAAATATCTCTTCTACACCCAAACCAGCGTCCGCCCGTACCTCCTGCTCGAAGCGGAATATGGCTACAAAACCGCTGGGAAACCTGACTTCCGCACCCGCGACTGGACCGGGGAGTCTTACTTCAGCAGTAAGCAGTATTACAGCTTAGGTGCAGGCGATGTACTAGCCGTCGATTTTGAAGTTCCTTACGCTGGCGACTATTGGATTTACGCCGCCCACCAGCGCGAAGCCATCAACGCCAAAGAATTGCAGTTGGTTGCCTTGCACGCCCCAGCCCCGATCACCGTCGATGGCCATCTGGACGAATGGGCAGATGTTCCCATCTTCTCCGCCAATACCGCCCGCCAGTTTTTGCGCGGCGCGTCGATCTGGCGCGGCCCGGACATCGACAGTTTTGATGTCCAGTTCATGTGGGATGATACAAATCTGTATCTCGCCGCAACCGTTCGCGATCCCGTGCATGAACAGGATCAGATCGGCCCTGGCGTCTGGCAGCAGGACGCACTGTGGGGTTATATCGACGGCATGGGGCGTGGATCGTTTCTCAGTTCCAAGTTTACCCTGGCCCAAACGCCCGATGGTCCCCAAGTGTGGGATTGGGTCGCTTCGGCATGGCTCCCCAATGCCCAACTCGCCTGGAAGCCCTTCGAGTCGGGCGGCGGTTACGTGTACGAGGCCGTGCTTCCTCTGCGCTCGCTGGGAATTGATGATCCCGCAGTCGGCAAAATAGTCGGCATCGAAATCGGGCGTGGTATTGGCGGCGATTCGTTTCTGGACCTGACCGGAACTGATCCCGATACCGCCTCTAATCTGCCCGATCTGATCCTGATTAACACACTCAGTGATCTCGATGCGCTGGGCGGCGCGGAGTCTATCCTTGCGGGGGGCACTGATGCGATAGCGCTAGGTATCACGCTGGATACAGGCGAACAGATCGTCCTGCCTTCCAATACGGCTCCTGACCGCCGCTACTTGTGGCTGGATCAGGTAGGGAGTAGCCCTGTTTCGCTGGAAGCTGGATCGCACACCTTAAGCCTGACCTATGCGGGCACCGAACCCAGCCGCCGCGCTGTAATCGATGGTTTCCTGATCCAGCCTGTTGTTGCCCAGCGCATCTTCACCGGGCCGGATGGAGCCGCACTAACTTTAACTTACGACACGTCAACCGGCGTCGTAACCATAGCAGAAACCGAATGATGCCGATCCAAGAAAATAATCCCCCACATCCTGTGAGTTTGACTTCCCTTGGGGAAGGGGCAGGGGAGGATGGGGTAAAGAAAATATTGGTGCAGCCTAAGACCACCTACGCAGGAGCTAAAAGGATGACTCTCAAATTAACGCGCTTTCCAGGCAATCCGATCTTGTTGCCTTCGACCCATAACATTTGGGAAAACGCGAATGTGTTTAACGCCGCCGCCGTTGAATTCAATGGCCTGGTTTACATGCACTACCGGGCGCAGGGGTTAGATCGCCTTTCCCGCATCGGTTGTGCGATCAGCACCGATGGTTATCACTTTAACCGTTTGCAGGAACCGGTTTTGTCACCCGGCACTGAATACGAAATCTTCGGCGTTGAAGACCCGCGCATTACCCGGATCGATGATGTGTTTTACATGCTCTACACCGCCTATTCGCCGCATGGTACCCGCGTCTCGCTGGCCCGCAGCACCAATCTGCTCCACTGGGAACGGATGGGCGTAGTCCTGCCGGACGAAGACAACAAGGACGCCGCGCTGTTTCCCGAAAAAATCGGCGGGCGGTATGTCATGTTTCACCGCCGTGTGCCCGACATCTGGTTAGCCTACTCGGATGATCTGCTGCACTGGACCGACCACCAGATCATTATGCGCCCGCGCCCCGGTCTATGGGATGGCATTCGCATTGGCGCAGGTGGACCACCGTTCCGCACCGATGCGGGCTGGCTGTTTTTCTATCATGGCTTTGCCGAAGATCGTATTTACTGCCTGGGAATCGCCCTGCTCGATCTGAACGATCCATCGAAGGTGCTCAAGCGCCAGATTGATCCCATTCTTTGTCCGTCAACCCCCTGGGAATATTTCGGTGATGTGCCGAATGTGGTGTTTACTGACGGCGGCGTTGAAACTGAATCGGAATACCTGATCTACTACGGCGCAGGCGATCATGTCATGGCGGTAGCCTCCGTCAGCAAACAGGACGTAGCCGCGTTTATCGAAGGCTAATCAGCGATCTATTCGGTGTAGGATGGGTGGGCACAGGCGGCTAGGAAAATAAGTTTGATCTAAGGTCAACCTTAGATCAAACTTGGTTTTGCCTAAATCACACCTAATTCGCGCCCCACCTGCGCGAAAATACCGAGTGCCCGATCCAGATCATCTTTGCTGTGTGTGGCGCTGTTCATCACGCGAATCCGCGCCTTGCCTTGCGGAACGGTTGGATACCCAATCGCCATCGCAAACACGCCCGTCTCGAACAGCCGCTTGCTGAACTGCTGTGCCAGCGGAGCTTCACCCAACATTACCGGGACAATCGGCGTTTGGGTATGTCCGGTGTTAAAGCCCAGGTTGTTCATCCCCGTCTTGAAATATGCCGCATTGCTCCACAGCCGGTCTACCAGCGCTGTACTTTCTTCCAGCACATCCACCGCCGCCAGACACGCGGCCACATCCGGCACCGTCATCGCGCTGCTGAACAGGAATGGCCGTCCACGCTGCCGCAGCCAATCAATGATCGCCTGCCGCCCCGCGACAATCCCGCCGACCACACCGAACGCCTTACTCATCGTGCCGATTTCAATATCCACTTTGCCATGCAGCCCAAAATGATCAACGATGCCGCGCCCGCCCTTACCCATCACACCTTCGCCGTGCGCATCATCCACCATCAGCAAAATCCCGTGTTCCTGCGCAATCTCCGCGATCTCCGGCAGCGGCGCAATATCACCATCCATGCTGAAAACGCCGTCTGTAATGATCATCCGCCGCCCGTACTCGGTGGTATTGGCGATTTGCTGTCGCAGATCATCCGGCGATGCATGCGCGAACCGCACAATTTTCGCCCCCGACAGGCGGCATCCGTCAATAATACTGGCGTGATTCAACTCATCCGAAAAAATAATATCGCCTTTCCCCACCAGTGCCGCGATGGTAGCCAGGTTCGCCGTGAACCCGCTCTGGAACGTAATCGCCGCCTCTGCGCCTTTGAACGTAGCCAGCCGTTGTTCAAGCTGGATATGTAAATCCATCGTCCCCGCGATACTTCGCACCGCCGCCGGGCCGAGTCCATGCGTATCCATGGCTTTTTTCGCCGCGTCGATCAATCGCGGATGGTTCGCCAATCCCAGGTAATTGTTCGACGAGAAGTTCAGAACGCGCTTTCCATCCACCACTAACCATGCCCCCTGCGGACTGCTCAGGGTGCGGATGGTGTTGAATAGTCCCTGTTCCTTCAAATGCGCGATTTCTTCGTCAATCCACAGCATAAAAAACTCCTTCCTAAATTTAATCAGCACTCCAATTTTAACATAGATGCTGGCCGTGAATCCCTACTTCAGCGCATAATGAGTATGGAAAATATTTATAGAAGGGACTTGCAATGTCACGAACCCTGGTTTTGAACCTGAAAATGGTCAATCTTCATTTATTGGAGTATGGCGACGGACTCGTTCTGGTTGATGCCGGGATGATCGGTGCCAAAAAAAAGGTGTTGCAGGCCATTCGCCAGCTTGGGCACCAACCCTATGATTTGAAGGCGATTTTGGTCACGCATGCCGACATCGACCACATTGGCAGCTTAAAAGCTATCGCCAATGCCACCGGCGCGCCTATCTATGCTGGTGCTGAATCGGCGCATTACATCGAAAGCCGCCAGTCGCCGCCCCATATGATCCCGCCGCTGAATTTAATGACCAATACGGCTGCTTATGTTTTGCGCAGTCCAACGCTTGTCAATCATGTCGTGGAAGATGGCGAAGTGTTGAATCTGGGCGGCGGCATTCGTGCCCTGGCTGCTCCCGGACACACACCCGATCATTTTGTCTATTACTGGGAACCGGAGCGGATTCTTTTTGCCGGAGACTTGTTTAACAATCTAAAGCAGTTGACGCTGACCTTACCCCCGATGACCTACAGCCGTGCCGCCGCCGAGCAGAGCGCCCGCAAAGTTCTGGCACTCAACCCGGCAGCAATTGGCGTTGGTCATGGCAAAGTCTGGATCGCAGAAGATCATCCCGACGATTTAACCCGCTTGTTACGTGCAGTCGGGAATCAGGCATAGTAAACTGAGGGTTGGATACGAGTGCCCAGGGGTTTGCCTGCTGAATACTGAATCTCCATCACCGTATCCAGCCCGACCAGTTCCAACAGCGTTTTGACCCGTTCGGACGGGTTGGCAATGCTCAGTTTTCCGCCTTTTTCCTGCGCCCGCTTGAAAAGCGCGACCAGTTCGCGCAGGCCCGCGCTGTTAATATACTCGACCCCGCTCAGTTCCAGAACCAGACTGCGAAATCCATTTCCGAGGGCGTGATCAAGCACCTGGGTCAATTGGGTATTCCCCGATCCATCGATTCGCCCGATGACTTCCAATACCTGTGTGCTCATGAAATCCTCCATGGGCAGGCTTCGGCAACGAAGTGTTTCTAGCGGTTAGTAGCCTGCCAACTATTACATCTAGCTATACGCAGATTGCGCTTGAGAAGTTTCTCAAAGGCTACCGCGTTTTTATAAATTCAATTTAAACGGAGGATAGGAAATTTATGAGGAAATACCCGCAAAAAACAGATCTAAGGCGAGCACATCATCGACTTTGCCCGTTTTGATCCCGGTGTCAATCTCCAGCAGGTTATGATAGATTTGTTCAATTTGACCAAGTGTAAACGCGTGGACTTGCTGCGCCAGTTTTTCCCCAACATAAGGATGCACGCCAATCGCCTGCCCAATCTGTTTGGGAGTCCCGCCTTCATTCAGATACTCGCGCGCCAGCAGCAGCAGTCGGAACTGCCGCACAATCATGCCGAACAAGCGCAGCGCCTCGTCATTTTCAAGCAGTCGGTGCAGCAGTTTGAGCGCCGTTGCACCGTCTCGTTTTCCCAGTGCATCCACCATATCGAAGACATCCGCTTCCGCCCGGTATGGCGTGAGCAGCGCTACATCCGCTTCCGTGATCGGGCGTTCAAAGTTGACATACGTTGCCAGTTTGGCGATCTCACTGTCTGCCGCGCGTAAATCAACCTGATCATCATGAGCCAGCACCAGCGCCAGTGCAGTTGCCGCTTGCGGCACAATCGGTGTGCCGTACACGTCGCGCGCCTGGGTGATGATCCACTGCGCCGGGTTACGCGGTGGATCGAACAGCTTGTGGTAGCCATTCGGTTCATTTTTTGCCAGTTTCAGAATCGCATTGCTTTCCGAGAGCGTCCCTGGTTCGACAAACACCACCCGCGCGAAGTCGGGCAGTTGCGGCAGCCCGGCCACAAGATCATCAAGCTGCGCCTTGCCGGTTTTCCCGGATCCCTTACGCGCCAGCCATGTCAGCATCCCCTCCACAATGACCAGCCGTTTGTCACTGAGAAAGGGCATCGCGCTCGCTGCTGCCAACACTTCAGCGGCAGAGACTTGTTTTCCATCAAACACCGTCGTATTCAAATCCGCCATCGATGGATCGCCCATCGCGCTCCGCAGATTTTGAAGTTGGGCGCGCAGACTGAATTCATCCGGCCCATGAAAAACATAAAAGGTAGGGATTCGTCGGCTCATTAACCGTTTGCCGTTTTGACGAAATGGACCGTGACACGCTGCCCGGCCAATGGCACCGTGAATTCATAGCGGTTGATGTTCACCACTTGCATATTACCGGGATCACCCAGCGTGGTGAAATGCTGTTGCAGCGACAGACCAACCGGCTGTGACAGAATCAACGACATCGTGGAGAGCATAATAATCGTAGGCAGGCGCGTGATTCGTTCCAGAATTCCAGACTTCATCCCGCTGGTTCCGGCCAGTGCCGCGACACTGGTCATCACCCCTGCCGTGACCAATCCCGTGCCGCAGTTCGGATGAATAGCCAGATTTTGCTCGCCATCCTTCATCCGCCGCAGAGCTTCAGCAACTGCCGTTTCGACTTCGTTCGTATGCACATTCCCGTACAGGTAAAACCCGCTCATTGTGGAGCGTCCCGCCACCACCAGATTTTTGACATGATGGCTCAAGACATGAATCGTCGCATGTTCCAGCCCATGATTCCGGCGAACGCGGCGAATCAACGGAAAATTCAAAATGGGTGCCAATAGAAGTGCTAGAAACTGAAACATGTGATTTCCTCATGTTTAAGGCACATGATCTTCTCGTTTGTACAGTGCAGTTGGCTGTGCCACAACGACCAGACGATAAACATTGGATGTGTAAGGCCAGCATGTTATGAGCGTAACACGTTCGTCGGCGGTAGGCAATATCCATCGCGCATTCTCCCGCCGTACCTCGATGGGTTGGCCTTCTTCCACCAGCACCATGATCTGCGTGACCACATACTCAAACCGTGTGCCTTTCGCTTCCAGAACAATCCGCTCTCCCGGTTTGAGCGCCACCAGATACCGGAATACTTCGCCATACACATTATGGTGCCCGTTCAGCACCGTATTTCCGGCAGTGCCCAGTGACGCGGAACTGTTGTGCCATCCAACCGCGTATTCGTTCGGCACATCCCACTGGCTGTAAACCAGCTTATCGATAGTGACCGAATGCTGGCCCACCGCTTTGATCGGCGCATCCAGGCCAATCGCGTCAATAAGAATACGATCTGGAATCCTCGCTGGTTGCGTGCGCCGGAATGTAGGTGTGGGACTCGGTGTAGTGCTGGGTGTCGCTGTCAGGGTCGCCGTTTGAGTGGGTGTCCGAGTTGGCGTAGTGGTACTCGTGCTTGTTGGTGTATGAGGATGTGGTCTTGTGGAACTCGCCGTCGGAAAACGAGTTGTAGGAACGGCGGTGAATGGTACTGTTTCTGTAAATGTCGCGGTAGCTGTCGCGGTCACGGATGGGCGCATTGTGGAAATCGCCGTTAGCGTTGCTCCACGTGTAAGCGTGGGTTTAGGCGTCGGCTGTGCTGTCGGCGGATCACTGACAGGCAGCATGGCGACAGCCACATCGGTTGGCAGCGGTGGCAGCGGCAGCGGCGTTCCCAGATAACCCGGCGTAGGCGTGCTCTCCACTTCAAATCCCGGCGGCAGCACAATCGCCTTGTCGGGTTCCACCACGCGCCACATAACCAGTACAACACCGCCGCCAATGCAAACCAACCCTGCGAATGTCAGGATCATACCCAACCATCGCAGTCTGGTGGAATCAGTCAAGGTGTCCGTTCTTCAGAATAGCCGCCAGCACTTGTTCGTAATCTGCCATCGACGGAAACACATAATCCGGCTGGCAGGCGGTGAGCTGCTCAACCGTATAAGGCCCGGTTGCTACCGCAATTGTTCGCGCCTGGATGCTGGCTGCACACGCGACATCGCCCGGTGTATCACCGATGATCACCACCTGATCCGGTGCAAAATCAACCCCCGCATACGCTCTGGCTCGTTCCAGTGCCAGCGGCGGCAGCATCGGGCGTTCCCACCCTTCCGAACCAAACGCGCCGATCTTAAAATCCACCGGATCAAACCCCGCCGCGCGCAATTTGACCGGAACCAACGAGGACATATTGCCTGTGACCAATCCGATCACCACGTCCGGGTTTTGCGCCAGTGTGTGTACGACCTCAATCGCCCCTTCGCACGCCCGAATCGGGAATTGGTGGATTATTGAATTCAGACAGCGGGCTACCGTATCGTTATAGTGGTCAATGCGGGCCGCAATCTCTTCGTGTGATATCTCGCCGCCCACCGATTCCAGAATAATCTGCCAATCTGTTTTCCCTGCGAAATTCACATGATCAACCTTGCCCACTGTTCCAAACACATCCACCAGCGCCAGCCGGGTAGCCGCGCGCCCACACCCGCCTGTATAGAGCAGCGTTCCGTCAATATCGAATAAAACCAACCGTTGCATAACACCCTGTCCTTGCATGTGAAACCCAGTCCGATTATAACGCAACAAAAGTGACACTCATCTACTTTATTACGACAATTCACACTACTGGTGCCTCTCCAAAGTGTTTAGACTTTAGGCGGTAGTTTAGGGTTACACAATGCTGCTTTACGCGGCTTTTGTGCTGTATCTTTTCAACGTTGTTTACTCGCTCGTCATAATGATCACAAGCGGTTAGCCTCCTCCACATTGAGCTTGTGGTCTTGAATTGTGGAGGTCACAGGAGGATTGAATGTCTAACGGTAACTCACCTCGCCATATGGTGACGATTGACGGCAACACCGCTGCGGCAAAAATTGCCCATCCCCTCAGTGAAGTGATTGCAATTTATCCCATCACTCCGTCCTCACCGATGGGTGAACTGTCGGATGAATTCTCGGCAGCTAATGAGACAAATATTTGGGGAACGGTTCCCTCCGTCGTCGAAATGCAGTCCGAAGGTGGGGCAGCAGGTGCGGTGCATGGTGCGCTCACGACGGGTGCGCTCAGCACGACTTTTACCGCTTCCCAGGGGCTGCTGCTGATGAACCCCAACATGTACAAGATCGCGGGCGAACTGACCTCGACGGTCTTCGATGAGTCGGCTCGTTCACTGGCCACTCAGGCGCTGTC